>NZ_KQ969300.1:0-61465 GCF_001578675.1 Gordonia sp. QH-12
TCCGGATTCAACCCGACGGCAGCCTCGGCCAACTCCGCCTCCGCGCGGGCTTTGACTTCCGGTGAGATGCAGCCGGGCACTTTCGCCAGCACCGCGGAGATCACCAGTGCGTGTTCTGCGCCGACGGTCCCGGCCGCCACTGCCGCGGCGGTGGCGGGCTTCCGTGGCGGCAGCGTTTCACCTTGGAAGTTGGAGAACTCGCCGATGGTCTCGGCCATCCGCAGCCGTCGGCCGGCCTCGCGGGTTCCCAGCCGCAGCCCTTGTGACAGGTATTGGTGTGGCTTCAGGTAGCCGGCGGTGCGGTGCGCGTTGCGGTCGGAGACCTCCACCAACAATCTGGACGAAACGCCGTCCCAGCGTCGCCGGATGCGTTCGGCGGTCTGTGTGTGCGCCAACAGGTCCGGTTCGGTCTCCGGCGACAGGGAGGTCTCGGCGAGTTTGACCGCCGCGGCATCGATCAGGGCGAGTAGTTCGGCGGGCCGCGCCGGCAGCGCGCCGGTGGCGACGACAGTGGCGATCGAATCGGTGATCGGATCGGTCATCGCTGTCACCTCCCCCGAGTGTTTCAGCTGTTCACACCATGTTTTCTTGACCTACCAGAACTCTACCAACGGGGTATGACATTGATGATGGTTGGTAGTTCCACGACGGTCGTGACTCCGGGTACGACTGACTCCCTGCTGGGTTGTCCACGAATTGGTCTGTCCGGTCGGTGTGGGGCGTCGAATGTTCACGAGCGGCGGTGGCCATGACCTGATCAGGAGCTTGGCCGGTTGCCTAACCGATGTCTTGTCTGACCGCCGCCGCCCGCCGAGCGCCGTCGCAGTCATCACCTCGGTCGGCGGCGAGCCGGCCGAGGCGAGAGTTCCCGGCGACCTCGGCCGGGTACCGGGCGGTGACTTCGTGCCTCGATGGTCACGACGTCAGTGCCGTCGGGGTGGAATGCACCAGCAGCTACGGGCGGGGAATCACCAGCGTGCTCCAGGCGGCAGGGCTGTCGGTGGCCGAAGTGTACGGCGGCGGCAAGGACAAGAAACGAATCAAGGGGCAAGTCCGACCCGCTTGATGCTGTCGCCGCGGCCCGCGCGGTCCTGGCCGGCGACGGTATCGCGATCCCGAAGGACGAACGCACCAACATGGTCCGCGCCCTGCATCTGACGCAGCGCGGCGCCGGTCCCCGCATCTTCGGGGAAGACCTCGCGTCATCGAGGTCTCCGTGACCTCGGCCCGCGACTCATCCGGCAGCAGCAGTGCCGAACATTCCGGCCGACCCGAGCACGCGCGCGATGTCCATCTCAATCACGACGCGGCGGGGATTCGGCTTCGGAGTCCGGTAGCGAGCCGCGTACCGTGCCTCGGCGTCGGCCACGGAGACCGGATCGCGGCGGACGGTCACCGGACCCTCGAGGGTCAGCCACCGTGGGCCGTCCACGTGCGTCAGCGCCGCGTATCCGCCCCGATCGGCGTTGCGCACCTTCTGCGAGCCCTCGAAGGTGATCACCCGTGCCTTCTGCGCGTCGCCGTCGAAGGTGAAGCCGACTGCCACCACATGCGGCGTTCCGTCGGCTCGGGTGGTCGCCAGCGTCGCGAGGTGGTACTCGGACAGCATCTGGGCGGCTTCGGCGGACAGTTCGGCGACGGTTCGGCTCATGGTCCCCACGGTATCGGCGACGTCGCGCCGTCATCGACCCGGCCGCGTCGCGGTCCGGCAGCACCGGCGATACTGGTCCGGTGGGAACGATCGTGGTCTTCGGTGGACGCAGCGAGATAGGGGTGGCGACGGCGGCGCGCCTGGCCGAGGGAAATCGCGTGGTCCTCGCCGCGCGCCGACCCGACGACCTGGCCGGTGAGACGCAGACATTGCTGTCGGCGGGCGCGACCGCGGTCGACACCGTGGCGTTCGACGCCGACGACATCGCCTCGCATACCGCACTCGTCGAATCGCTGTTCCGCGACGGTGCCCGGGTGGACGTCGCGATCGTGGCGTTCGGGATTCTCGGCGACGCGGCCCGGTCGGAGACCGATGTGGCCCACGCCTTGCAGATCGCCCACACCGACTACTACGCGCAGATAAGCGTGATGACTCCTCTCGCGGTGGCCCTGCGACGCCAGGGGTCGGGCACGATCATCGTGTTCTCGTCGGTCGCCGGTGTCCGCGTGCGCCGCGCGAACTACGTGTACGGCTCCACCAAGGCCGGGCTCGACGGCTTCGCGAGCGGGCTGGCCGACGCGCTGCACGGTTCCGGCGTCCGCCTCCTCCTCGCGCGGCCCGGATTCGTGGTCGGTGCGATGACACGCGAGCTGATGGCCTCCGGAGTCGAGCCCGCTCCCTTCGCCAGGACCGCGGATCAGGTCGCCGACGCCGTCGCCAAGGCCTATCGCAAGGGAAGAGGCGAGGTGTGGATCCCCGGTGTGCTCCGGCCCATCTTCTTCGGCATGCGCCTGCTTCCCCGCCCCGTCTGGCGGAGGCTGCCGCGATGACGGGAGAGTCCGAGGCGAAGCAGCCCGCCCGCTTCGTCGTGGTGGGAATCGGAGCCGACGGATGGAGCGGACTGAGCGCCCGCGCCCGAGCAGCGCTGGACGAGGCGACGACGGTGTACGGTTCGGCGCGCCAACTCGACCTGGTCGCCGAACACCTCACCGCGGACACCGTGCCCTGGCGTTCGCCGATGTCCGAGCACCTGCGCGAAGTGCTGCGCGACAGTTCGGCACATGGCACGATTCACGTGCTGGCCAGCGGTGATCCGATGTTCCACGGCATCGGCTCCACCATCGTCCGACAGGTCGGTCGCGACCGCGTCACCATCGTCCCGGCACCGTCGAGCGTCTCGCTCGCGGCCGCCGAACTGGGCTGGGACCTGGCATCCACCACCATCGTCAGCACAGTCACCGCACCCGCCTCGGCGGTGGTTCCCGAACTCGGCGACGGCATCCGCCTTCTGGTCCTGTCCAGAGACGGCTCCACACCGGCCGAAATCGCGGAGCTGTGCCGGGCGCACGGGTACGGCTGGACCACGATGAGTGTGCTCGAGAATCTCGGAGCCGCGACGCAGGCCGTCCGGACCGGACTGGCTCGCTCATGGGACGACCGCCCGTGCGCGCCACTGAACATCACCGCGCTCGACTGTGTGGGCCCGAGTTCGTCGCACTGCCCGGGACTGCCCGACGAGGCGTACGAGCACGACGGCCAGCTGACGAAACAGACCGTGCGGGCACTCTCTGTCTCGGCCCTGGCTCCCGCCGCCGGACAACTGCTGTGGGACGTCGGCGCGGGCGCCGGAAGCATCGGTATCGAGTGGCTGCGGTGCACGCGCGACGGCCGGGCCGTCGCCTTCGAGGCCGACCGGCTCCGGGCCGCCGCCCTGCGACGCAATGCCGAGAAGCTCGGCGTCGGTCACCGGCTCACGCTGGCCGGCGCGGTGCCCGAGGCGCTGGCCGGAGCCGCCGACCCCGACGCGGTCTTCCTCGGGGGCGGCGTCGACCGCGACGTCCTCGACACCGCCTGGGATGCGCTGATGCCTGGCGGACGCATCGTCGGAAACGCGGTCGCGATCGAGACCCAGCACTTGTTCATCGACGCGCAGGAGCGGTACGGGGGGAGCCTCACCCGCCTGTCCGTGGAACGTGCCGCACCACTGGGCCGCCTCACGGCGTGGCGACCCGCTCTGCCGATCGTCCAATGGGTCGCGGTGAAAGACGACGCCGCGCGGGAGGACACATGACCGTCTACTTCATCGGCGCCGGCCCGGGGGCCGCCGACCTCATCACGGTTCGCGGCGCCGAGATCCTCAGTCGATGCACGGTGTGCCTGTACGCGGGATCGCTGGTGCCGGACGAACTCCTCGGTCGTCTGCCCGACGGTGCCGAGATCGTGAACACCGCGCGAATGCCGTTGACGGAGATCCTGAGCAGACTCGCACGCGCCGACGCCGCCGGTCACGACGTGGCCCGACTCCACTCCGGCGATCTCGCCCTGTACTCGGCGTTGACCGAGCAGCAGCGCGGTCTGCGCGAACTGGGCATCGCCTACGAACTGATTCCCGGGGTGCCCGCGTTCGCGGCGGCGGCGGCCGCCCTCGACACTGAGCTCACCGTCCCGGGAGTGGGGCAGAGTCTGATGGTGACGCGCGTCTCGACGCTCTCGACCGATATGCCGCCGGGGGAGGACCTCGGTTCCCTGGCTCGCAGCGGCGTCACTCTCGCCCTCCACCTCGCCGCACACCGCACCGAGCAGATCGTCGCCGAACTGGCGCCGCACTACGGCGCCGACTGCCCGACGGCGACGGTCGCGTACGCCTCGCGCCCCGATCAGCGGATCGTGCGCTGCCGGCTCGACGAACTGCCCGCGGAACTGTCGGCGGCGCGCATCACCAAGACCGCCGTGATCTTCGTCGGGCGCGTCTTGGACGCCCGGACGCATCCCGCCGGCACCGACAGCTATCTCTACTCGCATGCCCGGATGACGAAGCTGCGTGAGGACCGCCATGCCTGAGCCGTCCGTGCTGATCCTGGGCGGAACCGGCGAGGCGCGCGAACTCGCACGCCTGCTCGATGAGTCCGGTGTTCCGGTCGTCACCTCCCTCGCGGGCAGAGTCGCCGATCCGCGTCTGCCGGTCGGTGGGGTGCGCGTCGGCGGCTTCGGCGGCGTCGACGGTCTCGCCGCGTGGATCGGCGAGGCCGCAATAACCGCGATCGTCGACGCGACGCACCCGTTCGCCGCCAGAATCACGCCGAACGCCGTCGCGGCGGCGGAACGGACCGGGGTCGGATATCTGCGCCTCGCACGACCGCCGTGGTCACCCGGGGCCGGCGAGCGCTGGACGCGCGTGCCCGACATCGCCGCCGCCGCGACCGCGGTCGCCGAGAGGGGCGGGAGCCGGGTATTCCTCACCACCGGAAGACAGGACGTGTCCGAGTTCGCGGAGATCGACGACGCGTGGTTCCTGATTCGGGTGGTGGATCCGCCCGAGGGGCCGCTGCCGCCGCATCACCGGGTTCTCCGCTCCCGCGGCCCGTACCGTCTCGCCGATGAGACGGCGCTGCTGCGCGAGCACCGCATCGACGTGCTGGTCACGAAGAACAGCGGGGGAGAGATGACCGTCGCCAAACTCCGCGCCGCCGCGCGGCTCGGTGTCGAGGTGATCGTCGTCGACCGTCCCGCGGAACCCGACGGGATCGCGCGCGTCGACACCCCGAGCGAGGCCCTCGACTGGCTGTCCGGGCCGGCCGGCCGAGGAGAGATCCGCTAGGCGTAGCGCCGCGGGGTGTACACGAGGTCGCCGCCCGGCCTGCGGGCGAGGGTGGTCATCGACGAGCCGATGATCAACAGCGTGCGCATGTCGACTGTCGCCGGATCGAAGTCCGCGGCCGTGGTCACCGTCAGGCGCTGTCCCGGGCCGCCCACGTCACGGCCCGCGATCACCACGCGGTCGGCCGGAACCAGTTCGGTCAGGAGTTCCTTGAGACGTTTGATCTGCTCCACGCGTTTCGGCGACGCCGGATTGTAGATCGCGATCACCAGGTCGGCGGCGATCGCGTGCCGGAGCCGCTCCTCGATGACCGATCCGGGCTTGAGCAGGTTCGACAGGGAGATCACGGCGAAGTCGTGGCCGATCGGCGCACCGACAGCGGCCGCCACCGCGTGCGCGGCGCTCACCCCCGGCGTCACTCGCACCGGCACATGCGCCCACCGTTCCTCCGCAGCAGCCTCCGCCACCGCAGTCGCCATGGCGAACACCCCCGGATCGCCCGACGACACGACGGCCACCCTGGCGCCGCGCGAGGCCAGGTCGAGGGCGAACTCCGCGCGTTCGGCCTCGACTCGATTGTCACTGGCGTGGACCCGCTGTCCGGGGCGCGCCACCACCCGGTTCAGGTAGGTCTTGTATCCGACGAAATCGGTCGCCGCCGCCAACTCCGCGGCCACCTGCGGCGTCGTCTGGTCCACCGGTCCGGGACCGAGGCCGACCACCACCACTTCACCGCGCGGACGGTCGCCTCCCGCGGCGAGCGGATTGTTGCGTCGCCCGGGTACCACGATCAGGGAGAAATAGGGCACCGACGACGGGTCGACGTCGGCCACGCGCTCCACGCGCTGGCGGTCGGTGGACGCCCTTTCGACGTACCAGGCCTCGTCGAGACGCCCGGCGGCGGCCAGAGCGTCGCGCACCTTCACGAAGGTGCGGCCGAGTTTCATGATCGCCAAGGCCTCGCCGGACCGGAAATGCGCGATCAGCTCGCCGGCCTCGGCGGTTCCGGGCAGGACCGTCAGCGTCTCCTCGCCTTCGACGAGCGGGATGCCGAGCGCCGCGGACGCCGCATTCACCGACGTCACCCCGGGAATGATCTGCGCCTCGAACCGGTCGACGAGCCGCTTGTGCATGTGCATGTACGAGCTGAAGAACAGCGGGTCGCCCTCGGCGAGCAGCGCCACATCGCGTCCGGCGGCCAGGTGCCCGGCGAGGAGTTCGGCACTCTCGGCGTAGAAGTCGGCCATCGCGCCCGCGTAGCCGCCGGGATGATCGGTGGTCTCCACGGTGAGCGGGTACATCAGCCGTTCTTCGATCTGGCCTTCGCGCAGATACGGTTCCGCGACCGAGCGGGCAATCGAATTACCGTGCCGTGCACAGTGATACGCGATCACGTCGGCCTCGCCGATGATCCGCGCAGCCTTCACCGTCACCAGTTCGGAGTCGCCCGGCCCCAGGCCGACACCCCACAGTTTTCCGTTCACAGCGGAGTCCGCTCCCGTCGTCGACATCACCGGACCGCTCATTCCGCCGTGCTCGCGAGAGCGTTGACCGCGGCCGCGGTGATCGCCGAGCCGCCGCGTCGGCCGGTGACGGTGATGAACTCCAGATCAGTGCGTTCGGCGAGCGCCGCACATGATTCGGCGGCCCCGACGAAGCCCACCGGTGCGCCGACGATCGCGGCCGGACGAGGCCAGCCCTGGTCGATCAGGTCGAGGAGCGCGAACAACGCGGTGGGAGCGTTGCCGATCGCGACCACGGCGCGGTCCAGGTCGTCGCGCCAGTACTGCAGCGCCGCGGCGGTCCGAGTGTTGCCGATCCGCTCGGCGAGATCGGCGATCCCCGGCTCCTTGAGGTGACAGCGGACCGCATTGTCGGCGGGAAGCCGCAGCCGCGTGATACCCGACGCGACCATGTTGGTGTCGCAGAGGATCGGCCCGCCCGCTGCCAAGGCGGCGCGAGCGGCCGTCACCACTCCCGGGGTCGCCACCACGTCGTCGGTGAGGTCGGTCTGTCCGGACGCGTGGATCATCCGGACCACCACCGGCTCGAGGTCGGCGGGAAAGCCCGTCAGATCGGATTCGGCGCGGATCATGGCAAACGACTGACGGTAGATCTCGGCTCCGTCGCGGACATACTCGGTCATGGTGTGCCCAAGATTACGCACCCGAGGCGGCGGCGGTGGACCCGGTACGGCCCCGCGCCGTGCCGGTGAGAATCAGCCGCCCGGGACGCGACGGTCGGTGCGGTAGCCGTCGCCCGTGGCGATCCGCCGGACGTGCGGACCGTTCGGGGATCCGCACCCGCGGTCGCAGCCGAGCCAATGCTCGCGTTCGCGACCGGGCGCCGCATCCGGGGCACCGAGGTGCGCGAGCAGGTCGCCGCGGACGTCGGCATGCGACCGACCGCATCCGGGCGAGCCGGTGCATGCGCTGAATCTCGTCCACGGACTGGCCGAATCGAAGATGAACCCGAGCGGGGCGAGCACGCGCACCACGGTCTCGGCCACGGCCTCGGTGAGGTCGGGAATCAGGATCTCGCGCTCGGGCGTGATGAGGATCGGCGTGCCGATGGCGGCGGCGAACTGCGCCTGCCGTGCCGAGAGCCGGCCGAACTCGGTGACGGCACCGAGCAGCACCCGTCCGTCCGATTGCTCGAACCATCCGACGATGGGCTCTCGGACGTCCGGCCGGCCGCCATTCGCGGAGGCCGCGGCTTCGGTCGGTGCCAGACGCCCGAAGCCCGCCACGGCGTCCGACACCGCAGCGCGGGCCCGATCGTCGAGTTCCCGGATCCGCCACTCGTCGGCACGGTGCTCGTGGAACGACGCCGCGGCGGCGACCATCGCGGCGGGCAGTTCGGGCAGCGGCACCACCCGGCCGGTCGGGACGCCGCCGAGATGGATCGCCGCCTCGTCGGGACTCACGGCCGCGCCGAGCACGTCGACGTCGCGGACCGTGACGTCACCGCGGCCGTCGTCGAAGCCGAACCAGAACCGGCCCGAGAGGTCGCGGGTCCACTGATGCCGATGCAGTTCGGCCTCCAGTTCGCGAGCAGCGGGCCGGACATCGGCCAGACCGCCGATCCGACCGCTCAGAGGCGACACCACGATGTTCCGGACGCGGTCGTGAGCCCGGTCGGTGGCGAGTCCGGCCGCCAGGATGCGGTCGGCGAAGGCGTCCACGCGGTCGTCGGCGATCCCGCGCACCTGCAGGTTCGCGCGGACGGTGATCTCGATGTGGCCGTCGCCGAACTCCTCGGCGGCCAGGGCCAGCGCCTCCAGCGCGGCCGGTTCCACCTGCCCGCCCGACAACCGGATCCGGGCCAGCCGGCCGTCGTCGGCCGGATGGGTGCGGAAGACGCCGGGACAGCGGTCGGCGGGTTTGTTCACCCCTCCAGGATATGGCCTACAGTGAAGCCCAGCCTGCCCGCGCGGAAGCCGGTTCGAGTCCGGCACGGTCGCGCCACTGTGTGGGACACCGCCCGCCACTGCCGGCGTGTGTCCTGAGTCAGACCCGCAGCGTCAGGCGACCTTCGGTCCACCGGGCCGATGTGACCGTACGACGCCGGGCGCGCACTCCCGGCGAGGAGTATCACCGTGATCACCCTGTTCTCCACTTCCGACACCGACCTGCGCACGGCCGCCACCTGCGGTGCCGACTTCCGGGTCGCGAATCCGGCCCGCACGCTGATCGACGATCTGCCCGGCCTGCTCGACGGCGCCGACCTGGTGGTCGTCCGGCTGCTCGGCGGAAAGCAGGTGTGGGAGGACGGGCTGGCAGCGGTCCTCGCCGGCCGGGCGCCGGTGGTCGTGCTGTCGGGGGAGCACAATCCGGATCCGGATCTGATGGCACTGTCGACGGTGCCGGCCGGCGTCGCCGCGCAGGCGCACGCGTACTTCGTGGCCGGCGGCCGCGAGAACCTCCTCGCGGTGCACAACTTCCTCTCCGACACCGTGCTGCTCACCGGGCTCGGCTTCGACAGCCCGACGCAGACACCGGACTGGGGGGTACTCGAGCGGCCGGCGGCCGCCGTCCCGGACGACGCGCCCGCGGTGGCGGTGCTGTACTACCGCGCCCAGCATCTCGCGGGCAACACCGACTACGTCGCCGCCCTCTGCGATGCGATCGAGGCCCACGGGGCCCGCGCCACCGGAGTCTTCTGCGCCTCCCTGCGCAGCGCACCCGATGAACTGATCGAGCATTTCGCCGAATACGACGCGCTCGTGGTGACGGTGCTGGCCGCGGGCGGGTCGACGCCGGCGCTCGCCTCGGCCGGCGGCGACGACGAATCCTGGAACGTCGAGCGCCTCGCCGCGCTCGACATCCCGATCCTGCAGGGGCTCTGCTCCACCAGTTCCCGGTCCGACTGGGCAGCCAACGACGACGGTCTGACCCCACTCGACGTCGCCAGCCAGGTGGCCGTGCCCGAGTTCGACGGCCGCATCATCACCGCACCCTTCTCCTTCAAGGAATTCGACGACAACGGGCTCCCGTTCTACGCACCCGACCCCGAACGATGCGCGCGCGTCGCCGGCATCGCCGTCGCCCATGCGCGGCTGCGGCACGTGACACCGGCGGAGAAGAAGGTGGCCCTGCTGCTGTCGGCGTACCCCACCAAGCACGCCCGCATCGGCAACGCGGTCGGTCTCGACACACCGCGCAGCCTGGTCGGAGTGCTGCGCGCCCTCCGGGATGCGGGCTACGACATCGGTCCGGCCGGCGGCGACGCGGCCGTCCCGGGCTTGGGATCACGGCCCGACGACGACGATCCGGACGCCCTGATGCACGCGCTGATCGACGCCGGCGGGCAGGACGCCGACTGGCTCACCGAGGAGGCGCTCGCGGCGAACCCGATCCGCGTCGGCGCCGCCGACTACTCGCGGTGGTTCCAGACGCTGCCGGAGCAGTTGCGCTCCGACGTCGTCGAGCACTGGGGTCCGCCTCCGGGCGAACTGTTCGTGGACCGCTCTCACGACCCCGACGGCGAGATCGTGATCGCTGCGATGGTCTTCGGGAACATCGTGCTGCTGGTGCAGCCGCCCCGCGGGTTCGGTGAGAACCCGGTCGCGATCTACCACGATCCGGACCTTCCGCCCTCGCACCACTATCTCGCCAGCTACCGGTGGCTCGCGTCGCGACCCGATCGGGACGGCTGGGGCTTCGGAGCCGACGCCGTGGTGCACATCGGAAAACACGGCAATCTGGAGTGGCTGC
This sequence comes from Gordonia sp. QH-12, assembly GCF_001578675.1. Taxonomy (NCBI): domain Bacteria; kingdom Bacillati; phylum Actinomycetota; class Actinomycetes; order Mycobacteriales; family Gordoniaceae; genus Gordonia; species Gordonia sp. QH-12. Next base: position 10,466 of record NZ_KQ969300.1, read on the forward strand.
CCGGCAAGATGGTGGCGCTCTCGGCCGATTGCGGCACCGACGCGGCGCTGGGCGATCTGCCGCTGATCTACCCGTTCCTCGTCAACGACCCCGGCGAGGGAACGCAGGCCAAGCGGCGCGCGCACGCGGTCCTGGTGGATCACCTCATCCCGCCGATGGCGCGAGCCGAGACGTACGGCGACATCAACCGTCTCGAGCAACTGCTCGACGAGCACGCCAACATCTCGGCGCTCGACCCGGCCAAACTCCCCGCCATCCGGCAACAGATCTGGACACTGCTGACCGCGGCCAAGATGGACCAGGACCTCGGGCTCTCCGAGCGGCCCGACGAGGACGTCTTCGACGACATGCTGCTGCACGTGGACGGATGGCTCTGCGAGATCAAGGACGCCTCCATCCGCGACGGCCTGCACGTCCTCGGGCAGGCGCCAGACGGCGAGATGGAGATCGACCTCGTGCTCGCGATGCTGCGCGCCCGCCAGCTCTGGGGCGGCTCGCAGACGCTGCCCGGACTGCGCGAGGCCCTCGGACTCACCGAGAACGCCTCGGCGCGCGGGGAGGTCGACCGAGTGGAGGCGACAGCCAGGCGATTGGTCAGCACCTGCGCCGAGGGGGGCTGGACCCCCGAGGCCGTCGCGGCCGCGGCCGACGGCCAACCCGACGACGTGCACCGGATCCTGGCCTTCGCCGGGGACGAGGTGATCCCGCGACTGCGCCAGACCACGTGCGAGACGGACCGGGTCCTGCATGCGCTCGCCGGCGGGTTCATCCCGGCCGGTCCGAGCGGATCGCCGCTGCGAGGCCTGATCAACGTGCTCCCCACGGGTCGCAACTTCTACTCCGTCGACCCGAAGGCCGTCCCGTCGCAGCTGGCCGCCGAGACCGGTCGGGCGATGGCTGATTCGCTTCTCGAACGCTATCTCGCCGACCACGGCGAGTACCCGGAGTCCGTCGGGCTCTCGGTGTGGGGGACCAGCGCCATGCGTACCTCCGGCGACGACATCGGGGAGGTCCTGGCGCTGCTGGGCGTCACGCCGGTGTGGGACGAGGGCTCGCGCCGCGTGGTCGATCTGGAGCTCGTGCCGCTCGCCGAACTCGGCCGCCCGAGGATCGACGTGACGGTGCGGATCTCCGGCTTCTTCCGCGACGCGTTCTCCCACGTCGTGGCGATGATGGACGATGCCGTGCAGCTCGCGGCCGACGCCGACGAGCCGGACGAGCAGAATTACGTCGCCGCGCACGCTCGGGCCGCGATCGCCGAACACGGGGACGCCCGCCGCGCCACCACGCGCGTCTTCGGCTCGCGGCCCGGCACGTACGGCGCCGGCCTGTTGCAGCTCATCGACTCCAAGCAGTGGCGCACCGACGAGGACTTGGCCGCGGTCTACACCGAGTGGGGCGGCTATGCCTACGGCCGCGGTCTCGACGGAGTCGCCGCCGTCGAGGACATGCGGGCCGCGTACCGACGCATCGCGGTGGCGGCGAAGAACACCGACACCCGCGAACACGACATCGCCGATTCGGACGACTACTTCCAGTACCACGGCGGGATGGTCGCCACCGTGCGGGCGCTCACCGGCACCGCACCGGAGGCCTACATCGGCGATTCCACGCGCCCGGACTCGGTACGCACCCGCACCCTGCACGAAGAGACCTCCCGCGTGTTCCGCGCTCGGGTGGTCAACCCGCGCTGGCTCGCGGCAATGCGCAGGCACGGATACAAGGGGGCCTTCGAGATGGCCGCCACCGTCGACTACCTCTTCGGATACGACGCCACCACCGATGTGGTGGCCGACTGGATGTACCAGCAGCTCACCGAGCAGTACGTGCTCGACGAGACCAACCGCGAGTTCCTCGATGCGGCCAACCCCTGGGCCCTGCACGGCATCACCGAAAGGCTTCTCGAGGCGGTGGAGCGGAAGATGTGGCACGAGCCACCCGCCGACATGCTGACCGAACTCCGCCGCGTGTACCTCGAAGCCGAGGGCGACATCGAGGCGCGCTCGGAACAGGAGTGAGCCGCCTGCGCCGAGGTCGCTGAGCAGCGGGGGAGCAAAACCGGGTCCTCGTTCGTTGAACTCTGTGTGAGCGCCGGTGACTGCACCGGCGCAGAGAGGACCTGACATGCGATACCTGTTCGTCGGCTATGTGATCGCCGAGATCGCGGCCTTCTGGGCGATGGCGCACTTCCTCGGATTCGCCTGGGCATTCCTCATCACCGTGCTCGCCGCCGGCGTGGGGTTCGCGGTGCTCGGGCGCCGAGCCCGCACCTTGGGCACCGACATGCGCAAGGCGATGCGGAACGAGATCGGCGCGGGCCGCCCGATCACCGACTCCGCTCTGTTCGCGGTCACCGCCACGCTCATGATCCTTCCCGGGATCGTGTCGACGATCGTCGGACTGTTGCTGATGACTCCGCCGGCGCGCCGCCTGCTGCGACCGGTGGTCGCCGCCACCGCTGCCCGCAGAGCCACGGCGATGGCCGGCCGGATGACGGTGATCGACCTCGGGGGCCGGCCCGCCGGCGGCCGAGGCTTCGGGTTCGGCGGGCACGGTTACGTCGACGGGACGGTCGAAGGCGTGGTCGTGGACACCACGGTGCGCAACCCGGACGGCTCGGTTCACGCCGACCTACCGTCGCTGCCGCCGACCCGCCGCGACTGAGTAGTCCGTCACCTTGGCGAACCGCGACCGGCGCGGCAGAAGACCCGTCTGGGAGAATGACGGCGTGACGACGCAGCTGCTCCTCGGAGGCATGGTCTACTCCTCGCCGGCGGTACCCGACGCCACCGCGATGGCGGTGACCGACGGGACGGTCGTATGGGTAGGGACCGACGACGTCGGCCGGGCCCTGCACCCGGACGCGCACGTGATCGATCTGCAGGGACGGTTCGTCAGCCCCGCGTTCGTCGACTGCCATGTTCATCTCACCGACACCGGCATCGCGCTCGGCGGCCTCAACCTGTCCGGAGCCGCCAGCCGCTCGGAATGCCTGCGGATGCTGGCCGAGTACCTCTCCGAGCACGATGAGGACCTCGTCTGGGGGCTCGGCTGGGACGCATCGGCGTGGTCGAGTGACGAGCCGGGCCAGGACTCGCCGCCGACCACGTCCGACCTCGACGCCGTCGCCGGCGGCCGCGCCGTGTACCTCGCCCGGATCGATGAGCATTCGGCCGCGGCGTCGTCGGGGCTGCGCCGCCTGGTTCCGGGACTCGAGTCCGAGCACGGGTACTCGCCCGAACAGCCGCTCGTCGCGGACGCGCACCACCGGGTCCGCACCACAGCGCGCAATCTGATCGGTGCCACCGCGCGCAGGCGCGCCCAGTTGCGGGCCCTCGACCACGCGGCCGCCCGCGGTGTGGTCGCCGTCCACGAGAACGGCGGCCCCGACATCAGCGGGCTCGACGACTTCCGGTCGCTCGCCGACCTCGACCACGGGGTCGGCGTGCGGCGGTACTGGGGCGAGGCGGCGTCGTGCGTCGACGAGGTGCGGCACATCCTCGACCGCACCGGGGCCGATGCCATCGGCGGCGACCTGTTCGTCGACGGCGCGCTCGGCTCCCACACCGCCTGGCTGTGCGAGCCCTACAGCGACTGGTCGAGCACCAGCGGTGTCAGCTACCTCTCCGAGCAGGTGATCCTCGATCACCTGCGCGCCACCACCGAGGCCCGCGTGCAGGCCGGCTTCCACATGATCGGTGACGCCGCCGCGGCCGCCGTCGCTCAGGCGATGGAGGTGTTGGCGGCCGAACTCGGCACACCGGCCCTGGCGCGGTGCGTTCACCGTCTCGAACACGCGGAGATGGTCACCCGCGCCCAGGCCGAGATCTTCGCCCGGTGCGGCGCCGTCGCGAGCATGCAGCCGCTGTTCGACGCCGCATGGGGAGGCACCGAGGATCTGTACGCCACGCGCCTCGGCGATCGGGGTACCGGGTTGAACGATTTCGCGATGCTGGCGAAGGCCGGAGTGTCCCTCGCCTTCTCCAGCGACTCCCCGGTGTGCGACATCGACCCGTGGTCCACCGTCCGGGCCGCGGCGCACCATCGCACGGCCTCGAGTTCGATCTCGCCGCGCGCCGCCTTCGCGGCGTGCACCCGGGGCGGCTGGCGCGCCGGCGGGGTCAACGACGGCCTCACCGGAACGCTGGTCCCCGGTGCGCCCGCGCACTACGCCGTGTGGGAGGTGGACGAACTCGTGGTCGCAGCGGCCACCGAGAACGTGCAGCGGTGGTCCACCGATCCGCGCTCGCGGGTGCCGGCCCTGCCGGATGTGGCACCGGGAGCTCGACTGCCCGAGTGCGTCGAGACCGTCGCCGGAGGCCGGACCATCTTCCGTCGCGCGTGACCGCCGTCCGTTGGTGGCAGCGGGTCCCGGTCGCCGCGGCGGCCGGCGGCCTGATGTACGCGTCGTTTCCGCCTCTGCACCATGTGTGGTGGCTGGCGCCCGTCTCACTGGGGCTGCTGTACGCCGTCATGACGGTCGGCCGCCCGTCGGTGAAGAGCTGCGCTGGGTCCGGCTTCGTCTTCGGCCTCGCCTTCTTCGTCCCGCTGCTGCCGTGGATCGGGGAGTACGTCGGACCACTGCCGTGGCTCGCGCTCGCCGCCGTGATGGCCGGCTATCTCGCGCTCTTCGGCGCTCTTGCGGCGGTCACCATGCGGCTGCGCGCGCGGCCGCTGTGGTTCGCACTCAGCTGGGTCACCGTCGAAGCCGTCCGCTCCGCCTTCCCCTTCGGGGGCTTTCCCTGGGGGCGTACCGCCTTCAGCCAGGTGGACGGCTGGTACCTGCCGCTCACGTCGGTGATCGGCGTTCCCGGCGTCGCCTTCGTGATCGCGCTCACCGGGGCCTCCGCGGTGGAGGTCATCGGCAGGCTCCTGCATCGACCGACCAGGACCGCCCGATCGGCGGGTGCCGCTCTGGCGATCGCGGCGGTGGTCGTGCCCCTGGCCGCCGGTGCGGCGCTGTCGCGCATCGGAAGCCCGCTGACGTCGCCGGCCGGCACCAGCGACATCGCCGCCGTGCAGGGAAACGTGCCGAGACTGGGCCTCGATTTCGACACCCAGCGCCGCGCCGTCCTCGACAATCACGTCCGGGAGACGCTCGGGCTCGCCGCCGAGATCGACTCCGGCCGGCGCAGCAGGCCCGACCTGGTGCTGTGGCCGGAGAACGCGGCCGACGCGCCTCCGACGGTGTACCGGGACTCCGCCGAGAGCATCCGGGCGGCCGTCACGGCGGTGGGCGCCCCGGTGGCCTTCGGCACCTGGATTCCCCTCGACGGCGGCGGCACCACCAATACCGTGCTGCTCTGGGGCGAACACGGCGGATTCGCCGACGACCAGCCCTCGGGACGGTACGACAAGCACATCGTCCAGCCCTTCGGCGAATACCTCCCGTGGCGCAGCTTCTTCCGGATCTTCTCGTCGTACGCCGATCGAGCCGGCGACTTCCGGCCGGGCACGGGACCCGCGGTCCTCACCGCGCACACCCGTCACGGAGACGTGGTGATGGGCGTGTCGACCTGCTGGGAGGTGGCTTTCGACCGCGCACCCGCGCAATCGGTTCGCGAAGGCGCACAGATCCTGTTCGTGCCGACCAACAATGCGACCTTCGGCAAGACCGACATGACCTACCAGCAGCTGGCGATGTCGCAGGTCCGTGCCGTGGAGACGGGTCGCAGCGTCGTCGTGGCGGCCACCAGCGGAGTCAGCGCGCTCATCGCGCCGGACGGTTCGCTGATCGCCGAGAGCGAGATCTTCACACCCGACGTCCTGCAGGCCCGCATGGAGTTGCGGTCCGGGCAGACCCTCGCCGTCAGGCTCGGCCCCTGGCCGCAGCGGCTCGCGATCCTCGCCACGGTGGTGGCATTTTTGTACGCGCTGCGCGGACGCATTAGCCTCGATGTGTTCGCCGGTCGGAGGGGACCGGCCACGAAGAAGGAGCACGATGGCCAGCAGGCAACCTGAATCGCGCATCGTCGGGGCGAACGGCGAGGGCGCCCTCGTGGTGATCCCGACCTTCAACGAGCGCGAGAACCTGCCACACATCGTCGGTCGCCTGTTGACCGCTCAGCAGGGCATTCACGTGCTGGTGGTCGACGACTCCAGCCCGGACGGCACGGGCGAGGTCGCCGACCGGCTCGCAGCGGACGACCCGGCGGCCCGCATTCACGTCATGCATCGCACCGTCAAGGACGGTCTGGGCAAGGCCTATCTGGCCGGATTCGCGTGGGGTCTGGAGCGTGACTACGCGGTCATCGTCGAGATGGACGCCGACGGCAGTCACGCTCCCGAGCAGTTGTTCCGGCTGCTGGAGGGCATCAATGAGGGCGCCGACCTGGTGATCGGTTCGCGATACGTTCCCGGCGGCGAGCTGGTGAACTGGCCCAAGCGCCGCGAGCTCCTCTCCAAGGGCGCCAACACGTATGCGCGGCTGGCGCTCGGCGCCAAGGTCAAAGACATCACCGCCGGTTACCGCGCTTTCCGCCGAGAGGTGCTGGAGAAGATCGGTCTCGATCAGGTGGAGTCGGCGGGCTACTGCTTCCAGATCGACCTCGCGTGGCGCTCGCTGCAGAACGGCTTCACGATCCGTGAGGTGCCGATCACCTTCACCGAACGCGAGATCGGCGAGTCGAAGATGGACGGCGGCGTGATCGCGGAATCGTTCCTCAACGTCGCCCGGTGGGGAATCCGCGGCCGCCTCGACAGGCTCCGCGGACGCTAGTATTCGGCACGGGCTCGCACCCGGAAACGAATCAGCCCCCGGAGAATCGATTTCTCCGGGGGCTGACGTCGTATTGCGTCGCGGTTATGCCGAGCCGCCGCGCCGGCGCTGCTTGAGCAGGTCCAGACGCTCGGCCAGCAGCACCTCGAGTTCCTCTTCGGAGCGGCGCTCCAGGAGCATGTCCCAGTGCGTGCGCGGCGGCTTGCCCTTCTTCTCCTCGGGCACGCCGCCTTCGAGGAGCTTGCCCTCCATGCCGTTCTTGCACGGCCACGTCGCGGGGATCTCCGCATCGTCGGCGAACGGGATGTCGAAGATCTCACCGTTGTCGGTGCGGTACTGGACGAGCCGACGCGGCGCGAGGTCGTGATCACGGTCGGTCTCGTAGCTCACCGCCCCGAGCCGGCTACCACGCAGGACTCGATCAGCCATGAAGTCTTCCTCTCAAACGGTCGGGTGACGGTGTCCATTCTACGCGGTCCACGACGTGGACGGCGTTCCACGGTACCGTCGTGATGTGTCCGAATCCCCGGCTCCCGAAAGCCCTGCGAACGAACCGCAGTCTCGTCGCCGCCCGTACGCATGCGCCTGGTGCGGTCGTCAGATGGTGGATTCGGAGCGGGGGCGCAGACGCAAGTACTGCAAGCGGTCGTGCCGGCAGCGCGCCTACGAACAGAGAACGCTCCTCGAGGGCACCTCTATTCCCGAGGATGCGATCATCCTCAGCCACGCGGAGGCCGAAGACCTCGGAGACCGGATGTTCGCGCTCCGCTGCGCTGCGGAGGACTTGTCGACCGCACTCGGGGAGAAGGCCGATCGTCAGACGCTGACCGACCTGGCCGCCGAGGTCCTGCGGCTGGCGAGTGAGGCCGAACGGTTGCGTTGATCGCCGGCTGCCGAGCCGGGAGAGGCAGGTCACGGACTTCCGGAGCCGGCGGCGCGCGCGAACGCCGTTAAGATCGTCAGAGTGAACGACGAACGGCGCGACGACTCGGCCCCCGACGTCGTCTCCGTGCGTCCTCTTCACCGGGCGGGGGAACTGCTCGCGCGCACCGATGAGAGCCAGGCGGCTGTTCGGGCCGCTCAGATCGCGCGCAGGCTCGCGCCGGTGGACGGCCGACTCCCGTCCGGCGACCGCACCTCCGACCGGGTCGCCCGCCTCCTCAACGACGTGCGGCCCGACCGTCCCAGCGCGATCCGGGAACTCGGTCTGGCCTCGGTGGCCGTCTGGCAGTCGCTCATCGAACGCAGACGCCCCGACCCGGCCGGTCCGATCCCGGCCACGATTCTCTTCACCGACCTCGTCGGCTTCTCGTCCTGGGCGCTGCGCGCCGGAGACGACCAGGTGCTGGAGTTGTTGACCGCCGTCAACGCTGCGTGCGAGGAGGTGATCAGGGCGCACGGCGGCCAGGTGGTGAAAACGCTCGGCGACGGCACGATGGCAGTCTTCCTCGATCCGGGGGAGGCTATCGCCGCAGCTCACGAGGCGGTGGGTGCGGTGAGCGCGATCGTAGTCGGCGGCTTCCGGCCGGCTCTGCGCGCCGGGCTGCACACCGGCACCCCGCGAGCGGTCGGTTCGGATTTCCTCGGTGTGGACGTGAACATCGCGGCGCGGGTCTGCGATGCGGCGGGCGGTGGCGAGGTGTATGCGAGCGAGTCCGCCCTCGACCAGCTCGATCCCGATGACTATGTGCTCCGCCGCAAGCGGTTCAAGGCCAAGGGCGTACCGCGCGAACTCCAGGTGTTCCGCGTCGTTCCGCGGTACTGACGATGCCCTTCGACGACGACGAGCTGGAAGAGTTCTACCGGCGCATCGAATCGCGGACCGCGGCGGCGAATGCGCGTCCGCGCAAGCGCAGGCGCCAGGTGCCCCGCGTGCAGTTCGCCTGTCCGACGCCGGAGAAGATCGCCTATCCGTCGCAGGCGGCGGTGACCGGCGCGATCCTGGCGGTGGCTCGCAACTCTCGAGGTCGCCCCAGCCTTCGGTCATACGAATGTGTGTGCGGCGCATGGCATCTCACGAGTGCCATACCCCGCCCGCCGGGCAGCCGGTGATCCGGGTGCCCGGCGACGGCGTCACTGCCCGCGGAAGTTCGGCGGACGCTTCTCGAAGACGGCGGTGACCGCCTCGGTGAGATCGTCGCTCGGCAGGAAGGCCGCGTTCCACGCCGCGACGTAGCGGAGGCTGTCGTCGACGCGCGCGCTCCGGCTGTGATCGAGGACATCCTTGACGCCCTGCACTACGAGGGGAGCGTTGGCCGCGATCTCGGCCGCGATCCCCCGCGCGGCGGCAAGGGTGGCGTCCTTGTCGTCGTACACGTCGCTGACGAGACCGATCTTCTCTGCGCGAGCGGCATCGATGTCCTTGCCGGTCAGCGCGAGTTCACGGGTGTGACCTTCGCCGATGATCAGCGGCAGCCGGGCGAGCGAGCCCATGTCCGCGACGATGGCGACCTTGACTTCGCGCACGCTGAACTTCGCGTCGGCGCTGGCCACCCGGATGTCGGCGGCGCTGATCAGGTCGACGGCACCGCCGATGCACCAGCCCGAGATCGCGGCGACGACCGGCTTGCGGCAGTCGGCGACGGCGTCGATGGCCCGCTGCATGCGCTTGATGGTGTGGTGGAACTCAGTGCGCGGACCGGCCTTCGCATCCGGGGCCAGCACCTTGCCGAAGTCGCCCATCATCGCGGGCAGGTCGAGGCCGAACGAGAAGTGCTTGCCCGATCCGGAGAGCACCACTGCGCGCACATCCGGGTCCGCGTCGATCGCCTCGAACAGCGGGGCGGACTCGGCCCAGAAGTCGGGGCCCTGAGCGTTGCCCTTGCTGGGGCCGATGAGCGTCACCTCGGCGACGTGATCGGCGACGGTCACCTCGAACGCCTTGTAGGGATGCGTCCGGTATGCGGGGGAGTCCGTGAGAGTCTTGTCCTGAGTCACGGACCCGATGCTACCCACCCGGGGTTACTCATGAGTAACCCCGGGTGGATCCGGCAGTCGTCAGTCGCGATGCAGCCGCGGCAGCAGTTCGGCGGTCTTCTGATCGGTCCACCCTTCGGGGGTGAGGATCGCTGCCCACGCCGTCGGGATCTCTCGCAGATAGTTGTGACCGTGTCCGTCTGGGACGTCGACGGCCACCGCCATATCGGCGGCGACCTGCAGGAAGGTGACGAACGGGATCCAGTTCACCGCTGAGAGCACGTCGGAGCCACGGGGCTCCTTGAGCCAGTCGGGCTTGTTGAGCACGAGATCCGGATTCCACCACGAGATGGGATCGGACGCGTGCTGTAGGTAGACGATGCGACCGCGGTCCCATTCCACACCGGCCGGGCGGTCGAGGTCCTTGGCCGTGTTGATGAATCGGACCTGCTCACCGTCATTGAAGATCGGCAGCACTTCCGGGGTACCGGCGTCACGGTCGGCGGTGGTGTCCACCCACGTCTGGTTGCTGAACGTGGGGCCGGTCAGCAGGGCGCCGTCGGTCCGGGCGCTCATCGTCGCGACAGAGCCGAACGGGGCCTCGGCGCCGAACGATCCGAGGCTCTCGCCGAAGACCACGACCTTGGGCCGTTGCGCCTCGGGGATACGCCGCACCAGCCGGTCGACCGCCTCGAACAGCGCGCGTCCGGCCTGGCGCGCGCGCTCCTGGTCGACGAGGAACGAGAGCCAGCTCGGCAGCATCGAATACTGCATGGACACCATCGCGGTGTCGCCGTTGTACATGTACTCCAGGGAGTCGAGGTTGGCCTGATTGACCCAGCCGGTGCCCGTCGACCCAGCGATGCCGATCAGTTTGCGCTGCAGACCGCCCGTCCGGACCAGTTCCTGGGCCGCCAGTTCAGCGCTGTCTTGGATCGAGTCCGCCGAATCGAGCCCGGCGTAGACCCGGATGGGTTCTTTCGCCGGCGCCTTGTTGAACGCCTCGAGTTCGGCGACCGTCGGGCCGGTCGAGACGAAGGTGCGACCCATGCGGCCCAGGCTCGCCCAGCTGACCACCGACTCCGGTCCGCCGGAACGCAGTGTGGAGGTCGGGGGAGCCGAATCGGGATTGGTCTCATTGTTCAGCGCCGCGAAGGAGTTGTTCAACGCCGACATGCCGTAGTCGGCGACCGCGCCGTTGAGGATCAGGACGCTCACGACGACCATCACCGTCGCCGCGGTGATCCCGGCGATCCGGGGTGGGATGCGCCGGCTCATGCGGCGCGCGAGCATCCGCAGCAGCGCACCCCACGCCTGCCCGACGCCGAGCAGGACCCCGAAGACCACCACCGCCACCACCACGATGATCGGGTACGCGGTCCAGTTGAGGTGTTCCACGCCCATCAGGTCACGCAGTTCCTCCTGCCAGCGGTGATACCAGTAGAGCATGAAGACGGTGCCTGCGAGGAAGACGATCGTGAGTCCCACCCACCACCATCCGCGCGGACGCGGCCAGGGTTCTCGACGGGACACCAGGTATCGAGCCAGCCATGTGAAGAAGGCTCCGATCGCGTAGCCGATCGCGGCGGCAGCGGCGCTGACGAGGCCTTGGAACAGGGGTCCGCGCGGCAGCAGCGACGGTGTCACCGACAGCCACAGCAGGACCGTCGCGACGACCAGACCGCCATACGACAATCGTCTGGAGTACCGCGACCACAGACGCACCACGGCGTTCGGAGACGAGGCGTCCGATTCCGCATCGCCGGCGTGCGCGGCGTCGGCGCGGGTCTCTTCGACGGCGTCGGCTTCGGTCGCAGGCGGCGCGTCGGTCGGTTCTTCAGCGGCCATGAGCCTGCCTTCCATGTGCCTGATGTGACCCCTCACTTTAGAAGCAGGAGTGCCGAGATCGCGTGTGCCACGATGGTTTCGTGAACTCGATCCCTGATCCGCTGTCCATCGCCGACGTCCACGTGAGCCTGCCGGTGGCCGATCTCGACGCCGCGTCGCGGATGTACGACCTTCTCCTGGGTGAATCCGAGGGGCTGCGCTGGGCGGCGTCGAATGCGACGGTCGCACTCCGGGACGGGCGGACCGACGCCGACGCGCACGCCGTCGAACCGACGGTCGACTTGACTGTCGCCGATTACGACGGTGCCGCAGCGCTCCTGCGTCGGCGGGGCCTGACCCTGGACGATACGGACGGCGCTGCGGCGATCGTCGGCGCCTCGCCGCTGCGCATCACCGCCGGCCCGCAGGTCCGGCCCACCGGCCGGATGCTCGACCACATCGTCCTCACCGCGCCCGATGCCGACCGGGCCGTCGCGCTCCTCGGCGGCCGGCTCGGGATCAACCTGCGCCTCGTCCGCGAGCTCGGCGACGGGATGTGCCAGCTCTTCTTCCGGACACGCACCGTCGTGATCGAGGTCGTCGCCGGAGCCCCGGACGCCGGCGACCGCCTCGGACTCATGGGACTGGCCTGGCGCACCGACGACATCGTCGCCGAACGGCATCGCCTGGCGGGCGCCGGCCTCGAAGTCAGCGATGTCCGCACCGGCCGCAAGGGAGGCACTCGCGTATGCACCGTCCGGGAACCGGCACTGGGCACGGCCACCCTGCTCATCGAGCAGTAGGCATCGCGCAGTAGTCAGCCAGCAGCAGCGACTTCCGCGCCGAAGGCTCAGTCCGCTTCGAGCGCGGACACGCGGTGCCACCGGCTCCGGTAGAAGACCAGCGGATCGACAGTCGGGTCACCGGAATGTCGATCGACGGCGAGCACCGCGATCACATGGTCGCCCGCGGTGACGATCTGCCGCGGCCGGGTGACGAACACTGCGGCGGCTCCGTCGAGCAGAACGGCGCCGCCGGCCTCACGGCGCCAACCAAGACCGTCGAATCTGCGCGGAGCCGCTCGACGGAAGGCGTCGGCCACCGGCGGCTGGTCCGCGGCGAGCACGCTCACTCCCCACTGCGGCACAGCCGAGAGCCGCGGGAGCGTGGTCGACGTCGCAGCGATGTTGACCGACACCAACGGCGGGTCCAGTGACACCGAGGTGAACGAACTCGCGATCAGGCCGAACGGTCCGTCCGCATCGACGGCGGCCACGGTGACCAACCCGGTGGGGTAGCGGGCCATGGTTGCCCGCAACGTCGGCTCGGTTTCGAACGCGGTGGTCATCACCAGAGTCCTCCCCGCGGCGTCAGTGTGCGGCCGTCAGAAAAGGCGCGGCAGCGACGCGTCCGGGACTGTTTCCCGGCACCGCGAACAGACCGCGCAGCACCAACTGCGGTATCACGCCTTCCCCGAACCAGTACAGCTCTTCCAAGTGCGGGTAACCCGACAGGACGAACTCATCGATGCCCAGCGCGGCGTACTCGGCGATGCGGTCGGCCACCTCGGCATGACTGCCCACTAGCGCGGTGCCCGCGCCTCCGCGCACCAAACCGACACCCGCCCATAGGTTCTCGGCCACTTCCAGAGCCCGCGGATCGCGCCACGATCCGTCACCGCGGTGGGCGGCGTGCAGATCGCGCATCGCCGCCTGTCCCGCCGACTCGCTGCGTGCCAGGCCCTCCTGGGCGGCGCGAACGGTGTCCTCGTCGAGCGCTGCGAGCAGGCCGGCTGCCGCGGTCCACGCCTCGTCCGCGGTGTCCCGGGAGATGACGTGCAGCCGAATGCCGAATCGCACCGTTCGGCCCCGCTGCGCGGCGAGGCCGCGGATCCAGTCGATCTTCGCCGCCACCGCCGCTGGCGGCTCGCCCCAGGTCAGGTAGACGTCACTGTGCCGCGCGGCGACGGGACCGGCCTCGGGAGAGGATCCGCCGAAGTAGATCGGGATCTCCTCTGCGGGCAGCCGATGCAGCGCTGCGTCGTCGACCTGCAGGTGCCTGCCGCGGTGCGTCACCCGTTCGCCGCGCCACAGTCCGCGGACCACGGTCAGGAACTCGTCGGTGCGGGCGTAGCGCGAGGGTTTGTCGAGGAAGTCGCCGAACGCCCGCTGTTCATGGGGCTCGCCGCCGGTGACCACGTTCAGCAGGAGCCTGCCGGGCGCGTGCCTGCTGAAGGTCGCAGCCATCTGTGCGGCAAGAGTCGGGCTCACCAGCCCCGGACGGAGGGCGACCAGGAATCCCAGGCGCTCCGATTCCCGCGCGATCATCGCCGTCGTGAGCCAGGCGTCCTCGCACCAGGCACCGGTGGGCGTGAGTGCCGCGGTGAATCCGAAGTCCTCCGCCGCGCGGGCGATCGAACTCAGGTAGCCGATCGAGGCGGGCCGATCGCCGCGGGCGGCCCCGGCCGGAAGCCCGTGTCCGCCGCCGACGATGAACCGGGAATCGCCGTAGGTCGGCAGAAACCAGTGGAGCTTCAGTGCGGGGCGCTCGGTGTTCGACTGCTCTGACGGACTCGCGACCGGAGCTGTCGGGATCGCGGACCGGTTGGCCGTCACGGTGGTCGAGGAGGGGGTCTGTGCCATGTCTTCTTCCTGTGGAGGATCAGATGTTGCCGTGGGCGGGGGGCCGGGTGCCCGCGAGCGCCCATCGGCCGAGATGAGCGAGCTTCCATCGCTCGGGATCGTGAAGGGTGTGGGTTCGCGCGTCGCGCCAGTACCGCGAGAGGTTCGACGCCGCCGCGGCCGCCCTGGTGCCGCCGAAGTCGAACAGCGCCTCGCCCGCATGCCGGGCCGCACGCCCCGCGGCGACCTTGGCCGCGGCCGTGGCCAGCGACGCCTCTGCGACGAGTTCGGGCGGCTCGCCTGCGACTTCGGCCGTCTCGATGGCCCGGACCGCGGCGTCGAGCAGAGCCCGCGCCGCGCGGACCGTGAGTTCGAGTTCGCCGGCCGAGGCCAGCAGGAGGGGATCGTCGACCGCGCGCTCCACGCCGGCCTCGAACCAGGGACGAGCGCGTTGCGCGGCCTCGGCTCCGGCCGCCAGCGCACCGGAGGCCAGACCGGCGTCGACGGCGGCGTGCAGCAGCTGCGCGCGAGCGCCATACGTGCTCGGTCTCTCGAACAGCTCGTCGAAAGCCACCACCTGCTCCGGCTCGACAGGAACATCGTCGAACTCGACCGTCCCCGATGCGGTGGTCCGCTGGCCGACCGCGTCCCAATCGTCGAGGATCGACACGCCTTCGGTCTCGGCCGGCAGATAGACCAGAACGCGACCGCCGTCGGGGCCGAGGGCGCGCACCGCCAGCAGATCGGCGAGGACCGCACCGGTGCAGTAGAACTTCTTGCCCGACAGGCGCAGTCCGCGCGCTGTCCGAACCACGCTCGTAGCGTCGTCCACGGCTGTCGCGCCGCCGCGCTCGCTCTGGGCGTTGGCCAGGCGCGCACCGCCGGCGACCCGTCCGAAGACCTCCTCGGCGAGTCCGGGCGGCGCGAGCCGCGCGAGGGCGTCGAGGAAGGTGAAGTGGCTCTGGGGGATCTGCGCCAGGCTCGGGTCGACGGCGGCCAGTGCGGCGATGAGCCCCGCCGCCGACCCGATGCCCAGACCGTGTCCGCCGTACTCCACCGGAACGGTGACCGCCAGCAATCCCGCCCCCGCCAGGAGATCGAGCTCCGCGCGGGGAAGTACGCGGTCGCGGTCGCGGTCCGAGGCGGTGCGCGCGATCTCCGGCAGCAGGCCCGGCAGAACGGTGGCGATTGGATCGGCTGTGACGGCGGTGGTCTCTGCGGCTCGACTCGAGACGGGACTCATGGTGGAGAGGACCTCTGGGTTCGACGGCGGACGGTGGTCGGTTCAGCTGTACAGCGTGAACTGCGGGGCGCGGCGGTTCAGCGTCCAATCGCCGACCTCGCGGGCCTTGTATGCGACCGGATCGTGCACCGTGTGCGTTCGCAGGTTGCGCCAGTGCCGATCGAAGCCGTAGGAGGTCGTCGTCGCGCGAGCTCCCTGGATCTCGAACAGCCGCGAAGCCACCTCGAGGGACACCTTGGTCGTGACGTACTTGGCCTCGGCGATCGCGATCGCGGCTTCGGCACGCTGGTCGGGCGTGAGGTCCGGGCCGATGTCGAGTGCGCTCTGCAGCGCCTCACCCGCGTGGTCGGCGAGCAGCGCCGCGGCGGTGACCTCGGAGCGCAGCGCGCCGACCAGCTCGAGGATGTACGGATCGTCGGTCGCGCTCTCCAGACCGGAGGTCTCCCACGGTGAGGCGTGCAGGCGAGTCCAGTCCAGTGCCTCCTCGAGTGCACCTTCGGCGGTGCCGATGTAGAAGTTGACGAAGGCCAGCTGCCAGTGCGGGGTCACGAGAGTCTGATATGCGCTCGGCACGCGTCCGGTCAGCGGATCCTCGCCGAGGATCTCGCTGCGCTCGATGCGCACACCGTCGAAGACCACTCCGCCGGAGTCGGTCAGTCTCTGGCCGATGTTGTCCCAGTCGTTCAGCGGTGTGAACCCTTCGCGCCGGGCCGGGATGGACAGGAACACCAGGTCGCCGTCGAGTTCGGCGGTCACCGACAGCTGGTCGGCGACACCGGCTCCCGAGGCGAAGGTGCGCCGGCCGTCGAGCCGGAAACCGGACCCGTCACGGGTGAGCGTCAGACCGGATGCGCCGCGCGGATTCTGCACGCCGCCCCAGAAGGGCTTGAACTGTGCGTTGCGGCGCGAGAGTTCGTCGGCCTGATCGGCGGTCCCGAACAGGTGCGGTATGCGCTGCTGTGCGTAGTGGTAACCGAGCAGGTGCGCGATCGAGGTGTCGCCGCGGGCGACGTGTCGGGTCAGTTGCTGCGACTGCGAATAGTCCAGTCCCGAGCCTCCGTACTCCACCGGCTCACCGACCTGCAGCAGGTCGGCTTCGCGAAGCAGTTCGATCTCGGCCAGCGGCGGCTTGTTCGCGCGGTCACGCTCGGCGGCGGTGGCCCGCAATTGCGCCGCGACGAGATCGGCGCGGCGCAGTGCGGCGTCGAACCGGGCCAGGTCGTCGGACGCGGGCGGTGCGGTGTGGTCGGTGACGGTCATGGGTTGCCTTCTTTCGATCCGGATGGAATGAGGAGGTGGGAGCTCACCGGGCGGCGAGGACGCCGTGACGGGCGAGCTCGGATTCGAGGCGGCCGCTGACGGCGAGGTCGTTCTCGAGATCGCGAACGATCGGCAGGATCTTCTCGCCGAAGTAGACGACGTCCTCGTGGTAGTGCAGAAAGCCCAGGAGCAGCAGATTCACGCCGCGGGTCTTGTAGGCGACGATGCGCTCGGCGATCTGTTCGGGTGTGCCGATCAGTCCGGTGCGGAAACCGTCGTTGTACTGGACGAGGTCGGCGAACTCCGAGTCCTGCCACATGCCCTTGCCGTCCGAGGTGGACGAGCCGGCCTGCTTGACCGCGGATCCGAATCCCTCTACCGCCTCGCGGTCCGCCTTGTCGACGATCTCTCGGAGCACGTCGCGGGCCTCGCTCTCCGTGTCGCGTCCGATGAGGAAGCCGTTGAGGCCGAACTTGACCGTGCGGTCGTGCAGTGCCGCTTCGGTTAGCACGTCGCTGACCTGCTCGCTGATACCGTCGAAGTCTCTACCGTTGCTGAAGTACCAGTCCGAGACCCGACCGGCCATCGCTCGAGCCGCGGTCGAGTTGCCGCCTTGGAAGATCTCCGGATGCGGGCGTCCGGGCAGGTCGAGCGGCTTCGGCTTCAGATCGAAATCATGGAGACGATAGAAGTCGCCCGCGAGGTCGGCGTGGTCGTCGGTCCAGATCCGCCGTAGGTAGGTGATGAACTCCTCGGCGCGGCGGTAGCGTTCGTCGTGCTCGAGCCACGGCTCGCCGAGCTTGGTGAACTCATCCTTGAACCAGCCGCTCACGACGTTGACCGCGGCGCGGCCCCCGGACAGATGGTCGGCGGTGGCGAGGAACTTGGCGAGGACGCCCGGGTGCCAGAGCCCGGGATGGACCGCGGCGATGACTTTGAGCCGCTCGGTGGCGAGCAGCAGAGCGAGCGAGAAACTGGTCGACTCGTGCTGGTACGCGGCACCGTACGAGGCCGTGTAGCGGACCTGGCTCAGTGCGTAGTCGAAGCCGTTGTTCTCGGCGAGCCGGGCGAGAGTGCGGTTGTAGTCGTACCCCCAGTCGGTGCGCTGTTCGATACGGGAGACGACCAGACCGCCGCTGACGTTCGGCACCCAGTACGCGAACTGGAGCGGCTGATACGCGGTCTCGAGACGACGGTCGGAACTGTTGGTGGACATGACGAATAGACCTCCGGTGAGGTTGGTGACGAGAGTTCGGTGAAGCAGGACGGGGCCGGATCGGGCGGAGCGGATCAGGCGGGACCGATCAGCGACATCGGCGGGGTGAGTACATCGGCGCGAGCACGTTGACAGTGTGCTGTTCGCACGGGAAGGCCGACAACCATTCGAATCAGGGTGGGTCTGACCGACCGCGGGTAGGGTGATCGGCGTGAGGGAGATGCCGATGTTTCCGCTGGGCGCTGTGCTCCTGCCAGGGGAGCAGCTGCCTCTCCGGATCTTCGAACCCCGTTATGCGGCAATGCTTCCCGTGGTGGAGAAGAACGGCGGCGAGTTCGGTGTCGTGTTGATCGAGCGCGGCTCGGAAGTCGGCGGCGGCGACGTGCGTTCGATGGTGGGCACCGTGGCGAGGATCGACCGCCTCACCGACGCGGGACCTGGCCGCTACTCCTTGCTCTGCAGCGGAACCTCGCGCATCCGGGTGACCGAGTGGCTGCCCGACGATCCGTATCCGCGTGCTCTGGTCGAGGATCTCCCCGAGCCGGACACCGGCCCCGTCGAGTGGTCGGACGTCCTGGAGAAGCGGGCTCAGCTGCAACTGCTCTGCGGGCAGGGCGGCCGGAAGGATCCGCAGTTGCGGTGGATCGCCTCGCAACTCGCCGCGCCGGTCGACTACGGCGACGGCGACCCGGTCACGGAGACGTTTCGCGCCGCCTCGGATCTTCCACTCGGACCGGCCGACCGGCAGAGCGTGCTGGAGAGCCCCGATCCGGGATCGCGGATCGATGTGATCGACGCCGCGCTCGACGACCTGATCGCAGCGCTCAGATTCAGATTGAGGGGTTGATCGATGAGCAACATGGAGGCACAGCCCGCCGAGGTGGAGTGCGGTGCGACGCCCGCGGCCGGCGTGGAAGTGATCGAACCTCGCCTGGTGCCGCTCGGCGGCATCCGGGCGATGAAGGTGAACCGGACGTTGCCGACACGTGATCGATCGATGATCGGCGCCTGGTGCTTCGCCGACCATTACGGTCCCGAGCCGGTCTCGCACTCGGGCGGGATGCGGGTGCTGCCGCATCCGCACACCGGACTGCAGACCGTGAGCTGGCTGTTCGAAGGAGAGATCGAGCACCGCGACAGCGCGGGGGTGCACGCGATGGTGCTGCCGGGAGAGATGAACCTGATGTCCGCCGGCCGCGGGATCAGTCACTCCGAGGTCTCCACACGCCGGGTGGAGACGCTGCACGGGGTGCAGCTGTGGGTCGCGCTGCCCGACGGCGCCCGCCACGGGGAGAACGGCTTTCAGCACTATCGTGCACCCTCGGTGGACCTGACCGATGCGTCGGGAGCCGTGGTCGGCAGCATGAAGGTATTCGTGGGCGACTCGGGCGGATCGTCGGCGGAGATCGACACGGCCACACCGCTGCTCGGCGCGGAACTGTCGATCGACCCGGGCGCGTGTGCGGTCTTGGAGGTCGACGAGTCCTTCGAGCACGGTGTTCTGCTCGACACGGCCGCCGCGGAGGTCGGCGGAGTCCGGATCGGGCGCGCTTCGCTCGCCTATGTGGGACCGGGGTCCAGCCGGCTCGAAGTGCACAATCCCACGGACCGACCGGCACGCGCGGTGCTGCTCGGCGGCGAGCCCTTCGCCGAGGACATCGTCATGTGGTGGAACTTCGTCGGCCGCGACCACGACGAGATCGCCGAGTACCGCGAGGAATGGCAGCGGCGGTCGGAACGTTTCGGAACAGTGGGCGGCTGGGGAGCCGACGAATGGATCCCCGCGCCGCCGCTGCCGAACACTCGGCTGAAGCCGCGCAGGCGGACTCGACCATGACGAGAGGGGACGGGCGATGACCGACGCAGAACGCACCGACGCAGAACGCACGGACGCAGAACGCACGGAGGTGGTCCGGAACGACGCGCTGGGCCGTTACGAGATCCTGGTGAACGGTGAGACCGCCGGATTCACCCGATTCATCGACCGTGGAGACCAGCGGATCTTTCCACACACCGAACTCGACGACCGGTTCTCCGGTCGCGGTCTCAGCTCCGTCCTGGTCCGTGAGGCGCTCGACGACACCCGGGCCGCGGGCCGGCGGGTGGTGGCCGTCTGTCCGCTCGTGGCCAAGTATGTGAGCAAGCATGAGGAGGTGGCCGATCTCGTCGATCCGGTGACCCCGGACATCCTGCAGTTCCTGCGGGGCGAATAGGCCACCGGGCCGGGGCAGCGCTGCCCCGGCCCGGTGGCCCGTCAGTGATCCCCCGTCAGTGATCCCGGTCGGGCTCCGCCGGCGCGGCGCGCCCGCTTCCGTCGGTATCACTGGTCCCGAGGTCGGACAGCATCTGCGCGACGTCGATACCGGTGGCGCCGCGGATCAGCTCCATGGTGCTCACCAGACTCGATCCCGCGCCCTTGGCGACCGGGCTCACCGAGTCGCCGACCAGTGTGATGTTCGCATCGGCCAGCGGTGCCGAGGCCGCGCGGACGATGTCGGGGAGCTTGCTCAGCACCAGTTCCAGCTGGCCGACCTCGTCGAGCTTGCCGAGCGCCTCGGCGCGCTTCTCCAGGGCGTCGGCCTCGGCCTCGCCGGTGATCCGGATACCCTCGGCCTTGGCCGCCGCCTCGGCGATGATCTCGGCTTTACGGGCCTCGGCCCGCTGTTGCGCCGCATACAGCTCGGCTTCGGCGGGGCGGCGCACCTCGGCGTCGAGCTGTGTGTCGCGCAGTCGTGCGGTCTGCTCGGCGACCTCGTTGTCCTTCTCCACCTGAATGCGCCGGCGTTCGGCCTCGACCAGCGGGCGGACCGCGTCGGCCTCGGCCGCCGCACGGTCGGTGGCCTGGCGGGCGGCTTCCCGCTCGATGTCGAGCTCGCGCTGCTGCTCGATGATCGCCTGCTCGTTCTCGATGCGGCTCTGTTCGGCCACGCGGTGGGCCACGGCGCGCGACCGTGCTGCGATCGCGGCCTGATCCGATCGCTCCTTGGCGGCGAGGTCGGAGAAGTACTGGCCGTCCGAGTCCTGGACGTCGTTGATCGAGAAGCTGTCGAGGATCAATCCCTGGTTGCCGAGGATCTCCTTGATCGAGCGCGCGACCTGGTCGACGAGTTGCTGCCGATCGACGAGGATGCTCTTGGCGGTCATTGTGCCGACGATCGACCGCAGCTCACCGGAGAGCTGCTCGGTGACGAGGGCCTTGACCCGGTTGAGGTCGTCGCCGAAACGCGGACCCGCCTTGAGGATGGCTTCCGGCGTGTCGCCGACCTTGACGACCGCGACGCCTCGGACCTTCAGCTCGATGCCGTCGTTGGCCGGGGTCGAGGTGTCCAGATCGGCCTTGACCGATGACAACTGCACCCGGGTCGCGCGCTGCACCACCGGAAGCACGAAGGTTCCGGTTCCGCGGTACACCTTGCCCTCGTGCCCCTTGCCGGTGCCGGTGACGATGAACGCCTCTTCCGCTCCCGGCACGCGGTAGCGCGACAGCACGAGCAGGACGATGAGGACGAGTAGCACCACGATGGCCACTACGGCGCCGATGACGGCTCCCATCTTGCGGGTTCCTTTCGTTGCCCCGGTTCTGCAGGGAACCGGGTGGGGATCAGTCGGTGAGGGAGATGCGGGCGACGACGTAGTTGTCGCCGCCGTCGATGCGGTCCACGATCACGGCCTCATCGTTGTGTTCGAGCGGGGCGTCGGAGGTGACCGTCACCTGGCGGGTGCCGAGCGGCGTCCGTACCTCACCGATCCCGAAGCGGCCGGGAGTGACGGG
This sequence comes from Gordonia sp. QH-12, assembly GCF_001578675.1. NCBI lineage: Bacteria > Bacillati > Actinomycetota > Actinomycetes > Mycobacteriales > Gordoniaceae > Gordonia > Gordonia sp. QH-12. The sequence continues at coordinate 32,039 of NZ_KQ969300.1, forward strand.
TTCCACGATGCGTACCGCCGAACCGATGAGGTCGACGTTCGGCAGTTCGGCTTCGGCGCCGACGAGGTACCCCAGAACGACGACGGCCGCGACCGAGAGCACCACGCCGGCGAGCGCACCGACCAGCAGTGCCGGCCAGGTCCCCGTCTCGGTGAACGTCAGGAGCCCGCCCGCGAGCAGGCCGAACCCAGTGGCGAACGGGGTGACGATGGACAGCAGTCCGGCGCCGGAGTCGCCGAGGTGAACGTCCACGCCGCCGGCATCCACACCGAGGACGGACAGCAACGTCAACACCAGACCGACGCCGCCGACGATCAACAGCACGATTCCCAGCACGCATACCCCCGCAGTCACCTGTGCCCCAAGTGTGACACACCGTTCAGAGCCGACCATTCGGACGGGCGACCGGCGCGTGCGGCCGGAACCGCGGGACGCCGGCCTCAGGAGGAGAGCACGAAGTCGTCCCAGTTCGTCGACAGGTACTCGAGAAACGCCGGACCGACGGACTCGGCGCGCATGTGATCGGCAGACACGGGCTGCGGCGTCGACGTGAACGCAGGGTCGGCGACCACTCTGGCCGCGAAATCGTGGTGCAGGATCCCGGCGGTCCCGATCAAGACGAAGTCGGCGCCGGCGTCGAGGCTCTCGCGCACTTGAGCACCGGTCAGGATCTTCCCGGCGACGCCGAGACGGGTGCCCCCGCGCGGCAGATCGGTGAAGTGTTCGAGCAGAGTGCGGTCGCGGTGCTCCTCCTCGGCCGGGTGTTTGAACGCGTCCCACATCGACATGTCGAGGTAGTCGAGCCGTCCCGAGGCGAGAACCTGAGCCGCCAGCTCGCGCGACTCGGCGAGCGGAACGCCGTAACGCTCGGGCGAGAGTCGCAGGCCCAGCTGAAAATCCGGTCCTGTGGCGCGACGGACCGCATCGACCACCTCGTGGATGATGCGGAATCGGTTGTCGGCGCTGCCGCCGTACTTGTCGGCGCGGTGATTGCTGCGCGCGTCGAGGAACTGGCAGAGCAGGTAGCCGTGGGCCCCGTGGATCTCGGCCCCGTCGAAACCGGCCTCGGAGGCGAGGACTGCGGCCTCGGCGAACTCCTCCACGATCGCCTCCACCTCGGCGGTGCTCAGTTCCACCGCCTGCTTGGCGGCATCGTTCCACGGCGCCACCCGGACGGGGTCGAACTGTCCGTCGCCGCGTCGCCCTCCGTGCTGCAGCTGGATCGATGAGACCGCTCCCGCCGCGCGCAGCCCGTGCGCCAGCCGGGTCAGTCCGTCGAGGTGCTCGGGGCCGGCGACGCCGAGCTGTCCGGAGAACGAGTGCCCCCGGCCGGACACCCATGCCGCGCATGTCATCACCATGCCGAAGCCGCCCTCGGCTCTCCTCACGAGCCAGTGGTACTCGTCGTCCGAGAGAGTGCCGTCGGCATTGCTCTGCAGATTCGTCAGCGGAGCCAGGGCGATGCGGTTGGCCCAGGCGGGGCCGCGTGCGAAATCCAGGGGAGAGGCGGGTGTGATCACCGACCCAGGCTACCGGGGTGCCTTCCACTGTCCCGATTCAGTTGCGGATCACCCGCATCGGCCCGGGAGTCCAGAGACCGGTGTGGTCCTCGTGGGTGACGGTGAGTTCGGCGTCGTGCTGCGGCAGGAGCGGGGTGAACCGCTGCAGTGAACCCCAGTCACGGCCCCAGTCGTTCTCGAGGTAGGCCGGGACCTCCGTCTGTCGCAGCTCGTTCTCGGTGATGCCCAGCGGGCCGCCGTAGTCGCCGGCCATCCACTGCGCCGAGTTCACCCGTTCACCGACCGCATCGGGGGTGATGCGCCACTTCGGCGTCTCGAGGATGCCGTGCACCACGCCGGCCGGGCGCTGGCAGGGGAACGCGAACGCGACTTCCCAGTCGAGCAGTACCGGATCATCGCTGCCGACGAGCGAATTGAGCGTCTGCAGTCGTGTGGCACGCGGTGGTGTGACGGCCAGCCAGGCATCGTAGCCCGGCGAGGTGTCCTCGGCGACGATCCGGACGACGGACGCGCCGGGAGGAATCTCGGCCATCGGGAACCGCAGATTGCGCCACTGCGGTGCTCCGCCTGCGTCGTACGGGGTCAGGGACGCGACGGTTGCAACGGTGCCGTCCGGCTGCACCCGTCCGGCTTCGAGCCGCAGTTGCTGGCCCGGATGCCGGACCGCCAGTTCGTCGATCGACTCCACCGCACCCGCGGCCGACAGGGTGATCAGAGGCCGATCGTCGGAGCGTTCGGGCAGCTGGTACCAGTCCGAGGTCAGGCGGCCGGTCCCGGCGGGCGCACCGAAGCTCCCGAGCACCGGCACCCGCTGCGGGTCGAGACCGAAGGGCAGCTTCACCGACGAACCGTTGACACCACGGCTGACCGTGGTGCCGCCACTGGTGTCGGAGGTGGTGTCGGCGGTCGTCGAATCACCGGTGGTCGACTGCCCGGTCTGATCCTGGTCGACCGCTTGGGCGGGATGAGCGTCGGTGTCACTGCTGGACGTGTCGCTGTCGTCGGTCTCCAAGTGCGTCGGCACGCCGTCGGGTGAGAACCCGGCCGGGGGCGTCGCTCCGCCCGCGAGGGCCTGGCCGGCGCTCGCGGGCCGCTGGCCGGCCAACTGCGCCGGCGCGAGAAGACCCGTGTTCGGATCGGCCTCCACCAGCACGGCGTCGGCGAGTGCGCACGGGCGCCCCTGCAGGGACGCGATGTTGGAACTCGCCCAGGTCCACGAATCCGATTGCGTCCTGGCCGCTTTGCCGAACGAGATCATGTTGAAGGCCAGGATCACCGCGGAGACGATCACGAGGGAGTACATCGGCAGGTCGGCCATACGGCTCGGCTCCGGGCGCCGGAAGGGTTCGGCGGCGTCGGCGAACTGTGCTCGGCCGTCGTCCCGGTAGTACTGCCACAGTCCGACGGCCGTCAGCAGTACGGCGACGGCGAAGATCGGCCAGAAGAAACCGATGCCGGCGATATGCGGCGTGTCGTCCGACCACGGGATGCCGTAGCTGCCCACATACCACCACTGGTTGCGGCCGGCGAAGGCCACCGCGAGCGCGTACGCCGACGCCGCGGCGAAGAACGTCCGGTTGCATGGGCGCCGAAGCACACTCGGTTTCAGGAAGGCGGTCGCGGCCGCGGCCAGCGGCCCGGCCAGGCAGGCGAAGATGCCCATCTGGTGGGTCGCCTTGGTCGGGACGAAGGCCAGCACCGCCACGGCGCCGCCGGTGACGGCCACGAGCCGCCACAGGGCCGCGGTCGCCACACCCGGCACGCTGTGCTTGCGGACGAGGACGAGGACGACCAGCAGCACCGACAGGATCGTCACGAAGATCCCGACCCGGCGCGCGATGGAGCCGTCGGGTGTCGGATTGAGCAGGATGTAGTACCGCATCGCCTCGGTCCACCAGTGATTGGTCGGACCCACGATGCCCTGAGCCTGCACGCCCTCGACGATCGTGGCGAGCGGCTGGTCGGCGAAGATCTCGTACAGGACGGCCAGACCCGCCGCCACGAGGGGCACCAGCATCGGCGCCAGCCCGTCGCGACGCCGCCGGTACAGCACCCGCTTGAGCATCGGCCGGAGCCCGGCCAGCAGCGCGACCGCCGCGACCGCGCCCACCGGGTGGATGGTCAGGGTGAAGGCGGCCGAAACGATCGCGAGACCGAAGGGGAGCAGTCGGCCGGTGGCGATCGCGCGTTCGACGAGCACCCAGGTCAGCAGGATGCCGACGGTGATCACCGGTTCCACGCGCAGGCCGTTGTTGAACGGCAGCCACACGGCGAGGAAGGCCAGGGCCGCGGCCCAGCGTGCGACACCGGAACCGGCGATCGTCCGGCCCAGGCGCGGGATCGCCACGCGGCTGATCAGGAACCATCCGACGATCGCGAACAGGAACGGCAGCAGGCGCAGCCACGGGATCGCGGTGCTGACCTCCATCCATTTGGCCAGGTACTGGTAATGCCAGCCGAACGGGTCTTGGGGGACACCGAAGTACCGGTAATAGTTGTCGAGGTAACCCGCGCCGGGCGCCACGCGCCCGACCGTCACCTGATAGCCGTCGTCGGCGGTGTTGCCGCCGATCATCAGCCAGATCAGCAGCACCGCGGTGACGAATCCGTCGAGCACGGTCGGTCGCCACCAGCGCCGAGGCAGCAGTCGGCGCAGGCGTCGCCCGTCCCGGGCATCGAGCACGGCGAGCGCGATGAGAGACAGGATCGTCGCGACCACGCCGACGATCAGCAGGGTGCGTTTGAGCGGGGTGGGGCTGGTGCTGAACCGGGTGTCGACGGTGGAGCGGAAGCTCAGCCCGGCGGTGGGGGCGGTGGCCGGCAGGTCGGTGTACACGCCGATGATCTGCGGCCGCGCGTTCGGATCGCGGATGTCGAAGGCCGAGTCGGGGACCGTCAGTCCCTCGACCTCGCCGCGGGTGCCGGCGGTGTCGGCGTGCACGACGATGCGGCATTCAGGAGTGCGCTGCGCCTGCTCGCGCGGGATCGTCATCAGCACGGCGTTGCGCTGGGTGACCAGGAGGTTGTCGTGGGTGGCGCTGATGAACAGGCCCACCTTGCGCGCGTCGACACCGGATTTCGGCACGGTCGAGAGCAGCACGCCGCCGTCGGCCGGCAGCAGCGATGCCAGCGAGCAGGGCACGGTCGCATCCATCGACACGGGGTTGTACGAGACGTTGGGCGCCGCGATGTTCGCCACGGTCGGCGCCGACGTCGACGACGTGGCTTGCGGCCAGGTGATCTCGGTCTTGGCGTACGTGACCGGCAGGAACGGCGACGCGAGGGCGAGCAGGATGCCGATGGCGCCGGCCACGACGGCGACGATCCGTGCGATGCGGACCGTCCGGGGGCTCGGTGTCCGATCACTCATCGGTACCTCCAGCCACGATTGTGCTCGGATTGCGCCAGCCGGCCTGCCGGACTGTCGCGGTGGTCAACGCAGCGGCCGGTGCATCCGGCACGAGCGGTTCGAGTCTCACGAGGTTGCCCCAGTCTCGGTACCAGTCGTTCTCCAGGTAGGTGGCCATCGTCGACGGCCTGGTCAGCGACTCCGACACCGACAGGATTCCGCCGGAGGACGCGGCCTGCCAGCTCTTCGACGTCGAATAGGTCGTGGTCCGGTCGGGTGTGATGCGCCATCGGGGAACGTCGTACACCCCGTCGCGCGCGGTCACCGGCTGCTGGCAGGGGAACTGACTGCCGACCGACAGGTCCAACAGCACCGGTTCCCGGCTGCCGACGACGTTCTGCAGGGTCTGCAGCCGCGGGGCACGCGGCGGGGTGATCGCCAGCCACTCGTCGGGACTCAGGTTCGAGTCGACGGCGACGATCCGCATCGCGGTCGCCGACGGCGGGATCGCGGCCATCGGGATCCGCAGGTTGCGCCACGGCCGGTTGGGGTGGTCGGGACCCGGATCGATGGGAACGAACGGCGCACCCACCGGGGTGAACTCCCCGTCGGTGTCGACGCCGAACTCGACATGCAGATCGCGGCCGGCGGTCACGGCCCCGTCCTGTCCCACGGAGAAGACCGAACCCGCCGTGGTGATGACGATCAGCGGAGACGTAGTCCGGTCGGGGAGCCGGTACCAGTCGGTGGTCAGTTCCGCCCGGCCGTTGTCGAAGCCGTAGCTGCCGAGCACCGGAGTGGTGGCCGGATCGAGACCGAAGGGCAGTGCCACGGTGCCGCCGTTCGCGGTCTCCGGACCGGTACCCCCGGTGGTACCCGCTGGAGCGCCGTCGCCGGAGTACGAGTGGCCGGGCGTCGCGGTGCGGAGGGTGCCGGCGCCGAGCCGGACCGGATCGGGTGTCAGATCGTCGGCGACGCCGTCGGGGGAGAACCCCGTCGACTCCCCGGCGAGCGCCCGCGACGCGTCGACGGCCCCGACCGGCTGCAGCATCCCGACATTCGGATCCTTCTCGACGAGCACGCGGTCGGCCATCCCGCAGGCGCTCCCGGTCAGGGCGCGCGCGTTGGCGCTGAACGCCGTATAGGTGTCCGAGCGGCTCAGCGCAGCCTTGCCGAAGAGTGCGAACTCGGCGAGCACCAGCGCTGCGGCGATCAGCAGGACCGGCACCGCCGATACGATGCGGCGCCGGCGGACCGCTGCGGCCGACGGGGGACGTGCGGTGTGCGGCCGCACGCTGACCCAGACCAGCATGAGGAACGAGAGCGCGGTCAGCACGAGGAACAGCGTCGACACCGGTCGTCCGGCGAGGACGGGAGCCTTGTCGAACCACGGGATGCCGTAGTCGTACGACCATCCCCAGGCGTTGTCGCCGGCCGTCGCGACGGCACACGCGCCGACCAGCACGGTGACGTACGTCCAGAGGGTGCGCGGCGCATGCGCCGACACCCGGATCATCGCCGCGGTGGCAACGGCGGCACAGGCGGCGGCCAACCCGGCGAAGATCCCGAACTGGACGGTCCACTTCATGGGCACGAACGAGAGCAGACCCATCGTGAGGAGGACGCTGCCGATCAGTCGCCACACCGGGCCGCGTGCGAAGCCCGGCAGGCGGCCGCGCCGCATCATGACCGCGGTCGTCAACCCCAGTGTGGCGAGCAGGAGCAGCACCGGTACACGACGGGCGAGGGAACCGTCCGGGGTCCCCAGCGTGAGGAAGTAGTACCGCATCAACTCCTGGTACCAGGACAGCGTCGGGCCGACGACGTACCGGACCCGGATCGCCTCGACGACCGCGCCCAGGGTCTGGGTGCGGAAGACCAGAAAGCAGATGAGGGAGACGGCCGCGGCGACGGGCGCGAACAGCGGCAGCAGACGGTACTGCCCGCGCAGTGTCCGGACCACTCGCAGCATCGGCCGGGAGCCGACGATCAGAACGGCGACGGCGATGACGCCCTGCGGTCCGGTGGCGAGTGTAAGCAACGCGACGAACGTCGCGAGCGCCGCGGGCAGCAGCCTGCGCGTCGCGATCGACGTCTCGACCAGCCACCAGGTCGCGAGCGATCCCGCGACGATGATCGGCTCCGGCCGCAGGCCGCTGCAGAAGGCGATCCAGAACGCGACGAACACCGCGGCGGCGCTGAACACCGCCCACCGTGAGGACCGGACGGCGGCGCCCAGACGGGGTAGCAGGACGCGGCTGAGGATGAACCACGACACCAGCCCGGCCACCAGGCCCGGCAGACGCATCCAGACGCCCGCGGAACTCACCGTGGCCCAGTGGGAGAGGAAGGAGTAGTACCAGTCGAACGGCGCCTCGGAGACACCGAAGTAGCGATAGTAGTCGGACAGATACCCGGCGTCGGTCGCGTTGCGGCCCATCACCATCACGTAGCCGTCGTCGGCGGTGCCCGCTCCGAGGACGTGCCAGATCAGCAGGGCGGCGGTGACGGTGAGATCGGTGACGCTCGGTGCGACGAGCCTGCGGAGCGGTCGGCGCCCGGCGGTCGGCGCCCGGAAGCGCGACACGGCGTCGAGGCGGCTCAACGCGAACAGCGCCACCAGGGCGGCCAGAACACCGATGACGATGACCGCGGTCTTGAGCGCGGTTCGGGCGACGTCGAAGGCGTTGTCGACGTCGACGTGCACGGTCAGACCCTGCTGTGCCCGTCGCACGGTGTCCCCGGACAGATCGGTGAAGACTCCGGCGACCGCCGGCCGGGTGGCGGGATCACCGTGCACCGTTGCGCCGGCCCCGACGAACTGAGCTCCCAAGGAGTCCTCCGACGCCCAGAAGCGCAGCTGCGAACAGTTGTTCAGGCCCGCGCGGTCGATGCTCGTCAACGCCGATCCGCGCACGTTGACCGTCGCACCGGAAGAACCGGACGTGACCACGAGGGCGGTGTCGCGGATGTCGCGCGGTGCCGAAGCGGGAACCGTCGACACGACGACCGCGGTGGAGCCCTCCGCCCCCGCCTCCCGGAGCACCCGGCAATTCACCGTGACGTCGAGCCGCCGGGCGGTCTGCGTCGCCAGGGGCGCCGTGACCGACGCATTGTCGGCGGAGATGCTCTGGCCCCGCGGCCAGTCGAACGACGATGTCCGCTCGGTGACCGGCAGGAACGGTGTGGCGATGGCAGCTACGAGGGCGACCAGACCCGCGACGGCGGCGATGACCGCGTACCCGCGCGCGGTCACCCTGTGTGAAGTACTCATCGGGAGTGAGGATAGGCGCTGTCTCTTAACCTTCACCAAGAGCCGCACGGGGCGAGCCGCACCGGCGGTGCGGCCGAAGGCACTGTCGCGGGACGCGATCCCGCTCAGTGGGCGCACGGACTCGCCGCGACTGATAGATGTGGTGTGTCCTCTGGACAGACGAGTTTCGATCGACGATCCGGACGCACGTCCGGCGGCAAGGAGACGGCATGGACGACTTCAGCAATCGCGTGGCATTGGTGACCGGAGCCGCACGCGGTCAGGGACGTGCGCACGCGATCGCGTTCGCCGAACGGGGCGCGGACGTCGTCGTCTGCGATCGGTGTGCGGACAGCCCCGCGATCGCCTACCCGATGGGCACCGAGGAGGATCTCGCCGAGACGGTCCGACTGGTGGAGGCCACCGGGCGGCGATGCATCGCGGTGAAGGCGGACACCGCAGATCGGGCGGCGATGGAGGCGCTGGTCGCACGCGCCGAGAACGAGCTGGGCCGCGTCGACGTCGCAGTCGCCAATGCAGGCGTCTCCGGCACGTCGCCGATCACCGAGGCGTCCGCGGCCGTCTGGGAGGAGGTCATCGGCAGCAACCTGACCGGTGTGTACAACACCCTCGCCGCGGTAGCGCCCGGGATGATCGCGCGCGGCTACGGGCGCATCGTCACCATCTCCTCGATGCTCGGGCGGAGCGCGGCACAGGGTCAGGCCGCGTACGGCGCGTCCAAATGGGGCGTCATCGGCATGACCAAGAGCGTGGCGCTCGATCTCGCCGCTCACGGGATCACGGTGAACGCCATTGCGCCGGGCAATATCTCGACGCCGATGGTGCACAACGACGCGCTGTACTCGGTGGTGCGGCCAGACCTGGACGCACCCACGCGCGCGGATGTGGAGCCGGTCATGGCGATGCTGCACGCGCAGCCGATCGCCTTCCTCGAACCCGAGGAGGTCACTCGCGCAGTCCTGTTCTTCGCCGCGGAGGCCAGCGCCCACATCACCGGCACCGTGCTTCCCGTCGACGCGGGCGCCGCCGCCCGGGTCTCGAGCTGACGTGCGGGAATCATTCGGTCCACGGTGATCGTTGACCCAACCGTGAACCACATCGAATTCGGCCTGGACACCTTCGGCGGAGTGACCCGCGACGCACACGGAGAGCCGGTGCCCCACCCGCGGGTGATCCGTGATCTGGTGGACGATGCGGTGGTCGCCGATGCAGCGGGCCTGGACTTCTTCGGCGTCGGTGAACATCACCGGCCCGACTTCGCGGTGTCGAGTCCGGAGATGGTCCTGGCCGCCATCGCTTCGCGGACCGAACGGATCCGGCTGGGTTCGGCCGTGACGGTGCTGAGCTCCGACGATCCGGTCCGCGTCTTCGAGCGGTTCGCGACGCTCGACGCGGTCTCGAACGGCCGAGCCGAGATCGTCGCCGGCCGCGGGTCCTTCACCGAGTCGTTCCCGCTCTTCGGGTACGACCTCCGCGATTACGAGGTGCTGTTCGAGGAGAAGCTCGCCCTGCTCTCGGCGCTCTTGACCGAGGAGCCGGTGACCTGGTCGGGCAGCACCCGCGCCTCGCTGTCGGACCAGCGCGTCTACCCGGCCACCGCCCACGGCATCACCGCGTGGGTGGGCGTCGGCGGCAGTCCCGAATCGGTGGTCCGGACCGCACGATACGGCTTCGGCCTGTTCCTGGCGATCATCGGCGGACCCGCCGACCGCTTCGCCGGTTACGTCGACCTGTTCGAGCGCGCGCAGGATCAGTTCGGCGTTCCACGCAGGCCGGTGGCGGTCCACTCGCCGGGCCTGATCGCCGATACGGACCAAGCGGCCCGGAATCTGGTGCGCGACGGCTGGTTCGAGATGCGGGAACGGATGGGGCGTGAGCGGGGATGGCCGCCGCCGGCCGCGGGCGACTTCGAGCGCGAGATCGAGACCGGATCGCTGTACGTCGGCTCCCCCGAGACGGTCGCAGAGAAGATCGCGGCGACTGTTCACACGTTGAAGGTCGACCGCTTCGACCTCAAATACGACCAACCGGTCACCCATGACGACCAGCAGGAGTCCATCCGGCTGTACGGCGAGAAGGTGGTGCCCGCGGTGCGTAGGATTCTGGCTGACCTTGCCTGAGATTGCACGATAGCGACGACGAATCGAGCGACCCGATGTCAGTGCCCGCAGCCGAACCCGTCACCGAACCCGATCCCCGCCGCTGGAAGGCCCTGGTCTTCATCTGTCTCGCACAGTTGATGGTGGTTCTCGACGGCACGGTGGTCAACATCGCCCTGCCCGATGCCAAGCGGGATCTGGGAATCAGCACCGCGAACCAGCAGTGGGTGATCACCGCGTACGCCCTCGCCTTCGGCGGACTGCTGTTGTTCGGCGGCCGCGTGGCGGACATGTGGGGCCGCCGCCGGGCGCTGATGATCGGCCTGGTCGGATTCGCCTGCGCATCCGCGGTCGGCGGCGCGGCGGTCAATGAGGCGATGCTCTTCGCCGCGCGAGCCGTGCAGGGGGCCTTCGGAGCCCTGCTGGCGCCCGCGGCGCTCTCCCTCCTGACCGTGATGTTCACGCAACCGAAGGAACGTGCACGCGCGTTCGGCGTCTTCGGCGCGATCGCCGGCGGCGGCGCCGCCGTCGGCCTGCTCCTCGGCGGCCTGCTGACGCAGGTGCTCGACTGGCGCTGGACGATGTACATCAACGTCGCGATCGCGGCCGTCGCGCTGCTCGGCGCGGTCTTCGAAATCAAGGAGCCGCCGAGGAACACCGACCACGTCGTCAAGCTCGACGTACTCGGCGTGGTGCTGGGCGGCTCCGGGCTGGCGCTGGTGGTGTACGGCTTCAGCCGGGCCGCGGAGAAGGGCTGGGCCGACGGCGGGACGCTGACCTGTCTGGTGGCGGCGGTGGTGCTGCTCGCTCTGTTCGTCGGCTGGCAGTGGAGGTACTCGTATCCGCTGCTTCCGCTGCGCGTGGTCGCAGACCGTTCGCGCGGCGGCGCGTACCTGACCGTCGCGCTGTCCGTGATCGCGATGTTCGGATCGTTCCTGTTCCTGACCCTCTACATGCAGACTGTGCATCACTACACTCCGCTGAGTGCCGGGTTCGCGTTCCTGCCCATGGTGTTCGGCATGCTCATCGGGTCCACGCAGGTGGCGGCCCGCTTGATCACCCGCGTCCCGCCGCGGTACCTGCTGGTGCCCGGCGCCTTGCTCGGGTCGTGCGCCATGCTGATCCTCGCGCAGGTCTCGGCCGACTCCACCCGATACTGGAGCGTGATCTTCCCCGGTCTGCTCATTCTCGGCTTCGGCATGGGAACGGTGTTCATGACGTCGATGAACCTGGCGACCTTCGGAGTCGCACCGTACGACGCGGGTGTCGCTTCGGCGATGGTGAACACCTCGCAGCAGGTCGGCGGCGCCGTCGGGACGGCGTTGCTGAACACGGTCGCCGCGAACGCGGCCGCGCGCTACATCACCGATCACCGGGACTCGGTCCGCGGCCCCGCGGACATTCCTCATTTCCAGGCTCTCGCCATGGTGCACGGAGACAGTGTCGGTTTCTATGTCGCGGCCGCCATCCTCGCGTTCGTGGCAGTCGTGGCGGGATTGCTGATCAACGTCCGACACCCGCTCGGGCTGAACACCGCGAGTCCGGAACCGGCCGCCGCACCGGTCTGAGCGGGCCGCAGGGCCGCCGCCGACTTGGAATCGATTCCACCGTTGGAAGTCGATAGGGTGGGTCCGTGACTCCCAGTGGCGTACGGAAGCAGTCGGCGTCGAAGCCGGGGGACGGGCAGGCGCCGATGACGCGTACCCAGCGGCGCGCCGCGGCGACGCGTCAGGCGATCGTCGACGCCGCGCGCGAACTCGTCGCCACCCGCGGCACCGATGCGCTGACCCTCGATGCGGTCTCCGAAAGCGCGGACGTCGCAGTCCAGACCATCTACAACAGGGTCGGCGGGCGGTCGGCGTTGCTCACGGCGGTGGCTGAGCAGGCGATGAGGGAGAGCCGGGTCTACATGGACGCCGCCTACGACGCGGAGGGGACCGCAGAGGAACGCCTCCTGCTGGCGGCCGCCGCCTACGCCAAGTTCGCCAGGGAACGGCCGCACGAGTTTCGCATCCTTGTGGAGCCGCCCGACGAGCCGGACGCCGTCGCCCACATCGCGGAGCTGACGGGGGAGCAGAACGCCAAGCTCGCGGCGACCATCCGCGCGGGCATGGCCGACGGCAGCGCACGCTCCGATCTCGATCCGGACGATCTGGCGACAGCCTTCTGGGCCACCCTCAACGGACTGCTGGCACTGGCCTGGCGTCCCGGGGCGCTGCGTGCCGACCACGATCGGCTCGACCGATTGCTCGCGACGTACATCGCCACCGTCGCCGACGGGCTTCGCTCGCGCTGAGCGACCGGCGCGGCGTACGCTGATAGGCCCGAGCAGCCAGGAGACGACGATGTCGATGCGCCCCAGCCCCACTGTCGTTCGGACCGCTGTCGTTCGGACCGCCGCGATCGCGGCGGGGATCGGAGCCATGGCGCTCTTCGGCTCCGCCGGCCAGGCGGCCGCGGATGTCGCTCCGGGCTCCTACACGTCAACGACCTCGTCGTCCGGGATCGTCCTTCTGCAACGTGATGCCCGCGTCGAGGGCGATCAACTGGTACTCATCGGGCGGTACCCGATTCATCGGACTGCCACCGGCGGCTATGTCGACCTCTTCCCGGGACATCGCGTCATTCTCAACAGCGACGGTCACGGCGGCTACCGGGGCCCGGCCTATTTCGGCGGCGCCGTCATCGGCGCGATCACTCTCACGCCCCACCGCTGACCGGACACAACCACGGGGTTCGTCGAGATTCCTACTCTGAGGCGATGAACTCGGCGATCTTCGCCTCCACCTTCTCCTGGATCCGCTCCGCCCGCGTCTCCGCCGACTTGAGCGGATCGATGGTCTTCGCAGCCTCCGCTACGAGTTCGCCGATCAGCTCACTCTGCTTCACCGAGACGAGGTGAAACTTGCGGTGCTTCTTGAACTTCTTGGTGACGTTGCCGGAGAGGCCGTGTTCCACTTCGAGGTGGTCGACCAGGTTCAGCTTCCACTCACCCGAACCCTCACTGAAGTCGAGCTCCGCCAGATCGACCCAGACGGTGTTCGGTCGCGTGGTCGATTCGAAGACATAGCGGAGATTCGTCAGATCGATCACCACCTGCCAGAGGGTGGTGGAGGCGTCCGGCTTCCCCGGCTCGGGGTTCCGGAAGGGTTGCGCACAGTTCCGGATGATGCTGCCCATCGCGGCGACGGCTTCCAGCCGCGAGGACGGCCGCGGCTGATTCCGCACGTAGTACAGGGCACGTGCGAAGCGGTCCTCGGCGCGGCAGGTGCCGGGGATCGGATCCTCACCGCCGAGTCCCTCGTACTTCTCGACGAGCTCGAGTTGCCGGTCGTATGACGGTGAGTTCGTCATCACCCAGTAATCCCTGCTGTGGAAGACGTTCAGCTTCCCGTCGATGTACTCGAAGATCACCGAGTCGCCGTCGGCGTCGTCGAGCGCGAGGTGGATCGCGGGCTTGCTGCCTCCGGTCGGGTCGGCCATCGGAACCACCTGGGGGTCGTTGGCCCGGGTCCACTCGACGGCCTCGGCCACGGTGGCGAAGTTGTCCAGGTAGTACTGCATCCACACGGACATGGCGAGCTGCGGGCGCGCCGGATCGGGCGTGCCGTAATCCGACTCCGCCAGCCACAGGACGTGTCCGGCCAGACCCTTCTCGTTGACCCCGTCGGCGGAGATGATGTCGTACACTCCGGCGACCACGCTGCCGTACTTCGCGGTCCACGAGAGGCCTCCGCCGACCCGGTCGTCGCGCTTCACACCGCGGGGGAGCTTCCAGAGGTTGGTGTGCAGATCGCGCGCGAAGTCCATGTTGCGTCCGACGACCACCGAACCACCCGCGTCCGGCCATATAACACGTGTACACATACGTCAATCGCTTTCGTCGCAGTTCAGGCGCGGTGAGCAGTGGGCTCAGGCGTCACTGTCAGCCTAAGGTGCCCCCGTGGGGTCCGCGTCGCGCAAGGCCGTGGCGGCACGGATCAGCCCGGTTTCTGCACGGAGCGGAGCCCCTGCGCCGAAGTCGGCGATCGATCGGGTCTCAGACGCCGTTCGGATCGAACGGCGTCTCCTGGTAGACGCAGTAGTTGAGCCAGTTGGTGTACAGGAGGTGACCGTGTCCGCGCCAGCGGTTGAGCGGGAGCGCGGTCGGGTCGTCGCCCGGGAAGTAGTGTGCGGGCACCGCGACGTCGCTCTGCTGGTCACTGTCGCGCCGATACTCGCGGGCCAGCGTGTCCGCGTCGTACTCGGGATGCCCGGTGACGAAGACCTCGCGACCGTCGGGAGTGGCCGCCAGGAAGACGCCTGCCTCGTCGCTCACGGCCAGCACCTCGACCGCACCGGTCGCCTCGATGTCACGGGCGTGGACGTCGGTGTGCCGGGAATGCGGGGCCAGGAACTCCTCGTCGAAACCTGTGACGAGCGGCGACTTCGCGCCGGTGAGGCGATGGGTGAACACGCCGGAGATCTTCTGGCGCACTTCGTACTTGCCGACCCCGTAGTGCCGGTAGAGCGCAGCCTGCGCGCCCCAGCAGATGTGCAGCGTCGACTGCACGTTGCTGCGTGTCCAATCCAGGATTCTGGTCATCTCGGGCCAGTAGTCGACGTCCTCGAAGTCGAGCCTCTCGATCGGGGCCCCGGTGACGATCAATCCGTCGAAGTGCTTGTCTGCCACATCGTCGAAGGTCGAATAGAACGACTCGAGATGACCGGGCGGCGTGTTCCGCGAGACGTGGCTGGACATGTGCAGCAAGGTGATCTCGACCTGCAGCGGGCTGTTGCTCAGCAGTCTCAGCAACTGTGTCTCGGTCGCGACCTTCATCGGCATCAGATTCAAGATCGCGATCCGCATCGGGCGGATGTCCTGATGCCCCGCGCGCTCGTCGGACATGACGAAGACCTTCTCCGCCTCCAGGACGGCCCGGGCGGGGAGATCGTGCGGCACTGTGACGGGCATAGCCGATAAGTCTAGTCTGGATGCCCGTGGCGCGCCCCGGACCGGTGCGGGAGCCGACCGCGCCGGCCCCGACGGTCATCGCGACATCGACGGGCTCGCGAGCTCGATGACCGTGTCGGCGAATCGAATCTCGTCGCGATCATGCGACGCCACGACCACCGTCTTACCGGCGTCCGCGTGTTCCCGCAGCAGGGTGCAGAGGAGCTCTCGCGTCCCGGCGTCCAGCGCCGTCGAGGGCTCGTCGAGGAGATAGAGATCAGCCCGCTGAACCAGCGTCTGCGCGATCAACACCCGCTGGCGCTGCCCACCCGAGAGGTCGCGCATCCGGGACTCCCGCAACGGCGTCATGCCGACTCGTTCGATCATCTCCTCTGCCGCGCGCCGCTCACGCCGTGCCGTCGGGCGCCAGCACGGCACCTGTCCGAAGGTCCCGATTCGCACGCAGTCCCGGACGGTCAACGGCAGTCCGTCGATGAGCTCGCTGCGCTGTGTCAGCAGTGCGGGGCGTCGCGGTCGGGGCGTGATCTCGCCGGCGTCCGGTGTGCGCACTCCGGCGATCAGTTCCAGCAGCGTGCTCTTGCCCGTGCCGTTGGCGCCGACGAGGGCGGTGACCGCCCCCGGCCGCAGAGTCGTCGTCAGATTCTCGAGGACCGTCGTCGCGCCATAGCTGAAGCTCAGCCCGCGCACGGTGTAGCCGGTGGCAGTCAATCGGGACCCCTTCGAGTTAATGAAATTGATAACCGTTACTGTTAACGCGTGATCCCAACGATACTGGAGCCGTTCTCGGTCGCGTTCATGGCGCGCGCGCTGTGGGCCGGCGTGGTGCTGTCGGCGCTGTGCGCACTCGTCGGGGTGTGGGTGATCGCCCGCGGCATGACCTTCCTCGGCGAGGCGATGGGACACGCCATGCTTCCCGGGGTCGCGGTCGCGGCGCTGACGGGGGTCGACCTGATCGTCGGCGCGGCGGCGAGCGCGGTGGTGATGGTGCTCGGGGTCGAGTCCATGCGCACCCACCGCGACTTCGGCCGGGACACGAGCATCGGCTTGCTGTTCGTCGGACTGCTGGCGGTCGGGGTCATCATCGTCTCGCACTCCTCGTCGTTCGCGACCGACCTGACCGGCTTCCTATTCGGTGACGTGCTGGCCGTCGACGACGGCGACCTCGTGCGGCTGTGCGTACTCGTCGCGGCGGTCCTGGCGGTGACAACGCTGTCCTACCGGGGATTCCTCGCGGTGACCTTCGATGTCCGCAAGGCGCGCACGCTCGGTCTGCGGCCGACCGCGACCAATCTGCTGATGGTCCTGACACTCGCCGTTGCGATGGCGGGCGCCTTCAGCGTGGTCGGCACCCTGCTGGCCTTCGGCATGCTGGTGGCGCCGTCGGCGTCCGCACTGCTGATCGTGCGCCGGGTTCCCGCGGCCATGCTCATGGCGTTCGGATTCGGCGCCCTCGCCACTTTCGTCGGGCTGCTCGTCTCCTGGCATCGGGCCACGGCGGCCGGTGCCACCATCGCCGCGACCGCGGTCGTCCTGTTCTTCCTCACCCTCACACTCCGCGCCATCGGACGCGCGGTGCTGCGGCGCGCCCGTGGCATCGCCGACCCGACGACATGAAAGGCGAACACTCTTGCCCAACCGAACGCGAACAGTCCGAACAGCGATGACGGCGCTCGCGACGTCGACCGTCATCCTGGCCGCCGGCTGCGGCGCCGACGAACCGGCGCCGGAGAACGGCCTGGCCGGCACCGAGCGCCCGCACGGCTACGTCGAAGGAGCGAAAGAGAAGTCCGAACCCCAGATCGCACTCGCCGTCGCCGCCCGGAACGGGAAGAAGCTGAGCTTCCTCGACCCGGCGGAGGAGAGCACCGTGACGGTGGACCTGACCACGGCGGCGCAGCGTCTGGACGAGGACGGCCGTTTCGTCTACGTGATCGACGGCGACACTCTGGAAGTGGTGGACAGCGGCGGCTGGACCGTCGATCACGGCGATCACGTTCACTACTACCGGGCGACGACCAAGCCGCTCGGCACGCTGACCGTGCCCGCGGCCGTCACGACCGTGTCGGGAGCGGACGAGATCACCGCGGTGGGCGCGCGCGGAGGCTCGGTGACCGTGCTGGACCGGCGGGGTCTGGAGAACGGTTCGGCCCCGCGCCCGATCTCGACCATCGACACCCGCAGCAGTGCGGGTTTCGCCGTGCCCTACGCAGATGGCCTGGTGTTGGGCTTGGGCGACGGTCCGGACCGCCCCGCCTCAAGAGTCGTCTTCACCGATCGGGACGGAAATCCCCGCCGACCGGCCCAGCCCTGCGTCGACCCGCAGGGCCCGGCGCTGCTGCGCAACGCGGTCGCGGTGTCCTGCGCCGAGGCGATCATCCTCTTCACCGACAGGGGCGGCGAGGTCGCCGCACAGGTACTCGACTACGGACGCAGGGGACCGCGGGCGGGTGCGTTCGGCGTTCGGCCACGCAGCAACCGGGCCGTCGCGGCCACCGCGGCCGGCTCGTGGCTGCTCGACTCCTCGGCAGGGTCGCTTCGGTGGGTGCCCTCGGCCGACCGGCTGTCCGCCGCTCTGGCCCCGGGGCGCGACGAGACGCTGATCGTGCTCACCGACGACGGTGAACTGCGCACCCTGGCCGTCGACCCCGCAACCGGCGCCGGGCGGCCGGTCGCGACGGCCGGTGCGTCTGCGGGCATGGCCGGGAAGGTGCTGACCGCCGACACCGGCCGGGCGTACCTCTCCGAGCCCACGGCCCGAGCCGTTCACGAGTTCGACTACGGCGACTCCCTGCGCAGGACACGCACCCTCCCGGTCGACGTCGAGCCCGAGCTCATGGTCGAGGTCGGTCGATGACGCCGCCGCGTCGCCTCGTGGCGACACTGCTCGCAGCGGTGATCGGGACCCTGCTCGGGACAGTGGCGCTCACCGGCTGCGGCATCGCGCACGACGACCAGCCGCAGGTGGTGGCGACCACCAACATTCTGGGTGACGTCGTCGGTCGGCTGGTGGGTGATCAGGCGACGGTGATGACCCTGATGAAGCCGAACGCGGACCCGCATTCGTTCGCCGTCTCGGCCCGCGAGGCGGGCGCCATGCGCAATGCGGACCTGATCGTCTACAACGGGCTGGGCCTGGAAGAAGGCATCGAGCATCATGTGCGCGCCGCGCACGACGACGGGGTCCCGATCGTCGAAGCCGGCGGGGCCGCCCGACCGATCACGTTCCGCACCGGTGAGACCTCCGGAGCCGCGGACCCGCACTTCTGGACCGACCCGACCCGGATGCGCGACGCGGTCCGTGCCGTCTCGCACCGGCTCGCGGAGATCGATGGCGTCGACCGGGCCCGGCTGAGCGCGAACACCGAGGCGTATCTCTCGGAGCTGAACGATCTGGACGAGTGGATGCGCGGGCTCTTCGCGGCGATTCCCCAGGATCGCCGCAAGCTGGTGACGAATCACCACGTATTCGGCTATCTCGCTGATCGCTACGGCTTCGAGGTGATCGGCGCCGTCGTGCCGAGCGGTACCACCCTCGCGTCGCCGAGCAGCTCCGACCTGGCATCGCTCGCGACGGCCATCCGGACCACCGCGGTGTCGGCGATCTTCGTCGACACGTCCCAGCCCGACCGCCTCGCGAAGGCCCTCGCAGCCGAGACCCGGACGGCGGTCGCCATCGTTCCGCTGTACTCGGAGTCTCTCGACGAGCGGGGCACCGAGGCAGACAGCTACATCGCCATGATGCGAACCAACGCTTCTCGTATCAGTTCAGGTCTGTCGCGTTGACCCGTCCCGGGCCTCGACGGACACCCATGTGAATGAAAGGTGACAGTGAATGATGCTCAGCAACCGAGAGTGGGTGCGGCACAGCAGGGTAGTGCTCACGCTGGCGGCCGCGGCCGCCCTCACGATGACCGCGTGCTCGTCGGCCGATGACGAGTCGGCGTCGTCGAGCACGCCTCCCGACGGAACCGAAGTCGCCGAACCGATCGCCGTCACCTACGACGGAGGCATCGCGCTCCTCGACGGCACCAGCCTCGACGTGGTGAGCAAGGTTCCGATGGACGGATTCACTCGCGTCAATCCGGCGGGAGACGACGACCATCTCATCGTCTCCGACGAGAAGGGGTTCACGGTGATGGACGCCTCCCATGCCGAATTGACCGATCTCGTCTATCCCGGGGAGAAGCCGGGTCACGTCGTGCTGCACGGCGGTAAGACCGTGCTGTTCACCGACTCCACGGGGTCGGCGCTCTCGTTCGATCCGCACGAACTGTCGGACGGCGCACCGACCACACGCGAATACACGAGTGCGAGTCCGCATCACGGCGTCGCCGTGGAACTCACCGACGGGACTATCGTCGCCTCGGTGGGCGACGAGGAGAACCGGCGCGGAGCGCGGGCCGTCGACGCGCAGGGCAGACAGATCGCTCACAGTGATCAGTGCCCGGGAGTCCACGGCGAGGCGGTGGCGTCCGGGGAGGTGGTCGGGCTCGGCTGCAAGGACGGGGTCCTCCTGTTCAAGAACGGCGCGTTCGTGAAGGTGCCCTCCGTCGATCCGGAGTACGGCGCCACGTCCACTCAGGTCGGCAGCGACGCGTCGCCGGTGCTCGTCGGCGACTACAAGACCGACCCGGATGCCGAGCGCGAATTCCCCACGCAGTTCGCTCTGATCGATACCGCTGCCCAGAAGCAGCGGTTGGTCCAGATGCCGGGCGGCGCCAGTTACAGCTTCCGCTCGCTCGGCCGTGGACCCGGCGGCGAAGCTCTGATCCTGGGCACCGACGGACATCTGCATGTCTTCGACGTCGTCTCCGGCGCGAACGTCAAGTCGATTCCGGTCGTCGGCAAGTGGCAGGAACCGATGGACTGGCAGGAGCCGCGGCCGTCCCTGTTCGTCCGTGACGACACCGCCTATGTGACCGATCCCGCGACGAAGACGATCAAGCGGGTGTCGTTGTCCACCGGCACGGTGAGTGCCGCGGCGTCGCTCGACGTGACACCGAACGAGATCAGCGGAACCCTCCACAAGCACTGACCGTGGTGTGAGGCTCGGCGCCCCGGCTGTTCCGGTCTCGGAACAGCCGGGGCCTCAAGCGTTTTCGGCTTCGTCTCCGTCCCCGGGAGCGTCGGCGGCGAACCGTCTGCGCAGTGCGAGAGACACGTACACGAGCGCTACGAGGACCGGGACCTCGATCAGCGGGCCGACGACGCCCGCAAGAGCTTGGCCCGATGTGGCGCCGTACGTGCCGATGGCCACCGCGATGGCGAGCTCGAAATTGTTGCCTGCCGCGGTGAAGGCCAGAGTGGTGGTCCGCGCGTACCCCAGTCGCATGGCCGCGCCGAGAAGGTAGCCGCCGCCCCACATGATCGCGAAGTAGGCCAGCAGCGGCAGGGCGATCCGAGCGACGTCCCACGGCTTGGAGGTGATCTGGTCGCCTTGGAGGGCGAAGAGGATCACGATCGTGAACAGCAGACCGTAGAGAGCCCACGGTCCGGCCTTCGGGAGAAAGGACTCCTCGTACCACTGACGACCTCGTCGGCGTTCGCCGATCCGGCGAGAGAGGTAGCCGGCCACCAGCGGGATGCCGAGGAATACCAGAACCGATTGAGCGATCTGCCACGGCGAGCTGTCGATTCGCGTCTGCGGCAGTCCGAGCCAGCCGGGTAGGACCGACAGATAGAACCAACCGAGCACAGCGAACATGACCACTTGGAACACCGAGTTGATCGCGACCAGGACCGCGGCGGCTTCGCGGTCGCCGCACGCGAGGTCGTTCCAGATGATCACCATGGCGATGCAGCGCGCCAGGCCGACGATGATCAGGCCGGTGCGGTATTCGGGGAGGTCGGGCAGCATCAGCCACGCGAGGGCGAACATCAACGCCGGCCCGGCCACCCAGTTGAGGAGCAGCGAGGCGACGAGGAGCTTGCGATCGCCGGTCACGGTGTCGAGCCGGTCGTAGCGGACCTTGGCCAGCACCGGATACATCATGATCAGCAGTCCGACAGCGATCGGCAGGGACACGCCGTCGATCTGTATCTTCTCGATAACCGTGCCGAGCCCCGGGACCGCGCGGCCGAGCAACAACCCCGCGGCCATGGCCGCCCCGATCCAGATCGGCAGAAAGCGATCGAGTCCGGAGAGCCGTGCGGCCACCGGTTCCGTAGAGGTGCCGGTCATGACGCGCACGGGGCGCCGGTGGGCTGGTCCACCGGAGAGAGGACCGCGGTAAGCGTCGCCAGCGCTTCGGGGACGACGCGGTAGTACACCCAGGAGGCGCGGCGCTCGGATGCCACGAGGCCGGCCGCCTTGAGCACCTTGAGGTGATGCGAGATCGTCGGCTGCGCGACATCGACGGCGGGGGAGATGTCACAGACGCACGCTTCGCCGCCGGCGTGGCTGGCGATCAAGCTGAAGAGGCGCAACCGTATCGGGTCGGCGAGCGCCTTGAACACCGACGACACCTCGCCGGCGTCCTCGACGCAAAGCGGCTCGCGGACGAGAGGGGAGCACCGCTGCATCGTTCCGGTCGCGACGGCGGCCGTTGACTGATTCGACATACTTCGATATTGACGTCCATCGATACTGTGGGCAAGTCGGGTGAGCGCTCCCCGGAAGCTCCGGCCGGGCCGACCGATCAACCACGCAGACCGAGCTCAGCGAGAATCAACTCGGCGCGCTCGGCGACGCCCACTTTCGGCAGGACGGTGACGCTGTAACCGAGTTCGTCGTACCTGCGCAGTAGACGGCCGTATTCACTGACTGCCTCGTCGAGCCCCAACTGCCGTTCGTCGTCCGCTGCGTACAGCTCTGGCCATGGCGGTGTCATGAACACCCGCGCGTGATAGCTCTGCAACTCCTCGATCGAACACGCTGATCGGCCCGCGTAGTGACGCAACGCGGTGTCGGCGTCGACCAGCCCGCGATCGAAGAAGGTCCACCGGTCGGCGACGACGTCCTCGCGATCCCAGCGCGCGAGGTCGATGCACGCTCGCGCGAACCGGTCTGCGTCCTCCCACGGCAAGGCGTGCCCGCCGGTGCGGAGTTCTTGCCGGACGATTCGGCGACCGGGCTCGTCGACTGTGCGGTATCCGTGAGCCGCCAGATGCTCGAGCACGGTGGATTTGCCTCCACCCGAGCACCCCGACAGAACCACTGCGCGCGATTGACGGCCGTACATGTCTTCTCCTCTGCTCTGAATTCGCTTGGACTTCGTCTTGGCACGGAACGGAGTCCGCCATGGCACTGAAGGGTCTGACACCACCGATAGAGTCAGTTCACACCCCGTGCTGCTCGGCACAAGGAGTCCCGGTGCTGTCCCCGATGCGTTCGCTCGCCGACGATC
Organism: Gordonia sp. QH-12; assembly: GCF_001578675.1. NCBI lineage: Bacteria > Bacillati > Actinomycetota > Actinomycetes > Mycobacteriales > Gordoniaceae > Gordonia > Gordonia sp. QH-12. The sequence continues at coordinate 54,581 of NZ_KQ969300.1, forward strand.
CTCGATGGTCCTGGATGCGCGAAACCGTACGCGTTCGTCCGGCGGAATTCCCCGTGGGACATGCGATCCGGTCCGGAGCGGCGGTCGGCGTGCCGTTCATCGTCGGAGCGCTCACCGACCACATCGTCACCGGGATGTGGATCGGTCTGGCCTGTCTGCTTCTCGCAGCGGGCGAGCGCGAAGGAACCTACCGGCTGAACTTCACGATCATCGCGGTATCGACACCGATCGCGGCGGCCGGATACATCCTCGGATACTCGCAGGACATGCCACTCGTCGCGCTCGCCGTCCTCATGGCGATGCTCGCACTCCTGATGGGTCTGCTGGCAGGACTCGGGCCTGCTTTCTCGGTGGGCGGAATGCAGTTCTTGCTCACCTCTTCGATCGCGATCGGTGTCGACGGGATTCACAATTGGTGGGTGCCGCTGGGGCTGTACTGCGCCGGCGCAGCGCTCTATGCCGTACTGCTCGGGCTGGAGGCGCTGATCGTCCCAGACCGACCGCAGCGCAAAGGGCTACAACCGCTCTTGGAAGCTCTGGCGGAACTCGCCCGGGCTCGGCACGGCGATCTGCTGGTCGGGGGCGCGCAGACCACGGATGCACGTATCCGCACCGACGCCGCCTACTATGCCGCGCGTGACCGACTTGCGGAACTCCCGCTGCGCCGGCGCACGAGGTGGTGGTCGCTCACTGACGACGTCCTCGACGCAGCGGAGGGGGTTCAGGCTCTTCTGGTCGGCGAAGAGGACCCGGACGTCGCGGAGGCCGCTGCGCGACGCCTCGAAGCGTTTGCCGACGGCATCACCCGCCACGAGTTGATCTCGACACCGGTGCCGGTGCGCACCGACGGCGCGTCGGCGCTCACGCTGCGCATCGACCGGTTGCAGGACGCGCTGACCGCACCGCAGCGCACAGAGGCGCGTCGCCCGGTCACGCCGGTCTCGGCGACGATCGATTCCGAGGTGATCCGCGCTGCGGTCAGGCTGGCACTGTGCTTCGGTATCGCCGTCGGGGCCAAGTGGTACTTCCCGTTCAGTCACTGGTTCTGGGTGCCGCTGACGGTCTGTCTCGTGATGAAACCGGACTTCGGTTCGGTGTTCTCGCGCGCGATCCTGCGTATCATCGGGACTCTCATCGGTGCCGGCGTTGCCACCGTGATCATCGTGCTGGTACCGAAGGGCGTCGGCTTCGGCGTCGCCATCCTGCTGATCTCCGTGTTCATTCCGTGGCTGATGATGCGCTCGTACTCTCTACAGGCAGTCGCCATCACGCCGGTGGTGATTCTTCTCGTCGCCGCGATCACTCCCGCAGAACAGGACAACTACTCTGCACAACGCATCGCGGCGACCGCCATCGGCGGAGCTGTTGTCATCGTCTTCGGCTACCTTCTCTGGCCGCACTCCAGGAGAGTGTGGGTGCACCAGGTCTTCGCCGAAGCGATGGGATCCATCGCGACCGAACTGACCTATGCCGGAACTCCGATTCCGCGTGACGATGCGGGTCCTGTCGGACGACGGCACGACGGCGTTGTCCGTGCTCGACGTGCGGCCGCCGCCTCGCTCACCGAGCTGAGCGCTCGGCTCCACCGAGCGCTGGCTGAGCCACCGCCGAGCGACGCCGTGGCCGCGGCCTGGTTACCGGCCGTCGATGCGGCGCAGCAGTTGGCCGACGAGGTCGCCCGGTACGCCGCCGACAGGCTCTCCAACCGTGCGCCGGCGAATCCCGACGGTGCACGCGATGTCGCCGACGCCGTCCGAGCCGCCGGGCGGATCCCAGAACAGGGGAGCGACCCCCGCGCCAGTGCTGTCGATCAGCAGAATCTGCGTACAGGCGACGGTCTGGGTGCGATTGTCGACAGACTCGCTGAAGTCATGGGGCTGGTTCCGCACGGACGCTGACCCGGTCGCTGTCCGTCATGAGACGTTCGTCTAAGTCGCACGATGCTCGGTCATCGAGAGACACCCGTGCAATCGGGAACGCGATCGCGGCGATCACGAGCAGTCCTGAACACGCTCGGGGCGACAGTCTCGTGTGCCACAACATCATTCCGAGTAGCAGGAGTGCGAGCGGGAACGTCGGTCCCGCCAGTAGGAACATCACCGTACCAGCCGCCGGGTAGCCGTCGAATGCCGCGAGAGCGGATGCGTCGTCGACTCCGAACACGTCCTCGAAGAACCCCTGCAACCCGAACGCGACTGTCCCGAACATGCCGATCAGCACCAGCAGGAGCCACAGTCCGGCCGCCAGAGGAAGTCGCGAGCGTACCCGGTCGTACTGGCCGATGAGTCCGAACACCCACGGCACCGTCGACACTGCGATCAGCATGCCGCCCACCGCGCCGTAGTGTCCGTCCTTCCAGAATGCCGGCGACAGTGCGAACAGTGCCGGCCCGATAACCAGCCCGAGGTCGTTCAATCGGGACACCCGCATGCGGCCAGCGTAGCCGCCATGGGCGTTGTGCAAGCGGGCATCGCGTGGCTTGATGGACCACTCGTCGTACGACCTCCCGAAAGAAGATGGGCAGGAGGGTATTAGAGGTTCACTCGGCTTCGAAGTCCGACCCGTAAGTGCCAAGCCGGATGTTGACTCGTGTCGTATGGGCTGCCGGATTCTAGTGGACACCCTGCGTATTGCATCCGTGCGTATAGCGGCCGAGACCGGAACCGAGTCAGCGTTGCTTCCGTCGTCTATTGAACGAGGGCTTACTTCGTAAGTTCATTGCTGAGGTTTCGGACGCGGGCGGTGATGTCGTCGCGGACTAGGCGCATGCGTTCGATGCCGTCGATGCCGCGTTCGGAGGGCTCGTCGGTATCCCAGTTGATGACGGTGACTCCGGGGACGTCGACGACGGCTTCTCGACCCAGGGTGATCACTTTGTCGACGCGAGCGAGCAGGGCCGGGTCGATGCCGACCGGGACGTGACCGGTGATGTCGACGCCGACCTCGGCGAGAGCCTCGGCGGAGAGGGCGTTGACGGCGGTGCCGGGGCGTGTGCCGGCTGAGTGCACCTCGATCGCATCGCCCGCGGCCTGGCGCAGGAGACCTTCGGCCATCACGGACTTGCCTCCGTTCTTGACGCACACGAACAGCACGGACGGTGTCATGGCAAATCCCTTTCGGTGGGCTGAGAAGTGGTGGGGGTGAAGCGTTTTCGGAGGGCGAGTGAGACGTAGACCAGGGCGACCAGGACGGGGACCTCGATGAGGGGCCCGACGACGCCGGCGAGGGCTTGGCCGGAGGTGGCGCCGTAGGTGCCGATCGCGACGGCGATCGCGAGTTCGAAGTTGTTGCCCGCGGCGGTGAACGCGAGGGTGGTGGTGCGCTCGTAACCCAGGCCCAGGAGGGCGCCGAGGAGGTAGCCGCCGCCCCACATGATCGCGAAGTAGGCCAGCAGCGGAAGTGCGATGCGGGCGACGTCGCCGGGGCGGGAGGTGATCTGGTCGCCTTGGAGGCTGAACAGCAGCACGATCGTGAACAGCAGCCCGTACAGGGCCCACGGTCCGATGCGAGGCAGGAACGATTGTTCGTACCAGTCGCGGCCGCGGCGGCGTTCGCCGATCCGGCGGCTGAGGTAGCCGGCGAGCAGGGGAATGCCGAGGAAGATCAGTACTGATTTGGCGATCTGCCATGGTGAGGTGTCGATGGTGGTCTGTTCAAGGCCGAGCCAGCCGGGCAGGACCGACAGGTAGAACCAGCCCAGGACGGCGAACATCAGGACCTGGAACACCGAGTTGATCGCCACCAGCACGGCCGCGGCCTCGCGGTCACCGCACGCGAGGTCGTTCCAGATGATGACCATCGCGATGCAGCGGGCCAGGCCGACGATGATCAAGCCGGTGCGATACTCGGGCAGGTCCGGCAGCAGCAGCCACGCCAGGGCGAACATCAGTGCCGGGCCGACCACCCAGTTCAGGACCAGCGATCCGATGAGCAGGCGGCGGTCTCCGGTCACGGTGTCGAGGCGGTCGTAGCGGACTTTCGCCAGCACCGGGTACATCATGATCAGCAACCCGAGTGCGATCGGCAGGGAGATCCCGTCGATCTGGATCTTGTCGATGGCGGTGTTCAGGCCCGGAATGAGGCGGCCGAGCAGCAGCCCGGCGACCATCGCCAACCCGATCCACACCGGAAGGAACCGATCTAGCGTCGACAACTTGCCGGCGACGCTGCGGCTCGGCGTCTGGACGCTCATGCCAGAGCCTTCCCGGTCAGTGGTGCCACGATGGCGGCAACGATGTCGAGGGCAGCTGGCACAACCCGGTAGTGCACCCAGGATCCGCGGCGCTCGGACTCCAGGAGGCCGGCGGTCCGCAGGACCTTCAGGTGATGGGAGACCGTCGGCTGCGAGACATCGACCGCCGGAGAGATGTCGCACACACACGCCTGGCCGCCGTCATGGCTGGCGATCAAACTGAACAACTGCAACCGCACCGGATCGGCCAGCGCTTTGAACACCACGGCCGCCTGCACCGACCGTTCGGGCGTCAACGGCTCCCGCACCAGCGACGAACACCGCACCGGCGGGATCTCAATCCCCAATGGTTTCGACATGCATCGATATTGACATTGATCGATATTGGTCGCAACACGAGGGGCGCCACCCAGCAGTGACGCCCCTCGCCAGCTCGAAATCACCGCAGGTTCAGCAGCACGAGGAAGCCGGTGTGCAGCACGCTGACGAGTCCTGCGACGCCTGCGTCAGGCCCAGGTCGGAGCCTTCTGAGGCGAGCGCGGGTGCCTCGCCGAAGGTGTCCGAGTCGGCCAGGACGGTGTAGACCTCCCAGCGTTCACCGTCAGGAGCGCCGACCCACACTTTGTCTTGAGTGGCGAAGCAACAGGTGGTGTTGATCTGCTCCTCGGTGAACAGTCCTTCGCCGGTCAGGCGAGCGATCTCGCCGTGCACGGTCTCGCTGGAGTCGACCTCGACGCCGAGGTGGTTGATGGTGCCACCCTCGCCGCGGTTCTCCAGCAGGACCAGCTTCAGTGCGGGTTCATCGATCGCGAAGTTCGCATAGCCGGGCTTGACCTTCGCGGGGGCGGTGTTGAACAGCTTGCTGTAGAACGCGATCGACGCTTCCAGGTCGTCGACGTTGAGGGCGAGTTGAACGCGGGACATGAGAGCCTCCAAGGCTTTGAGGAATGTCGAAGTGTCTGACCACTCCGTTGTACCCATAGCTTTGATGTATGTCAAAGGCTTTGGTAGCTTGGAAATATGCCCAAGTCATTGCCAGTGATCGACGTCAGTGCTCCGATCTGCTGCGCACCTCTGGCGGCCGGGCCGATGTCGACCGAGAATGCGGTCGAGCTCGCGCTGCGACTCAAAGCTCTCGCCGACCCGACTCGCATCCGGATGATGTCTCTGCTGATGACAGATCCGACTCGCGAGATGACCGCCAGCGATCTCGCCTGTGCGGTAGGTGTCTCCGGCGGCACCGCGACGCATCACCTCAACCAGCTCCGCGGCGCAGGCCTAGTCACCTCGCAACGTCGCGGTGTGAACAATTTCTACCGGGCTGAACCTGTCAATCTCGAAGCGCTTCGCGGGGTCCTCAACACCTGCTGCTGAACGATCAGTTCTCGTTTGAGCGGGGTGTCATCGGATCCGTCGACCTGTGTAGCGTGCCCACGTTCCGGCTGAGTGTTCGGCATGATTGAACGCGACCTGATGGCTGTAGCCCAGGGCGTCAGCGACGACCGGTGGTGGGCATTCGACGACCAAATCGTCCAGAGCGCTGTTGCGGGCGCCGAGGTTACTCAGCCCGAGGTGGCGTAGACGGTGCATGATTGTGTCGGGATGCAGGTGGTGGCCCGCGTGAGTTCCGGGGAACAGCCAGGGGTTGTCATCGTCGCTGGTTCGGAGATTTGTTCTGCTGTGCAGCAGTTCGCGAACGAGTTCAGCGAACGGTTCGGGAACGTCGACGGGGTGTCGACCGAAAATGATGGTCATGGGGTCGCCATCGGCGATGTCTGCGGTGCGGGTTCGGACGATCCCTTTGAGTGGCTGAGCGTAGAGCAGAATCAAGACGCCGGCGACTCGATAGGGAAGTGCCTCACTGCGAGTGGTGACGAGTTCGCCGATCCAGGCGATGCGCTGGTCCTGGGTGAGCGCTGGACAGGTCTGCGCGTATCGAGGATCGAGAGTCACGGTGGTGTTGAGCTTGGTGCGTTTGCTGACGACCAGGAACGTGCGGATGGCGTGCCGAGTCGTCGGTCCGGCGGCGATCCATTGGTCGACGTCGTGTTGCGTGCACGTCTGGATCGTTCGACCGTGGGCCTCATGGAGCCAGCTCAGGAACTTCACCGTTTCGGTGATCTCCTGCTTGGCTGATCGAACGGCGGGCTGGGTGTCTTGGCCCGAATCGGCGATCTGGCGAATACGCCGCAGATGGTGCCACGTCGCGAAATGTCGTGCTGGTTGAGCGACCTCGGTGGGCAGCCCATCGAGTTTGTCCTCGATCCAGTGCTCGAACCGGGGGAGCCACGGGTCTCTCGGCGGGAGGAGCTCGTGGTGCTGCATGAGAGCCCGCAGATGCTCGGTGGCCCGGCCGGGATGCTCGTCGAGACCGTCATGCGTTGCGGCGATCGACCCGTCGCCGAGGCCGCGCAGCAGGGCCTGGACTCGTGGTGAGCGCTTCCAGACGATCGTCGATTCCGGACGCTTTGCTGAGCAGAGGGCATCGACGAGGCCTATCAGCACCGGATCGGAAGGTTTGCCGCCGAGTAGTCCGTACAGGTCCTCGCGGACCGCACACCGCGCACAGATGTCGCGGCGATGGTGGCCGTTCTCTTCTCCGCATCGTCGGCAGTGAAACTCATCGGTAATACCAGCGCACGGTGCGCACAAGGGGATTCCTGATGGTGTGAAGCGCCCTGGGTTTCGTTCCG
>NZ_KQ969301.1:0-60994 GCF_001578675.1 Gordonia sp. QH-12
CTCCACGAAACCCGGGGCGATTCACGGGGTCGTCCCATTGGCCGAGTTTGCGACTGGGCGGCACGAGCCCGCACCGCCGCGCGGCGTAGCCACTACGGCACCCGGTACGTCCACTCCTGACTGCTGAACTTCTCGTCGACCAACTCCTGCGCGGCCGCCAGTTCCGTATCCGTGTACCCGGCCTCCCGCGTCCGGTACCGCCCGCGGAAGTGATCTAAGAACGCCTCGATGATCGCTGCACGCGTCATCCCCGTCTGCGACCGCATCGGATCCACGCGCTTGCCGGAGCTGGTGATCCCCTTGTCGGAGATCTTCTCTCGCCCGATCCGCAGGACCTCGGTCATCTTGTCGGCGTCGATGTCGTACGACATCGTGACGTGGTGCAGCACGGCGCCGGCGACGATGCGCTTCTGCGCGGCGCCGCCGATCTTGCCGTGGTCGGAGACGATGTCGTTGATCGGGACGTAGCGGGCGTTGACGCCGACGTCGGCGAGGGCGCCCATCACCCACTGGTCGAGGAACTCGTACGACCGCTCGAAGCTGAGTCCGTCCACCAGCGATGTCGGCACGACGAGCGAGTACGTGATGCAGTTGCCCGGCTCCATGAACATCGCGCCGCCACCGGATATGCGACGGACGATCCCGATGCCGTGGCGGGCGGCGGCCTCCTCGTCGACCTCGTTGCGGACCGACTGGAACGAGCCGATCACGACGAGCGGCGAGTCCCAGTCCCAGAAGCGCAAGGTCGGCGGGCGAGTCCCCGCCGCCACCTCCCGCAGGAGCACCTCGTCGAGCGCGACGTTCATCGCGGGCGCCATGACGACCGGTTCGACGACGTCGAAGGTGTGGTCGTGCCAACTCGTGGCATGACCGAGCGCACGACGGATCGCAATACCGACCGAGTCGGGCGTGAAGCCGACCATCGAGACGTCAGCGGTCAGTGCCGCTTGAATGAGCGCGCCCAAATCGGACGCATCGGCCGTCACGGGCGCACCGGTGACGGCCTCGGTGATGACGTCGAGAGCGTCGTCCGGTTCGAGGAAGAAGTCGCCCGACAGCGATACCCGCGAGAGCCTCCCATCCTCGACGTGGACGTCAATCACCACCAGCTTGCCACCAGGAACTTTGTATTCGCCGTGCACTCGTCCAGCGTACGGCCGCAGGTACGCCGCAGAGTTCCCGCTCCTGAGTCGATCGGGGCGCGAGAGCGCGCAATCGAGATCCACCCGAACGGACCACACCGACCGCCTGTCACCAGCGCTGATCGTCATACGACCGCCGCAGACGTCGGCGCGCGGGACGTGCAGCGATCAGATTCTTGTCGTAGCTCAGTCGTACGTTCTCGGAACCATCGCAAAACAGACAGAACGAAGGACGAGGAAATGAACGAACACGACGCGGGCAACGACGGTCCCACGGGCAGACCAGTCCCGCCGACCGGCGAACATCATTTCGCCGCCGCCGGGTATCCCCCGCCCACGAGTCCATTCGCGACACCGCCGGGAACCCTTGCACCACCCGAAAGCGCTGCCGCGCCGAAGCGCCCGCGTAAGCGTGGCCGGATTCTGTTCGCGATCGTCGCAGCGGTGTTCATCGCAGTCGGCTCGGGTGCAGTGGGATACGCGATCGGGTCGGACGAGTCCGCGACCTCCGGGACCGAGACCGCGGCATCGCCCGAATACAGCTACCCGCCGACGACTGGGGTCTCGACCGTCCCGGTCACGGCAGCCGACTTCAGTCTCTCCGTCCTGACAGAGGAGAAGAAGTGTTTCGGTTCCGCCGGCTGCCTCGTCACGGTCTCTCTCGAGCCGACCTTCAAAGGTGCTTCCAGCGTCCTCACGGACCGTAGTTTCAAAGTCCTCTACGAGATCGACGGCGGCGAGGATCCGATCCTCGACAAGTTCACGATGGTGGGCACACAGGTGACCATCGACCAGAGCACATCGGTCGAAACACCGTCGAGCGACACCGAGGTCACTGCCAGGGTGACGCAGGTCGTGGAGACAACGGACGAGGGCTGACCAGAACCGGCGGCCGCGGCGCGCTGCGAACGTACGCACTTCGTCCTCGCCAGGCGAAGCCGCCCATTCGGACATGAAGCGCGCACTACGCTTACGCCATGTCCAGCATCCTGATCGGCTTCATCGCCATCATCATCGGCATTCTGTTCTGCTTCCGAGGCGTGGTGGCGATGCGTGTCGTCATCGCAGTGTGGGGCGCCTTCGTCGGCCTCAATCTCGGTGCGGGGCTCGTCTCCGCCGTCACCGGGGACGGCTTCTTCTCAACTGCGGTCGGATGGATCGTCGGCATCGCGGTCGCGATCCTCTTCGCACTCCTGGCGTACCTGTACTACGCGGTGGCGGTGACGCTGGCGATGGCCTCCATCGGTTTCGTCCTGGGCACCGCACTGATGGCCGCGATCGGAGTGACCTGGAACTGGGTCATCATCGTGGTCGGCGTGCTCGTCGGCATCCTCCTGGCGGTCGCTGCCATCGCGCTGAATCTGCCGGCGCTACTGCTCGTGGTGCTCAGCGCACTCGGCGGCGCCACGGCGATCGTCGGCGGGCTCATGCTTCTGACGTCGACGATCGCGCTCGACGACTTCTCGCGGGCGAGCGTCACATTCACCATCGGCCATCACTGGTGGTGGTACGCCGCCTACATCGTGCTCGTCATCGCGGGCGTGGTGGCTCAGGCGCGCGTCATCGGACGCGACCAGGACCTGCACCAGCAATGGTGAACACGGACTGATCTCCCTGCTGAACGACGGCGGCCCGCCACCCGAACTCTCGGGTGGCGGGCCGCTCCGGTCGGTACGGTCAGCGGCCGGTCAACTTGTCTTTCACGGCGTCGACGCCTTCCTTGACCTTGTCCGCAACCTCGGTGACCTTCTCCTTGGCGGCAGACTTCCCCTGGTCGGTCTGCCCCTCGGTACGCAACTGGTCATCGTCGGTCGCAGCGCCGACGGCTTCCTTCGCCCGGCCCTTCAGGTCTTCAGCCTTGTTCTGTGCATCGTCGGAAAAGCTCATCTGTCCTCCTTGAATAGCGGATGGATCTGCATCTTCCACACTTCGTCGCCACTCGTTTGGACGACACTTCCGACGGTACCCACTCCCCTTCGACCCTGCAGGACACGAGGTGACACCATCCGCAGTGGCATCGCCGACACCTCGCCGCATCCCCCGTCCATGTCACTGAGCAGCGGGCCCACCGACGCACCGGATCGCACATCTGTGCGAACATGTCGTCCGGCTGTGGCACAGTGTTCACAGCCGCATCTGAACGAGGAGAAAGGCCCGCCATGCCCCCGCGCCGCCGCTTGGCATCGGAGTCTCTGACCGCTGACGACCTCGCCTCCCTGAACTCGGCATTGGCCGAGGGGCGACGCGCCACGGTGTATCTGCGCGAGGGCACACCCAGCCTCGGCCTCGCGCCCGGCGCCTCGGCGCGCGTGATCGCGATCGCCGGGACGACGCTGACCATCAAACCGCGCGGCGTCGACGACGAACTCCCCTACGAAGCCGATGAACTGCGGATGACCAAGGACGCACCACCTCAACCGGCGAAGGCGGCGAAGGTCGCGAAGCCCGCGGCAGCGAAGAAGGCCGCTCAGCCGAGACCGGCCGCAGCACCGAAGACCGACGCAGCGGCGGCTCAGACACGAGCTACCGCGGCGGCGCTGAAGACTGCGGCCAGGCCGGCGAAGCGCGCGGCGGGCAAGAAGGCACCGTCGTCGGTGACGGTGACGGTCTTCGGTTCGGCCGACAACGAATGGTCGGTATCGGTGACCCGGGGCGGACGCAAGCCCACGCGGTCGCGCAGTGTCGCTGCTGACTCCGTCGAGTCTGCGATGCGCGAACTCGGTGACGACGCCGCGTTGGGAGCGGCGTCGTCGGTGCTGAACGCGGCGCGGGAGGAGGCTCAGCGGCGGGTCGAGGAGCTGAGCCGGGAGCTGGAAGCGGCTCGGCGAGCGTTGGCGGCACTGGAGGGGCAGTCGGAGTCGGAGTGAAGGGGCGTGGCGGGTTGGTGATCGTCTCGATACGCCCGGCTCACTGCGTTCGCTGGGCTACTCGACCGGCCTTGGGGGTGACGTCGGCCTGCTCGGCGGGCCTAGAAAGTGGAGCGGGGATGCTCGGCGGGCCTAGAGGTGGCGTCGGCCTACTCGACGAACGTGAGCTGTGACGACAACGCTCAACCCATTCCGACCTTCTGCACCGTCGGTTCGATCACCGCGACCACCCTCGGGTCCTCGCGCGGGTAGGGTACCGGGATGTACTTGGCCGCGACGCGGTCGACGATCTCCCAGCCGGCGTCGCCGTCGATCCAGTCCACCACTCGACCGCGGACCGTCACCGGCGTGAACGGATCGTCGGCGGTGGCGATCGAGAGCGCGACGCGCGGATCGCGCCGCAAGTTGCGCGCCTTCACCGAGCCAGGGCCGGTGAAGACGACGATGCGATCGCCGTCGGTCCCGACGAAGACCGGGACGACGTGCGGTGAGCCGTCGGGAGAGACGGTGGCGACGTGGGCGATCGGGGCGCCGTCGAGGACGCGACGGAGGTCCGAGGTGAGCATCGCTGGTCCTTTCGCTCTGCCTGGGACGCTAGTCGCCGCGGAGCCCTGCTGAAATCAGTTCGCACAACCAATGCCGAGGGAAGATTCACCCCGCGCGGCACTGTGCGGACTGATTTCAGCAGGGCCCCGTGATTACTCCGAGGTAACAAGGGCGGCGTTTCGGCCGGTGGACCGTCTCCGGCCCTGCGATAGTCGAACCATGCGCCCGACATGCAGCTTGTACATAGACACCGGATACCTCCTCGCGTCGGCCGCCACTCGCGTCGCCGGAACATCGTTGCGCGGCAGCATCAACGTCGAGTACTCGCGTCTGATCGACACACTGGTCGACACCGCCGAACACCTCTCCGGCCTCCCGACGCTGCGGGTGCACTGGTACGACTCCGCCGACAACGGCGTTCCCAATGCCACACAGCAACGCATCGGCGAACTGGCCAAGGTGAAGCTCCGACTCGGCCGCTTCGGCGTCAACGGCGAGCAGAAGGGCGTCGACCTCCGCATCGGCCTCGATCTCGTCGCGCACGCCCGCAACAGCACCTCCGACGTCTTCTTCCTCGTCTCCGGCGACGACGACCTGACCGAGGCCGTCGAAGAAGCACAGGTACACGGCGTGCAGGTGATCCTGCTGGCGGTGCCGAACGCCGACGGCAAGTCGCACGGCGTCAGCAGGCACCTGATCCGCGCCGCGGACGACCTGCACCGGATCGACGGACCCGCGATCGACCGTTCCGTTCTCAGCGTGGATCGCCAGCCCGCCCCGAAGCCGTCGGCGCCGGTCACCGCCAAACCCGGGCCGGTCGCACCCAAACCCGCCGCGCGCACACCGCTCGACGCCGCCGCCGCGTCGGTGGCCGCACGCGCCACTCCCCCGCCCGCACCGACGGGCGTGCTGGCCTACAGTTCCACCACCGGATCGGTGGCACACGTGATGCCGGAGTTCGACGACGCCGAGCAGGAGCAGATCATCGGCGACGTGGTCGGCCGCGTGCTGGCAGCCTTCCGCAAGAGCGCCACCCCGCAGGAGACCGCGGAGCTCGAGCGCGCACGACCCTCCATCCCGCGCGACATCGATCGCGCCCTCCTGCTCGACGCCTCGGAGGCGATGGAGCGCTACACCGTCGACGAGCCCGTCCGCTTCCGCCTCCGCCAGCGATTCTGGGACGAGTACGACGCCGGCTGACCCACCTTCCGGCAGCTCACCGTGAGCGCATGAGGTGCTTCTGAATCTTGCCGGTCGCCGTCTTGGGGAGAGCGTCCACCACGACCACGCTCTTGGGCGCCTTGAATCCGGCGAGGCGCTCGCGCGCCCACGACTGAATCTCCTCCGACCGCGTCTCACCGGAGTCGGCCGGCTCACTGAGCACGACGAACGCGGTCACCGCCTCACCCCAGTGTTCGTCGGGCACGCCGACCACCGCGACTTCGGCGACCGACTCGTGTCCGAGCAGCACCCGTTCCACTTCCACCGACGAGACGTTCTCGCCGCCGGATTTGATGATGTCCTTGGCGCGGTCGGTGAACCACACGACGGCCTCGTCGTCGAGATAGCCGATGTCGCCGCCGTGGAACCAGCCATGCGCGAAGGCTTCAGTGTTCGCGTCGCGGTTGTTCCAGTAACCCTCCATGAGTTGCGGTGCGCGATAGACGATCTCGCCCTCCTGACCGGTCGGCAGGAGGGTGCCGTCGCCGCCCATGATGGCGATGTCGGTGCTGACCGTCGCCGGCCCCCACGAGGCGTCCTTGACACCCTGGTGGCCCGACCACTGCAGCTCCGAGGCCGGCGTGGTCTCGGTCTGCCCCGAGCCGAGGATGATCGCGGCGTTGGGGAACCTCGACCGCAGCGCCGCGAGCAGTTCGGCGGGCATCGGCGCCATCGCGTACAGCCCGGTGACGAGGCTGTCGGTGTCCCCCTCCGCCAGCGCGGGCTGCTGCAGGAGAGCGGCCCACATCATCGGGAGCATCGTCAGGTGCGTCACCGCACGCCGGGTGAACACCTCGGCGAGCGCGGCGGGGTCGAAGCCGCGCAGCAGCACCACCGTAGCGCCGACGGTCAACGACGGCAGCAGCAGCGCATCCAGGGCCGTGACGTGGAACAGCGGCAGCACGATCGGTTGCACCGCGGGGCGGGTGTCCGGCCGCAGACCGAGGCCAAGTGCCGAACTCAGCACCGAGATCTGCACGGCCACATGCGAAGTCACCACGCCCTTGGGCCGCGACGTGGTGCCGGAGGTGTAGAGGCAGTGCAGGATGTCGCGGTCGTCGACGATCGTCTCGACGACGGACCGGTCGGCGGCGAAGACCTCGTCGAAGGCCACCGACCGCAACCCGGCCACCGTGTCGGGTGCCGTGCCGGCCACGATCACCTCACCGAGGCGATCCGATGAGGCCTCCGCGACCGCCGGCTCGAGCACTCCGAGGAACACATCCTCGGTGACGATGGCGCGGACGCCGCTGTCGGCGAGTTGGTAGGCGATGTCGGACGGCGAGAGCAGCAGATTGAGCGGCATCGCCACCACGCCGATCTTGGCGAGTGCGAAGAACGACGTGACGAACTGCCAGCTGTTCTGCAACTGCAGCGCGATGGCGTCACCCCGCTCGTAACCGCGTTCGAGCAGCCCCCGCGCCAGCGCGTTGGCACGTGCCTCGAGTTCGGCGTACGAGAGTTCGAGGTCGCCGTCCACCAGGGCTGTGCGCGTGCCGTAGTGGGCGGCGCTGCGAGTCAACAGGTCGCCGACGCAGACGCGATGCGTCAGGTTGACGGTCAGCGGGTCGACACCGGACAGGTCGGGGCGCATTCCGGACATCAAGAACTCCTTGCAGTGGATCGCGGGGACACGCGGTCGGCGTGAGGCGACCGTAGCGCAAAAACAATCGTTCGTGACTGTTTTTCGCGGATGTGCTGGTCACACACGTCGAAGCACCGTCGCCGCGGCACGCCGCCGATCCCGACTACGCTGGATCCGATGACCTCCCCCGACTGGACCGACGAGCAGGTCGACGCCGTCCTCGGCGCCTTCGACACTCGGACGCTGCAGCGTGCGCGGTCGTACGCCACCAACGGCATGATCACCGGTATCGACTGGTCCGACGGCGTCCTCACCGGCGTCTCACTCGGCTCCGGTGAGCAGCGCTACCGGTGCAAGGTCACAGCCGCCTGGGATGGCCCGAAGCCGCGGGTGTCCGCGAGCTGCACCTGCCCGGTCGCGATCCGCTGCAAGCACTGCGCGGCGCTGGTCATGGCCGCGACCGCCGAAGGCACGGCCGTCGCCCGGCGGTCGTCGTCGGCGCACTCGGCCCTCCCGCTTTCACGATGGCGCACTCTGATCGACGAGATCTCGAAGTCGTCGCAGTCCGTCGAGCACACCCCGGACGGTCCGGAACTGCCACTGGCACTTCAGTTCTCCGTACACCGCAGCTATCGCGGCGCCGACTCCGTCCGTCTCCGGCCGCTCACCATGAGCGAGCAGGGGCGGTGGGTCAAGACGCGCGTCACCTGGAAGACGATCCTGTCCGGAAAGACCGCCGACCGCCATCCGGAGAAGGCCCTCGACGTCCTGACCCGATTGGCCTCGGCGCTGGCGATCAGCGGACAGAGCGCCTCCATCGGTGACGAGATGTCGCTGCTGATGGCTCCGCCGAGCATCTGGGTCCTGCTCGACGAGGCCCGCGACGCGGGCGTGGAGTTCGTCAACGCGCGGTCGTCGAAGAGCACGACCGTCGAGTACGGCGATCACCTCAGCACCCGACTGCACGTCACCGCTCAGCGTGCCGGCGTCCATGTGGCGCTCGAGGTGCTGGTGGACGGTCGGCCCGTTCCGCCGGACGCCTTCCAGTTCCCGATCGGCAGGCCCCGCGCGCACGGCATCGCGCAGGAGGTCGGCGACGTCCTGTACATCGGCCCGCTGCCCCGGCTGACCACCACCGAATCGATGCTGCTGGTGAGCCGGGTCCCACTGGAGGTGAGCGACGACGAACTCGGCGACTTCCGCGAGGCGCTGCCGACCCTGCAGGCCGACCGCGCCGTGGTGGTGGAACCCGGAGCGTTCCCGGCCGCCGACCTCGCCGGTCCGTTCCCGGTACTGCGCATCGAGACCGGTGAGCACCCGTGCGCCACCTGGTCGACGGCGTACGAGACCGACGGCGAGGTCCACGAGTTCCCGACGCAGGGCACCGAGACCGGCCGGTTCCGCAACGCGGCGGCCGAGCGCGCGATGTGGGACGAGGTGCGTCCCGAGCTGGAGATGGTCGCCCGCAGCAGCGCCCACTGGGTGGCAGCCGCCGCCGATCTCCTCGAACGTCGGCTGCCGAAGTACCGCTCCGACTACCGTCGCTTCAATCGGGTGTACGCCGTCCTGCGTCAACTCCGCGGCGGCTGCACGGTCGCGGCGGCGTTCGATTCTCTTCCCGAGTTGCGCACCGTTCCGGTGCCGCTGTCACAGCTCGAAGTGGCGATCCTGTGCGCGGAGACGGTCCCGAAGATCACCGAGCTCGGCCGGGTGCGCGTCGACGTGGTCGGCACGCCGCCCGACTACCGTCCTGCCGAGGCGCCGCCGGTCCTGAGCTTCTCCGGCGACGGCGACGCGCGCAGCGACTGGTTCGACCTCCGCGTGGCACTCGACGTGGACGGCCACAAGATTCCGATCACCACGATCATCTCCGCCCTCGCGTCCGGCGAGACGCACATGGTGCTCGACGACGGTACGTACTTCGCCCTCGACATCCCCGCGCTGCAGACCCTGCGCGACCGGCTCGACGAGGCCCGGGAGATGGGCGAGCTCGACGGCGACCGCGTCAGCACGCACACCCTCAACGCATCACTGTGGGACGAACTGCTCGAACTCGGCGTGGTCGACGAGCAGCTCCGCCGATGGCGTGATCGCATCGCCCGTCTGGCCGCGGCGAGGCCGCCGCACTCGGTACCGCCGCCCGCGGGTGTCGACGCCCGGCTGCGGCCGTACCAGCAGGAGGGCCTGGATTGGCTCACGTTCCTCTGGGACAACGAGCTCGGCGGCGTGCTCGCCGACGACATGGGGCTCGGCAAGACGGTGCAGACTCTCGCGCTGATCCAGCGCGTAGTGGACGAGCGACCCGATGCCCGGTTCCTGGTGGTCGCGCCCACCAGCGTGATCGCCAACTGGGCCGCCGAGATCCACCGGTTCGTACCCGGCCTCGAGATGCTGACCGTTCCCGCCACCGAGAAGCGGGTCGGGACCCCGCTGGCCGATCGGATCGCCGACGCCCGGATCGTCGTCACCTCCTACGCGTTGCTGCGGATCGACTACGACGCCTTCGCCCGGGTGCCGTGGACGGGTGCGATCTTCGATGAGGCGCAGTTCCTCAAGAACCACAACTCCAAGACCTACCAGGCCGCACGGCGGCTGCAGGCCCCGTTCAAGCTCGCGATCACCGGAACCCCGATGGAGAACCGCGTGATGGAACTGTGGTCGCTGGTGTCGGTGGTGGCGCCGGGACTCTACAGTTCACCGAAACTGTTCAAGGAGCACTTCGCCGACGCCATCGAAAGCGGGCAGGCTCCCGAGCGGCTGGCGATTCTCCGACGCCGGCTGCGGCCGATCATGTTGCGCCGCACCAAGGATCAAGTGCTCGTCGACCTGCCCGAGAAGCAGGAACAGTTGCTGCCGATCGAGCTCGAGCCCAAGCATCGAAAGGTGTACGACACCTATCTGGCCCGCGACCGCCAGCAACTCCTCGGGCTCTTGGAGGACTTCGACGGCAACCGCATCCAGGTGCTGCGTGCGCTCACCCGGCTACGGCAGTTGAGTCTGCATCCGGCGCTGGTGGACGACGAGCACGCCGCGGTGAACTCGGCGAAGATCGAGTACCTGTCCGAGCAGCTGCCCATCCTCATCGACGAGGGCCACAGTGCGTTGGTCTTCAGCAGCTTCACCGGCTTCCTGAAACTGATCGCCGCCCGGCTCGACGCGGCCGGGATCGCCTACAGCTATCTGGACGGCTCCACCGCGATCACCCGGCGCGGCGAGCAGATCGAGCAGTTCACCCACGGCCGCACCCGGGTGTTCCTCATCAGCTTGAAGGCCGGCGGCTTCGGATTGAACCTCACCGCCGCCGACTACTGCTTCATGACCGATCCCTGGTGGAATCCCGCCGCCGAGAATCAGGCCGTCGACCGCGCGCACCGCATCGGCCAGCACCGCGCGGTGACCGTCTACCGAATGGTGTCCACCGGCACTATCGAGGAGAAGGTGATCGACCTGCAGAACCGCAAACGCGAACTGTTCGACGCGCTGCTCGACGACGGCGCCGCGTTCTCCGGCGCAATCACCGCCGAGGACGTCCGCGGTCTGCTCGGATAGGCACGATGCCACACTGGTGAGCGACCGCTCACCGACCACGAGGAACCGCATCGCCGATGACGACGACAGCCGACCGCCGAAACCTCTGGACCGTGCTCGCGCTCCTGTTCACCACCGGCTGGGCCACCAACCATTTCGTCGCGATGATGCCGGTCCTTCACGACCGCAACGGAATCGGCGACGCGGCTCTCGAAGGGGCGTTCGGTGTCTACGCGATCGGTCTGCTCCCCGGGCTGCTGACCGGCGGCGGGATCTCCGACCGCGTCGGACGCAAACCCGTGGTCCTCGTCGGCGCGACCGGAGCCGCACTCGGCAATCTGCTGATGCTCCTGTGGCACACCGAGCCCGGCGTCTTCGTCGGACGGTTCGCGGTGGGACTCGGCGTCGGGCTGGCCGTCAGCGCAGGGACCGCGTGGAGCGCCGACGTCGGCGGTTCTCGCGGCACGGTGTTCGCAGGCGCAGTCCTCACCAGCGGCTTCGCCGTCGGTCCACTCGCGTCGGGACTCATCGCTCAGTTCACCGACGGCGCCGCGCTGATCGCCCCCTTCGCGGTCACCGTCACCGGCTCGCTCCTGGCGGTCGTCGCGGGCCTCGCCGTGCCGAACTCGCGGCGCACCGTCGCGGAGACCCCCGACACGGAGAGCACCGACGTCACCGACTCGACCGTGCGCGGACCGCGGAGCCTGTCCCGCGCGCTGGTCACGAGCCTTCCGATGTCGCTGTGGGTGTTCGCATCGGTCACCATCAGTGTGGTGACGATGGCCGGGCGGATGTCGAGCTTCAGCGGTCCGTGGGTGCCGGGCGTCGCCGCCGTGCTCGCGCTGGGATCCGGCGTGGCCGTGCAGGTGATCGCGCGCCGAAACTCCTGGGGTGCGCGCGCGGGAGTGGGCGGCGCCTTGCTGTCGGCCGTCGGATTCGTGATCGTCGCGGCGTCCGGGTCCGACCCGACGCCGGTCGCCTTCGTCGCCGCGTCCGTCGTTCTCGGCAGCGGCTACGGGCTCTGCCTCCGCGAAGGCCTGCTCGACGTCGAGACCTTCGCTCCCGCCGACCGGATCGGGCTGGCCACCGGGATCTTCTACGTCGGCACGTACCTCGGGTTCGGGTTGCCGGTCTTGCTGCGGGTGATCGCACCCACGGTGGGGATCGTCGCACCGATCGTCGTGCTGGCGGTGATGGCCGCCGGCTGTGCGGGGATTCGCGGGATGCAGTTGCGGAGTGGGGTGCTGGCCGGCCGGTGATGCGGGGGTGGGTGGGGGTTTGCTTGGTCTCGATGCGCGGAGTCGCTACGCTCCCCCGCTTACTCGACGAGCCTGCCCGGGTGGAGATCACTCGACGAGCCTGACAGGGAAGACGTGCGAGACTGCGGTCTCGATGCGCGGGGTCGCTGCGCTCCCCCGCTTACTCGACGAGCCTGACAGGAGAAGCGTGGCGGGAGTTCGACGGGCTAGCCCAGGTGTGCCTGGACTTCGGCGCTGGACTTGTCGAGGCGCTCGAGGCGGCCCTCGGTCATGGAGGCGATCTGGTCGATCACCACGCGCATCCGGGCGTCGTCGTCGGCCGCGGCATTCCACGCGGCGGCGAAGATCGGGTCGAGGCCGCCCGGGGCGGTCACCAGCAGCATCTCGGCGACGCGGTGGATGCGCTCGCGCTGACGGTCCTGCTTGGCGCGGTGACTCGGGTCGGAGAAGATGAACCGCAGGGCGAGCGTCTTCAGCACGGCGACCTCGGCCGCCACATCGGCCGGCACCGAGAGATCCGCGTCGTACCGGCGCAGCGGACGTGCGCCCTCCACCCTGCGCGTCCGGGTGATCGCGGCCGAAGCGAAACGCCCGATGAGCTCGCTCGTGAGTCGCTTGAGCCGCGTGTACGCCTCCAACGAACCGTCGAACTCGCCGAGCGAGGCGAAGATCTCCATCTCCGACAACCGCTGCGCCGCCCCGACCAGCGGATCGGCGGTGAGCCCGTCGAAGTACTGCATGCCTAGCTGCGCCAGATCGTGCTGATCGGTGGGCGAACTCAACTGGCGCAGATCGATCCGCCCGCCGATCACTCCGTCTTCGAGGTCGTGCACCGAGTACGCGACATCGTCGGACCAGTCCATCACCTGGGCCTCCAGACAGCGCCGGCCGTCGGGCGCACCGTCACGCACCCAGTCGAGCGCGGGGCGGTCTTCGACGTACGCGCCGTACTTGGTGCCGGGCGCCGTGCGCGACCACGGGTACTTGAGCGTTGCGTCGAGCGCCGCCCGGGTGAGGTTGAGACCGGCGCTGACCCCGTCCGGGCCGACGATCTTCGGTTCCAGCGCCGTCAGGATGCGCAAATTCTGCGCATTGCCTTCGAATCCGCCACGGTCGCGGGCCACTTCTTCAAGAGCCCGCTCGCCGTTGTGCCCGTAGGGCGGGTGGCCGATGTCGTGGGCGAGTCCGGCGAGTTCGACCAGATCCGGGTCGCAGCCCAGACCGACCGCGATACCGCGGCCGATCTGGCCGACCTCGAGCGAATGGGTCAGACGAGTCCGCGGGTTATCGCCCTCCCGCGGACCCACCACCTGCGTCTTGTCCGCGAGTCGCCGCAGGGCCGCGCTATGCAGCACCCGGGCGCGGTCGCGGGCGAAGTCGCTGCGATGGTCGGTCGCGGGATTCGCGCCCGCGGCGATCTTGGGCGCCTCGACGACCATCCGTTCCAGGTCGTGAGCGTCGTACATCGCCACGGGCGGGCCGCCCGCGGACCGATCGGCGTCGGTCAAACTACTCCGACCAGCCGCGCTGGGATGCCATGTCCAGAAGACCGGATCGGATCGCGACGATCTGACGAGCGGTCAGGTCCGGCGAGGCGTCGAGCAGCAGCTCGGTGATCTCGTTGAACAGACGGCCGCCGCCCCGATTGCCGAAGCGTCGCGGTCCGCGGTCATCACGGCCGCCGCGCCGGTCGTCACGGCGGTCGCCGCGATCGTGCCGGTCGCCGAAGCGTCCGCGGCCCTCGTCACGGCGCTGAGCGCGCTCGGCGGCGGGCGACTCGCCCTCCGGAGCCTCCTTGGTCACCTTCACGTTCAGTGCCTTCGCGCCACGATCGGTGCTCTCGACGTCGAACTCGACCTCGGCGCCGGGGCGCAGCAGGGTCTCATCGATGCCCACGTCGTTGATGTGCAGGAAGACGTCGTCTCCGCCCTCCGCGGGCGCCAGGAATCCAAAACCACGATTGGTGTCGAAATGCACGACCTTGCCGTTGACAGCCACCACAAACTCTCTCTCCAAAGCACGCCCACACCGCGAACCCCTTGCCCGCGCGACGCACTCCCCTACTACTATGCCTCAAAATCGTCAGCCGACCGAGCTGAAATGCCTGGTAGTGATCGGAATGTCAACCGGTCGACGACCACCGCGGCTCCTACTGACGCGTCGCATTCGTCCCGAGGCTCACCTCGACCACCGTGCCGGTGATGACGCCGGGGTCGTCGACCAGATACATCACCGCGCGGGTGACGTCGGCCGGTGCCAGCCACGGCACGCCCAGCGGACTCCAACCGGCGAAGACCTGAGCGAGATCGTCCTGCGTCGGATGTTCGATCGTCGGACAGAATCTCTTCATCGTCGCGGTGTTCAGCACCATCGGCGTCGCCACCGACGCCGGGCACACCACGTTCGCGGTGATGCCGTACGCACCCACTTCCAGGGCCAACGACTTGATGAATCCGATGATCCCCCACTTGCTCGCGGCGTAATGACTCAGATGCAGCATGCCGCCGCGGCCGGCTCCCGAGGAGATCCCGACGATGCGACCGAACCGGTTCTCCTTCATCAGCGTGAGAACGGCCTGCGCGCAGTTGAACGTACCGGTGAGATTGGTGTCGATGACGTCGGCCCATTGTTGGTGGGTCAGCGACTCGACCGGTTCGAACGAGCAGACGCCGGCATTGCACACGAGGATGTCTAGGCGTCCGCGTTCGTCGCGGATCCGCGAGACGAGCCCGTTCACCGCGGCCCGGTCGCGAACGTCCACCTGCGCCGATGTCACCGAGCCGCCGGTCGACTTGATCTCTCTCGCCGTCTCCGCGAGGTCGTTCGGATCGCTCATCGGGTAGGCGATCGTGTCGACCGGCGCCGCGATGTCGGTGACGACGACGTGCGCGCCCGCCGCCGCCAGGGCCAGTGCGTGCGATCGTCCCTGCCCGCGCGCCGCACCGGTCACCCAGGCCACTTTTCCGGTGAGATCAGTCATTGCCCGCCTCCTCGAATCGTCGACTCCATTGTCTCGCTTCGGCGGAGGGGTGTGCACGCGATCGGGAGACCTTTTCCCGGCCGGCTACTTCACGGTCGCGATGCCCAGCGACGGGAAGAAGTAGCACGTGACCGGCGCGTCCTCACTGCCGCCGGCCTTCTGCATCGTGCCGTAGATCGCGGAGAGAACCGTGCCCGAGCCGGTCTTGACGATGCCGCCTCGAGCGCCGTTGGCCGGAATCGCCGCGACGACCGAGCCGAGCGTCTTCCGGGCGAGGGTCCGCACCAAGGCGCTGACATCCGCTTCCTTCAGGCGTGCGTCCACGGCGTCGACGATCGAGTCGCCGAGCCCCTTCATGGGCTCGCCGAACCCGCCGTCGAGGGTGTTGACGTTGAACCACGCGACACGCATGCCGCTCTTGTCCTTGGTGTCGGAGAACTTGTCGACCGGCACGAAGCCGTAGAGCACCTCACCCTTCTGAATCGCGTTGATGTCCTTGTCCTTGACGCGAAGCGACTTGTTCAGGTCACCGAGGAGCGGAGTGATCGATCCGGGCATCGCGCCGCCGACCGCCGACGGCATCGACAGATCGGTGCACAGTCCCTTGGTCGGCGTGAACGGAGTGATGCCGAGCTTCTTGAGGACCGCGTTGGCCTCGTCGATCGAGTCGATCACCGATGCGGCGTCGTTCGGCTGAGCGGCGACCTCGTGGAGTGCGGCACGGGCGGCAGCCGCGTCGCGGGAGGTGTCGGCGTGTGCGGCGGGTGCGGCGACCGCGCCTCCGACGAGTGCGGCCGACGCGGCGACCGACGCGATCGTGAAACGAAATGACCTGGACAATGTGACCTCCGGGGCTGAAGTGACTGGTGTTTCGACTGAGTATGGGGCCACTTCGCTCCGAAACAGCGCCCTGAGACCGAGTTGAGACCCGCAGATCAGCGCACGAGAACGGCGGCGGGTCCCCGACCGAAGCCGAGGACCCGCCGCCGTTGCGAACTGGCGTTCAACTGCCCGAACTGCCGCGCACCTTCTCCACGATCCACAGCAGGATCACCGAACCGAGCACTGCCGTTAGGAGGGTGAACCACCAGCCGCCGGACGCGGTGTCCAGGAAGAAACTCAAGAGAAAACCGCCGATCAGCGCGCCGATGACGCCGATGACGATGTTCATCAGGATCCCGGCACCGCCGCCCTTGACGATCTTTCCGGCGATCCAGCCCGCGATCGCGCCGATGACCAGATAGCCGATCCATCCGACATTGGTGGTCGTACTCGAGCGCGCCAGGATCTCGCTCACTGCAATTGCGTCCATTTGCCCATCCTTTGTCTCGACTGCTGTGCCTCCACGCTACGAGACAAGGGATAACGGCCGCTCCGATGACATGAAGCGTTATCAGTATGTCATCTGCGCACCACTTCCGAGAAGTGACGGCGCTCGGATGACCGGCCACCGACACCTCATGGCATAGTGATCGCAAATGCAACATGTTCTAGTTCCTGGGGCTCCGGGAACGAAGGGGCGACCGATGAATCCTGCTCGACGAGACCTGACTGCCACGCGCGCACCGCGAGTCCGGCTGCCGAGAGTCGACATACCCGCGGGCCGTCTGATCGAACTGCCCGGACGGGGCTCCACCTACGTCACCGACACCGCCGGTCCCACCGCCGACGCACCGGCGATCGTTCTTCTGCACGCGCTGACGACCACCGGCCTGCTGACCTGGTTTCCGAGCATCCCGGAACTGTCGAAGCGCTTCCGGGTGATCACTCTCGACCTGCGCTGGCACGGTCAGGGCATCAAATCACCCGAGTTCAGCCTCCGCGACTGCGCCGACGACGCCGTGGCACTGCTGGACGTCCTCGGAATCGATGAAGCGATGTTCGCCGGCTTCTCGATGGGATCGCTGGTTGCTCAGCGTGTCTGGCGGCAGCATCCCGACCGGGCGGGCGGGCTGGTGCTCTGCGCCTCCACCGACGCCTTTCAGATGACCGCGACCGAACGGGTCTTCCACAACGGGATGGCGGGCATCACCTCACGCGTTCCCGGATCCGGTTCCCCTCGCCGCGCCGGCCGAGTTCAGGCGTCGCAGGTCGACCCGGCCGTCGACATCAACCGGTGGGCGCTCAACGAGTTCCGCTCCACGTCGCCGATCGCCGTCGGCAAGGCGGTCGGCGCCATCGGCAGGCACCATACGCGACCGTGGATCAGCCAGATCGATGTGCCGACCGCCGTCGTGGTGCCCCTGCGCGACCGCGCGATACCGCCGGCCCGGCAGATCGCGATGGCCCGCCGCATCCCCGGCGCCACGGTGCACGAGGTGGACGGCGGTCACTCGTGCTGCGTGATCGATGCCGACAAATTCGTGCCGGTGTTCGCGCACGCCTGCAGCGTGGTGCGGGCGCGGTGGCGCGAGCGCGCCGAGTCGTGATGCCCGCCGCGCTATTCGCCCACTTCGCGTCTACCCCGCGGGCGCGACCTGTTCTTTGAGCCGCGCGAGTTCCTCCGGGAAGTGGGCGACGAGCTTCTCCGGGCTGCGCATGCTGTCCACTCACGCGATGACGCCCACGTGGACGACACCGTTGTTCGACAGCACCGTGATGTTGACGCCCGCTCCGTGGAAGACCGGGCCCAGCGGGTACATCCCGTCCATCCGTGCCCCCATGAAGTACAGCGGGATCGGCGGACCGGGGACGTTCGAGATGACCAGGTTGTGCACCACCGGATGCCGGTCGGCCAGGCGCAGTCCCGCATACGCGCGCACGGCGAGCCCGAACGTGCGCGGCGCGGCGAACTCGGCCCAGTCCTGCAGGGTGTCCGCGGAGATCGCGTTGTGATGGTCCTTCGCGTGCTTGTTCGCCTCGGTCATCGCGGTCAGCCGCTCGAGCGGGTCGGCGATGTCGGTCCCGAGCCGGGTGAACAGCGCCGAGACCTTGTTCGCCCCCTCGTCACGCTTGGACTCTCCGCGCACCGAGACCGGCACGGTGGCCAGCAGCGACGAGTCGGGCAGCTCGTCGCGTTCCAGGAGATAGTCGCGCAGAGCGCCGCCGGCGATGCTCAGCACGATGTCGTTGACCGTCGCACCGGTCGCGCGCCGGACCGCCTTGACGTCCTCGAGGTCCATATCGCCCACCGCGATGGTGCGGTGACCGGTGATGGTGCCGTTGAACGAGGTCCGCGGCGCGGTGAGCGGAGGCGCCATCGCGGTGCCGTGCTGGGCGCGGCTCACCGTCTCGGTGATCAGCCCCAGGGTCGGACTCAGCATCTTCGGGATCGACAGCGGTCGCGACAGCGTGCTCACGATGCCGCGGCCGAAGAGTTCGAGCGACCCCGGCGACCGTCCGTCCATGGGGATCTCGTCGGTGGCCAGCGGTGGCGCGTCCGGTTCGAGACTGCACAGGTATGAGATCAGATTGGCGCCCGACGCGCCGTCGACCGTGGCGTGATGCATCTTCGTGAAGACGACCAGTTTCTCCTCGCCGTCCTCGCCGCGGTATCCCTCGATGACGTTCATCTCCCACAGCGGGCGGCCGCGGTCCATCGGGAGTCCGGCCAGATGACCGCACATCTCCATGAGTTCGGCGTGGCCGGCGGGTGCGGGCAGTGCCATCCGGTGCAGGTGGTGGTCGATAGCGAAGTGCTCGTCCTTGACCCACACGGGGTGGCCGAGATCGAGCGGAACGCGTCGCACCCGCCGAGTGAACTGGGGAACTCGGCGCACACGCTCGTCGAGTGTGGCTCGGAAGGTCGCGAACGAATACCCGCCGGGAACCGTGGACTTGTCCATGACCATCACCGAGCAGACGTGCATCAACTGCTCGGGTGTCTCGAGGTAGAGGAAGCTGGCATCCAGGCCGCTCAATCGTTCCATGACCATGGAGAATAGCGGAGAATTAGAACCTGTTCTAATTACTGACGAGTATCGGATGACGCGGTTCCGGTGGCCCCGCCTAGCCTGGAGACCGTGGGAGATCGGTATCAGCACATCGCGTTCGGCGACGCAGCCGTTGCGCGGCAACGCATCACCGGCAGCGTGGTGGCCTACGGCGCGGGTCTCGACACACCCGATTCGGGCCCGCAGCAGGTGACGCCGCGGGAGGTTCGGATGCTCACCGGGGTGTTCGCCTTCCACATGGCGACGGTGACCCCCTCGGGGTGGCCTTACGTCCAGTACCGCAGCGGGCCGACCGGATTCGTCCACCACCTCGGCGGCAATCGCTTCGGATTCGCCGATTTCCGCGGCAATCAGCAGTTCGTGTCGGTCGGCAACCTGGAGACCGACGGTCGTGTCGCGCTCTTCGTCGCCGATCATCCGAAGAAGATGCGGCTCAAGGTCTTCGGGCGTGCCACTGTGATCGACGGCGACGCCGATCCCGAACTGCTCGAACGCCTGTCCCAGGTCGCGGACGGCCGGATCGCCGCACGATGCGAGCGCAGCATCGTCATCGACGTCGAGGCCTTCGACTGGAACTGTGCGCGGTCGATGGTGCCCTTGTACACCTCCGAACAGGTCCGTGAACGGGTGCAGCCGTATATCGATCAGATCCACCAGTTGCAGGACCGGGTCGACGAACTGGAACGGCGACTGTGGTGATATCGCGGAGGTTCTCGACTCGCCGGTACCGCGACCGCGCGCACGCCGGGCGGGTCCTGGCCGAGAGGCTGTCGTCCGATCTCCGCGGGCGCGACGACACGATCGTGCTCGCACTCCCCCGCGGCGGAGTGGACGTGGCCGCACCGATCGCCGAGGACCTGCGGGCGCCGTTGGACGTCTACCTGGTGCACAAGATCGGCGTGCCGTGGGAGCCGGAAGTGGCGGCCGGCGCCATCGGCGCCGACGATTCGGTGGTGATGAACGACGACGTCCTGCGCGCCACCGGCCTGACCCCGGCGAGGCTGGCCGAGGCCGTCGACGCGGCTCGCACCGAACTCCGGCGACGTGACGCCGCCTATCGGGACCGACGCCCGCAACCCGTCGTGGCCGGCCGCACCGTGGTGCTCGTCGACGACGGTGTCGCCACCGGCGCGACGATGAACGTGGCCGTCCGCGCGCTCCGAAGCCGCGGGGCCGGACGGATCGTGGTGGCAGTGCCCGCCGGCCCGGTCGGCACCGCGGACATGTTTCCCGAGGCCGACTCCGTCGTCTGTCCGTACACGCCGGAGGACTTCATCGGAGTCGGCGGCGCGTACGACGATTTCGCACAGCTCACCGACGCCCGCGTGCGTTCGGTTCTGGATCAGTTCACGGACCGCTGAGCCGGAAGCCCGGTGTGGGGTATGAGGATCGAGGCACTACCGACTCCGCTGGCGATGCCACCACACGCCGAGGATGATCAGCCAGATCGGCAGGACCACGGCGAGCATCACCCACTGCTTCTGCCCCACCATCAACCCCAACGCGATGATCATCAGGACACCGCTGAACAACATGATGAGCCTCGGGTTCACTGCGGTCCTCTCGTCGGGGGTTGCACTACAGATACCCGATGGCGCGGACATCCATCACGCGACCCACCGGAACAGGACTTCCCGCCCACGTCGATCGCCGACGGCGCGAGACAGTCCGCACATCGCGCACTAGGGTCGTCACATGGCACTCGTTCACCAGGCGACCCTCTCGCCCACCAAGCTCGAACTGGTCACCGCCTACCTCGACAGCGTCCCGTGGGGCGGGACCGGAGAGGTGGAGATGATCGGCGGCTACCGCTTCGACGATCCTGCGGGCGAGGTCGGTGTCGAAGCTCTGCTGGTCTCGCGCGACGACCGCAGCCTGCACATCCCGCTGACCTACCGTGGCGCTCCGCTGCCGGAGGCCGACGAGTTCCTCGTCTCCACGATGACTCACTCGGTGCTCGGCGATCGCTGGATCTACGAGGCCGCCGCCGATCCCGTCGCCGTCGACTGCTTCGTGCGGGCATTGCGCGGGCGACAGGAACAGGCACGTCTCGAGATCCAGAGCAGCGACGGGTCCGTGACGATCCAGGAACCGCCGGTGCGCATCCGCCTCGAAGGCGCACCGGCCGACGCGACGGCGCTCGCCCTCAGCGACGACCTCGCCTCCCCGGTGTCGGGTGCGGCGTGGCTCGTCGCCGAATGGGACGGCGGCGCCGGCGTCGTGGCGGCACTGCGGTAGCGCCGCCCGCGCCCGTCAGACGCCGATCAGTTTGCCGCCGAGGTACTCCACGACCTTGTCGAGCGCGACCCGCTCCTGGCTCATGCTGTCGCGCTCGCGGATGGTGACCGCCTGATCGTCGAGGGTGTCGAAATCGACCGTGACGCAGAACGGCGTGCCGATCTCGTCCTGGCGGCGGTAGCGCTTGCCGATACCCTGCGCGTCGTCGAACTCGATGTTCCAGTGCTTGCGCAGGTCCGCGGCGAGGTCGCGCGCCTTCGGGGACAGCTTCTCGTTGCGGGACAGCGGGAGCACCGCCGCCTTCACCGGCGCGAGCCGACGGTCGAGCTTGAGCATGGTTCGGGTGTCGGTGCCGCCCTTCGCGTTGGGCACCTCCTCCTCGGTGTAGGCATCGCACAGGAAGGCCATCATCGACCGGCCCAGTCCCGCCGCGGGCTCGATGACGTACGGGGTGTATCGCTCACCCGAGGCCTGGTCGAAGAACGACAGGTCCTCACCCGAAGCCTTGCTGTGGGTCGACAGATCGTAGTCCGTGCGGTTCGCGACGCCCTCGAGCTCACCCCACGGGTTGCCGCCGAAGCCGAACTTGTACTCGACGTCCACCGTGCTCTTGGAGTAGTGCGAGAGCTTCTCCTTGGGGTGCTCGTACAGCCGCAGGTTCTCGGGATCGATCCCGAGGTCGATGTACCAGTTGTGCCGCGCGTCGATCCAGTACTTGTGCCACTGCTCGTCCTCGCCGGGCTTGACGAAGAACTCCATCTCCATCTGCTCGAACTCGCGGGTGCGGAAGATGAAGTTGCCGGGCGTGATCTCGTTGCGGAAGCTCTTGCCGATCTGCGCGATGCCGAACGGGGGCTTGCGGCGCGCCGTGGTCATCACGTTCTTGAAGTTGATGAAGATGCCCTGCGCGGTCTCGGGACGGAGGTAGTGCAGCCCCTCCTGGTCGTCGACCGGCCCGAGGAAGGTCTTGAGCAGCCCGGAGAAGGCCTTGGGCTCGGTCCACTGCCCCTTCGCGCCGCACTCGGGGCACGCGATCTCCGACATCGGGACCGAGTCGGGATCGTCGATCCCCTTCTTGAGCGCGTACGCCTCCTGCAGGTGATCCTGGCGCTGACGCTTGTGGCAGTTGGTGCACTCCACCAGCGGATCGGTGAAGACCTCGACGTGCCCGGAGGCCTCCCACACCCGCCGCGGCAGGATCACCGACGAGTCCAGTCCGACGACGTCCTCGCGCGAGGTCACCATCGTCCGCCACCACTGCCTCTTGATGTTGTCCTTCAGCTCCACGCCGAGCGGACCGTAGTCCCATGCGGAGCGTGTTCCGCCGTAGATCTCACCGCAGGGATACACCAGACCCCGCCGCTTGGCGAGGTTGACGACGGCATCGACTTTGGACTGCACAGCCACGGTTTTCTGATCTCCACGACGTAGGGGGTCGGACTTCTGTCACGGTGCTCGACGGTGGTCGTGCACGTCGCAGTACAGCGTAGTCGGTGCCGGGACGAGTGCGCCGGTCACCCGCACGGGGAGGCTCGGCGCGGGACTGCGCCGGAACCACCGCGGTATCGCCGGGTCAGTCGCACTGGCCGGAATTGTCGTAGGTGCCGCGTACGTTCGCAGCACCCGATGAGGCGCAGCGCCTCATCGCCGACTACGAGGAGCAACCATGAAACTCACCAAGCGAAGCGCCGTCGCCGGAGCCGTCGTGGCCGCCGCGGCCACCGCCTGTGCGATCGCTGCCGGCCCGGCCGCCGCCGATTCGGCGGATCCGACCGTCGGCGACACCGTGAGGTACGTCTTCTTCAGCGACACGCAGGTGAATGAGTCGCTGGCCTGGTACGACGCCTACGACGACATGCAGACCATGTCGCGCCCGTCGCTCCCGACCCGATCCAAGGACCGGAAGACGTGGTCCGGGAGCATCACCGTCACGTCGCGGTCGACGTATCAGTTCACCGGCAGTTCTTTCCAGACCAGCGGCCACTACGCCGCCTGCCGCACCTATGTGAACGGGGTCCTCGTCTCCGAGGACAGCAGCACCGGCCGATACGCGATGGCCGTCTGCTGATCGTCAGCGATCCAGGGTCAGTTCGAGATAGGGGATCTGGTCGATCGGCAGACCGGTCGACTCCTCTATCACTCCCGCCAGTTCCGCGTACGCCTTCGGGTGCTCGCGGCGGTAGCGGTCCAGGACCGCGACCGACTCCTGCGGGGTGAGAACTCGCGCGGTCGCCGGTCGATCGCGGTCGAAACCGATCCAGACGCGGCACCGCGGATCGGCCTGAAGGTTGCGGAACCACTGGGAGCTACGACCGAAGCCCGACGCGATGATCACTCGGTTCCGGTCCGGCCGCTCCACTGTTTCCAGGGCGACGTATCGAGGCTCACCGGACTTGCGGCCCGTGTGCTGCAACAGCAGCAGCCGACCGCCGAAGAGGAACCCGAGTCCCGCGCGGAAGAGCGGTATCGGTGAACGCACGAACCACCGGGTCCGCAGCGCCCGCGCACCGATGCTGGTCATACCCAGGCACGCTACGCTGCGCCGGCCGAGGCCACAGGCAAATGAAAATCAGTTCCTTTAGGATGGAGGTGTTGAATCCCTTTCGAAGGAGCAGTCATGAGTCAGTCGGTGATGTCGCCGGCACTGACCGCCGACCGCCGGGCGCACGGCGCCGCCAGCGAGTTGCTGCGGGCGCTGGCCTCGCCCGCCCGGGTGTCGATCGTCATGACACTGCGCGACCGGCCGATGTGCGTCCACGAACTGGTCGACGCCCTCGCACTGAACCAGCCGCAGGTGAGCCAGCACCTCCGCGTCCTGAAGCAGTCGGGCGTGGTGGTCGGAAGCCGGCGCGGCCGGGAGGTCGAGTACTCGCTGGCCGACGATCACGTCGCACACATCGTGGTCGACGCAGTCCTGCACGCCGCTGAACATCGGACGGAGGCGCAGACATGAGCGACACGGCGAACAAGCCGGTCACCGGCCAGCGGTCCACCAAGCAGCGGGCGGCGATCGCCGATGTGCTGTCGGACACCGACGACTTCCTGTCGGCCCAGCAGCTCCACGACAAACTGCGTGAGCGGGGCGAGTCGATCGGACTGACCACGGTGTACCGCAACCTCCAGGCGCTCACCGCAGCCAGGCAGATCGACGCGATCTGGGACGGATCAGGCGAGACCCGCTATCGGCACTGCTCCACCGGACACCACCATCACCTGGTATGCCGCGAGTGCGGAACCACCGTGGAGATCAAAGCCGACAAGGTGGAGCGATGGGCCGACTCGGTGGCCTCGGAGAACGGCTTCGCCGACATCTCGCACACCGTCGAGATCTTCGGGACGTGCAGAGACTGCACACCAGCGTCAACCAACCGTTGACGAGAGCGCCTGCGTCAACTTAAGGTTGACTCATGGCTGAGAAGACCTCCCTGACTCCCACCGTCCGACTCGACGACCTGATCGACACGATCAAGAAGGTGCACGACGATCCGCTCGATCAACTGTCCGACGCGGTGCTGGCCGCCGACCACCTCGGCGAGGTGGCCGACCACCTGATCGGCCACTTCGTCGATCAGGCACGCCGCAGCGGTGCGTCCTGGACCCAGATCGGGACCAGCATGGGCGTCAGCAAACAGGCCGTGCAGAAGCGGTTCACACCGAAGGACCCGGGTACGGCGGCCGATCTGAACCCGGCTCAGGGGTTCAATCAGTTCACCCCTCGTGCGCGCAATGTCGCGGCCGCCGCACACAACGCCGCCGAAGCGGCGGGCAACAGCGAGGTATCCCCCGCGCATCTGCTGCTCGGGCTGCTCGACGACCGCGAGTCGCTGGCGGTGACGCTGCTGGCCGCGCTGCGCGTCGACGTCGACGCGCTGGCCGCCGGGGCGTCCGAGGCCCTGCCCGAACCGGGTGAGGCACCGGAGGTGATTCCGTACGACGCCGCCGCACGCAAGGTGCTGGAACTGACTTTCCGCCATGCGCTGCGTCTGGGGCACAACTACATCGGCACCGAGCACATCGTGCTCGCTCTGCTGGAGGTGGAGGACGGTCGCGGTCCGCTCAGCGACGCCGGTGTGACGCCCGAAGCCTTTGAAGAGCGGCTGACGGAGGCGCTCGCGCAGTTCACGTCGGCGACGCCGGACTGACGTCGCGGCCTCAGGCGCTCCCGAATCGTCGGTCGCGCTTGGCATACTCCAGGCAGGCGGCCCAGAGGTCCCGGCGGTCGAAGTCGGGAAACAACTTCTCCTGATAGACCATCTCGGCGTACGCGCTCTGCCACAGCAGGAAGTTCGACAGCCGCTGCTCCCCCGACGGACGAAGGAACAGGTCCACGTCGGGCATGTCGGGCTCGTCGAGGTACTTGGCGAAACTCGCCTCGGTGATCCGTTCGGGATCGATCTCCCCCCGCGCCGCCCGGCGGGCGATCTCTCTCGCCGCATCGGCGATCTCGGCCCGGCCGCCGTAATTGACGCACATGGTCAAGGTCATGACGGTGTTGTTCCGGGTGAGTTCCTCGGCGACCTCGAGTTCTTTGATCACGCTGCGCCACAGCTTCGGCCGTCGCCCGGCCCACCGCACGCGGACGCCCATCTCGTTCATCTCGTCGCGGCGGCGCCGGATCACGTCGCGGTTGAAACCCATGAGGAACTTGACCTCTTCCGGGCTGCGCGACCAGTTCTCTGTGGAGAACGCGTAGGCG
The DNA here is from genome assembly GCF_001578675.1 of Gordonia sp. QH-12. NCBI lineage: Bacteria > Bacillati > Actinomycetota > Actinomycetes > Mycobacteriales > Gordoniaceae > Gordonia > Gordonia sp. QH-12. The sequence goes on from NZ_KQ969301.1 coordinate 25,956, forward strand.
GACAGATGGGTGACGCCCAGCTCGATGCAGCCGCAGACACTGTCCATCAACACGGCCTCACCGCGCTTGTGCCCCTCGGTGCGCGGCAGGCCGCGTTCCTTGGCCCACCGGCCGTTGCCGTCCATCACCAGCGCGATGTGTCTCGGTATCAGCTCGGCGGGGATCTCCGGCGGTGTGGCTCCGGACGGATGCGGATCGGGCGGGCGCACCTCGACGGGTGCGGACGCCTGGGCGCGGCGGGTGAGACGAGCCATCAGCTCCGGCCTTTCATGCGGTTTCGGTGACTGCGACGCCGGCGCCCGGGACGTCGGTCCGGGCGGCGCCTTCGCTCGCGGGTCGCTCGATCAGACTATGCGGCGCCTGCCGTTCGATGAGCGGCAAGGTGCGCAGTTGCCGTTCCAGATGCCACTGCAGATGCGCGGCGGTGAGACCGGTCGCCTGACGGCGCTGCGACGGCGTCGCGAGCAGGACGTGATCCCACTCTCCGCGCGCCAGCGCCTCCATCAGATCGAGCACCCCGACCGACGGGGTGGCCGCACCGGCCGGGCGGCAATGCACGCACACCGCGCCACCGGCCGCGACGTGGAACGCGCGGTGCGGTCCCGGTGAAGCGCACCGCGCACACACCGACAGCGCGGGCATCCAGCCGGCCGACGACATCGCACGCAGGAGGAAGGCGTCCAGAATGAGCTGACGGTCTCGGCGGTCCTCGGCGAGCGCTTCGAGGGCGCCGACGGTGAGCCGGTGCAGATGCTGTGCCGGCGCCCGCTCCTCACCGGCCAGACGCTCGGCGGTCTCCAGTACCGCGCACGCGGTGGTGTACCGGCCGTAATCGGCGACGATGAGATCGCTGAAAGCGTTCAGGCTGTGCACCTGGGTGATGACGTCGAGATTGCGACCGGGATAGAAATGGACGTCGACGTGTGCGAACGGCTCGAGCCGCGCACCGAATTTCGAGCGCGTGCGCCGCACGCCCTTCGCGACCGCGCGCACCAGACCATGCTCGGCGGTGAGAAAGGTGATGATGCGATCGGCTTCGCCCAGCTTGTGCTGGCGCAGCACGACGGCCTCATCCTGGTAGAACCTCACCCGACCATTGTGTCACCGGGCACCGACGAATTCGCGCAGCGCCGCGGCGACCTGCTCCGGCTGGTCCTCGGGCAGCAGAGTCCAGGAGTCGGCGATCTCCACCAGCCGCGCATCGGGGAACTCGTCGACCATCCGGCGGGCGTGCTCCACCGGCATCATCCGATCTTCGGTGGCCCAGAGCAGCAGCACGGGTCGATCGAAGGACACCACCTTGCGGTGCCAGTCGAGCAGTACTTGCTTGGGCGGTGTACCCGTGACGAACTTGCGCAGGTCACGGCGGACGCCGGGATCGGCCAGCGCATGGCCGAACCAGTCGTCCATCACCGCGTCGGGTATCCGGTTCTTGGCCAGCCCGCCGTAGCCCGCCCGCCCGTGCCGGAACACCGACAACTGAGTCAGTCGGGTCAGCAACCACGTCCCGCCGGGCACGCGGCACAGCTGGGCGGCCGGCCGGGCCGGCCGCGGCGGAAAGTTGTCGTACGCCTCGCACGAGGCGAGGACCAGCCGCGCCAGCCGTTCGTCGCGGCCCTCCGAGATGATGAACTGCCCACCGCCCCAGTCGTTCAGCACGAGGGTGACCGCGCGCAGATCGAGTGCTTCGAGGAAATCGGCGATGATGTTCGCCTGCCCCGACTGCGTCAGATCGGCGGAAGCGTTCATCGGCTGCCGCTGGGCGCCGAGCGGCCACGTCGGCGCGATGCACCGGAAGTCGTCGAGAAGGGGGATCACCCGGCGCCACTGAGTCCGGTTCATCAGGAGCCCGTGGCCGAAGAGCAGCACCGGCCCGTCACCTCCGGTGTCGAGGTAGTCGATGGGTCCGGCAGGCAGATCGATGCTCCCCATTCCTCGACGGTCCCGCAGCCCGCGCGGGATGTCAACGGCTCAGCCGCCAGCGGCGCCGGGATTCGGCGTCTACTCTCGGAACCGACCCGGCGAGAAGGAGACTCATGACCGCACTGCTGGCACTCGGACTCGCCACCCGCACCATCTTCCGCGTCGACGTCGCCGACGGCCGGACGAGCGTCGTCCACAAGGACACCGCGTACTCACCGGACGGCGTGGTCGTCGTCGGCGACACCGTCTACTGGACGACGATGGGCCGTCCCGAACGGATCCCCGGCGTCGACGGCGAGGCGGCGTTCGACTACACGGCACCGACCGGCGGCCTCCACGCCATGCGCCTCGACGGGACCGACCGACGCGACCTGCTGCCGCCCGGAGCGCTGACCACCGGGAAACAACTCGCGACCGACGGCCGCGAGCGGCTGTACTGGGGTGATCGGGAGGGGCTGCGCGTGTCCTCGTGCAGACTCGACGGCTCCGACCGGATCGACCTGGTGGTCAACGCGCAGACCGGGGACGGCACCGCCGAATGCGTCGGCGTCGCCGTCGACCGCGATCACCTGTACTGGACCCAGAAGGGGCCGTCGAAAGGCGGTCTCGGCCGGATCTTCCGGGCCGGACTGTCCGTTCCCGAGGGCGAGTCCGCCGACCGTCGCTCCGATGTCGAGACGCTGTGGAGCGGACTCCCCGAGCCCATCGATCTCGAGGTGGTCGACGGTGTCCTGTACTGGACCGACCGCGGCGCCGAACCCGACGGCAACACGCTCAACCGGGCGCCGCTGCCCGGTCCCGGCGAGCCCGGAACGCCTCCGGAGATCCTGGCCCGCGGACTGCACGAGGCGGTCGGCATCGCCGTCGACACGCGGGCCGGCCTGGCGTACGTGTCCGATCTGGGCGGCACCATCCTGGCCGTCGCCCTGGACGGCACGGGCGATCGCGTCGTGGCCGACATGGGGCAGATGATCACGGGTCTGGCACTGGTGCGGTGAGCCGGGCCGACTCGCGATCAACCGCCCGTGCGCTGCTCAGAAGCCGAGGCGTCCGAGCTGCTTCGGGTCGCGCTGCCAGTCCTTCGCGACCTTGACGTGCAGGTCGAGATAGATGCGGGTGCCGAGGAGCCGCTCGATCTGGGCGCGCGCGGTGATGCCGACCTCCTTCAGTCGGGACCCCTTGTGGCCGATCACGATCCCCTTCTGGGAATCGCGTTCGACGTAGAGGATGGCGTGCACGTCGACGACCTCGGAGTCCTCGCGGGGAATCACCTCTTCGATGACCACCGCCAGCGAATGCGGAAGCTCGTCCCGGACTCCTTCCAGCGCGGCCTCGCGGATGAACTCCGCCATCAGCACCTGCTCCGGTTCGTCGGTGAGCTCGCCGTCCGGGTAGAACGCCGGGCCCTCCTCGCAGAGCGAGACGAGGACGTCGCCCAGCACGTCGAGTTGCTTGCCCGACTTCGCCGAGCACGGCACCACCTCGGCGTCGGGGCCCATCAGCTTCGACAGCTCCATCAACTGCATGGCCACCTTCTCGGGCCCCACGCGGTCGATCTTGGTCACGATGCCGACCTTGCGCGTACGCGGCGAGGTCGCCTTGATCTCGTCGATGATGCGCCGGTCGCCGGGTCCGATCGCCTCGTCGGCGGGGATGCACACGCAGATGATGTCGACGTCGGCGTAGGTCTCCCGGACGAGGTCGTTGAGCCGCTGGCCGAGCAGGGTGCGAGGACGGTGCAGGCCGGGGGTGTCGACCAGGATCAGCTGCGCATCGGGCCGGTTCACGATGCCGCGGATGGTGTGCCGCGTGGTCTGCGGACGATTGGAGGTGATCGCCACCTTGTCACCGACGAGCGCGTTGGTGAGCGTCGACTTGCCGGTGTTCGGCCTTCCGACGAAACACACGAAGCCGGATCGGAATTCGGTCACTGTCAGTTCTCCTTCAGGTCGTTCGTCTCGCCGGACCCCTCGCTCGCCGGGACGGCGGGAGCTGACTTCTTGGACCGCCGTACGACGACGGAGGTGATGCGCTGGCGGCCGAGCCGGTTGGGACCGCCTTCGGCGATCATCCGCAGTCCGTCGACCTTCACCTTGGCGCCGGGCAGCGGCACCCGGCCCAGGCGCAGGGCCAGCAGCCCGCCCACGGTGTCGACGTCGTCGAGATCGAGGTCGATCTCGGTGCCGAACAGTTCTTCGAGATCCTCCACCGGCAGCCGCGAGGACACTCGGTACACGTCGTCGCCCAGCTTCTCGATGGGGGCGACCTCGTCCGTGTCGTACTCGTCGGTGATCTCGCCGACGATCTCCTCCAGGACGTCCTCGATCGTGACGAGCCCGGCGATGCCGCCGTACTCGTCCACCAGCAGCGCCATGTGATTACGGTTGGCCTGCATGTCCGAGAGGACGTCGTCGAGCGGTTTGGAGTCCGGCACGAACTCGGCGTCGCGCATCACCTCCTCGACGGAGACTCCGCGCGCCGCGCTCGACAGCTGCGGCAGCAGGCGTTCTACGACGTCCTTGAGATACACCACGCCGAGGACGTCGTCGGGGTTCTCACCGATCACCGGGATCCGCGAGTGGCCCGACCGGACCGCGAGACTCATCGCCTGAGCCGCCGACTTGTCGTGCTCGATCCACACCATCTCGGGCCGGGGGACCATCACCTCGCGGGCGTCGGTGTCGCCGAACTCGAACACGGACTGGATCATGCGTCGCTCGTCGGCGTCGACCACGCCCCGCTGCTGAGCCATGTCGACCACCTCGCGCACCTCGACCTCCGTCGCGAACGGCCCGTTCCGGTAGCCCTTGCCGGGGGTCAGCGCGTTGCCCATGAGGATCAGCAGCCGCGTCACCGGACGCAGCAGGACTCCGACCGCCGTCAGGATCGGTCCGGCGACGAGCGAGATGGAGTACGCGTTCTGACGGCCCAGGGTGCGGGGGCCCACGCCCACGGCCACGTACGAGACGACGGTCATCGCGGCGACGGTGACGGCGATGCCCCATCCGGTGCCGAGCGCGTCGACCGCGACCACCGCGACCATCGTCGTCGCGGCCACCTCGCAGAGAACGCGCAGCAGAACCGCGAGTCCCACGTAGGTGCCGCGCTGTTCCACCACGGTGTGCAGGCGCCGGGCCCCCGCCCGACCCTCTTTCACGAGGTCGTCGACGCGTGCGACCGAGACGGTCGCCAGCGCGGCGTCGGTGGCGGCGAAGCCGCCCGCGAGCACGGTCAGCAGCGCGGCAACGCACAGAAACACGATGTCGCTGAGCAGAGGAGACACCCGTCAGCGCCCTTCCGGGCCGGCGAATCCGATGTCGTTGAGCAGCCGGGCGTCGCGCTGCGCCTGCTGAAGCAGCCGCGCGCGGTCGTCGCGGGCCGAGTACCAATCGGTGATGATCTGGCCCTGCAGCCCGAACATCTCGCGCTCCTCGTCCGGCTCGGCGTGGTCGAATCCGAGCAGGTGCAGCACGCCGTGAACGGTGAGTACGGCGAGTTCGTGCTCGAAGCTGTGGTGCTGCGACTTGGCCTGCTCGGCGGCGAACTCCGGACACAGCACGATGTCGCCGAGCATCGCCGGGCCGGGCTCGTCCGCGTCGGGGCGCCCGCCGGGCGTCAGCTCATCCATCGGGAAGCTCATCACGTCGGTGGGCCCCGGCAGATCCATCCACTGCATGTGCAGTTCGGCCATCGAATCGGAGTCGATCAGCTGAATCGACAGTTCAGCACCCGGATGCACCTCCATCCGGCGCATCGCGAACCGTGCCGCCTCGATGATCAGCTGCTCGGGTACGTCGACGCCCGACTCATTGAACAGTTCGACGCTCACCGGCGACGCCCTCCGCTCGTGTGGCGCAGCCCTTCGCGTCGAGCCGCGCGATTGCCCTCGTGAGCCTCGGCCCTGCCGTACGCGTCGACGATGTCGGCCACCAACCGGTGCCGCACCACGTCCGCGCTGGTCAGGTTCGCGAAATGGATGTCGTCGATCCCGTCGAGGATGCGGGCCGCAGCGCGCAGGCCCGACTGGGCCCCGCCCGGGAGGTCGATCTGCGTCGTATCGCCGGTGACGACGATCTTGGCGCCGAAGCCCAGGCGGGTGAGGAACATCTTCATCTGCTCGCCCGTGGTGTTCTGAGCCTCGTCGAGAATGATGAAGGCGTCGTTGATCGTCCGGCCGCGCATGTAGGCCAGCGGCGCCACCTCGATGACGCCGGCCTCCATCAGCTTGGGGATGGCCTCCGGATCCATCATGTCGTGAAGCGCGTCGTAGAGCGGGCGCAGGTACGGGTCGATCTTCTGATGGAGCGTGCCGGGCAGGAAGCCGAGCCGTTCTCCCGCCTCCACCGCGGGACGGGTCAGGATGATGCGACTGACCTGCTTGGTCTGCAGTGCCTGCACCGCCTTGGCCATCGCGAGGTAGGTCTTGCCCGTGCCCGCGGGTCCGATTCCGAAGACGATCGTGTTCTCGTCGATCGCGTCGACGTACCGCTTCTGATTGAGCGTCTTGGGGCGGATCACCTTGCCGCGCCGCGAGATGATGTCGAGGCTCAGCACATCGGCGGGGGTCTCCGAATCGCTCGTGGCCAGGATAGACAGGCTCTGACGCACCAGGTCGGGGGTGAGTGTGGTCCCTCCGCGCACCACGCGGACCAGTTCGGCGATCACCCGTTCGGACGCGGCCACGTCGGCGGGTACGCCGGTGAGCGTGATCAGATTGCCGCGGACGTGGATGTCGGCGGGCAGCTGCACCTCCAGGGTGCGGAGGTTGACGTCGGCCGCGCCGAGCAGCCCCACCGCCAGGTCCTGGGGAACCTCGATATTCGAACTGGTCACCGCCGCGGCCGTCGGGTCGTCGCGGTTGTCGTCAGTCACTGAGTTTCGTCTCCCCGGGGTCGGTCGGCGGGCGGTCGCACGCTTGTGTGGATTCGCTCAAGTCTATCGCCGGTGATCGCCGGGTGCGAGCGAGTACGCCCGCGGCCGCCGTCGCCGGTCAGATGCCGAGCACCCGCAGGGTCTGCCTGTGCGCCGCGCTGCGCGGATCGACGAAGGCGTCGTGCCCCTCCCCCGGCACCTCGTAGAGCACCGCCCGCTGACCGCGCGCGGCGGCCCCCTCCACGTAGCGGCGGCTCAGCTCGATCGGCACCGAGGCGTCGTCGGCCGTGTGCACGGCGGCCACCAGCGCGTCGAAGGGCGGCTGGCAGGCGGGCGACGCCGCCGCGTAGCGGTCCGGCGCCTCCTCGAACGAGACGCCCATCAACCGACGGACCGACGTGCGGTCGGAGGCGCCGCCGGTGAAGTCGAGGACCGCGGACTGCGGAACCACCGTCGCGATGCGGAAGCCGCCCGCCCTCGCGTCGGTCTGCGCGACCGCCCAGACCGCGAGTTGTCCGCCCGCCGAGTGTCCGACGACGGCGACGTTCTTGCGATCGACCTTGACGCCGTCGATCGCCAGTTGTTCGGCGACCGGACCCTCGAGGGCACGGATCGCCGCGACCACATCGCGCCCGGTACCCGGCCAGCCGCCGCCGGTCTCTTCCACCCTGCGGTACTCGATGTTCCAGACCGCCGCCCCGCGCTGCGCCAGGTCGCGGGCGACCGGTGTGTTGATCACCAGCGAGTACTCGGTGGACCAGTATCCGCCGTGCACCAGGACGACGAGCGGCGCGCACTCGGCCGGCCCCCGTTCCGGAAGATACAGGTGGCCGAACTGGCTTGGCTGATCGCCATAGTGAATCTTCTTGCGACGCAACAGATGTCCTTTATCGAGTCCAGCGGTCGGTGACCGCGCCGAGGGCGCCGAGCGCCACCGCTCCGGCGGCGACGGTACGCAGCACCTCCGGACCCAGCACCACCGGCACCGCACCCAGGGCGGTGAGGTCGGCGATCTCCGCCTCCGCCAGTCCGCCTTCGGGCCCCACCACGAGAAGCACCTCGGGCACCTCGGCGAAATCCAGCGAACGGAACGCGACCGCGCCGGCCTCATGAAGCAGCGCGACGATCCCGCCGTCGGCGGCCACCCGTGCCGCCAGCTCGCGCACGTCGGTGGTGCCGGCCAGATCGGCGACCTCGGGGATCCACGCCCGGCGCGCCTGCTTGGCCGCGGTGGCCGCGGTGGCACGCCACTTCTCCACACCCTTGACGGCCTTCACGCCGCTCCAGCGGGCGATGGTGCGCGCCGACTGCCACGGCACGATCGCGTCGACCCCGGCCTCAGTCATCAGGTCGACGGCGAGATCGCTGCGTTCAGCCTTCGGCAGCGCCTGCACGACCGTCACCAGCGGCTTGGGACGGGGGTGGACCTGTACCCGGCCGACGCGGACGGTGAGCCGGTCCTTTCCGCCGACCTCGATCACCTCGCACTCGGCGGTGGTTCCGCGTCCGTCGCCGAGGGTCACCGTCTCACCGGCACCGATCCGCGTGACGGTCACCGCATGTCTGCCCTCCGGGCCGGACAGCACCGTGGTGTCGCCGGCGCGCGGCACCTCGTCGACCCAGAAGAGCGGCGGCGTCATCGGCCGGCGAAGGCGTTACGCAGCTTGGAGAAGAGTCCGCCGTTGGCGGCGGCCTTGGAGGTGGCGGTCACAAGTTCCACTTCCTCGCCGGAGACCTCGCGGAGTTCGCGGAGCAGGTCGCTCTGGCGTCCGTCGATCCGCTTCGGCACCACCACGTCCAGATGTGCGTGCAGGTCGCCGCGCACACCTGAGTTCAGATGCGGCAGACCCTGGCCGCGCACCCGGACGACGGTGCCGGGCTGGGTGCCGGGTTCGACGGTGAGGGTCGCGGAGCCGCCGAGCACGGTGTCGACGGTGAGTTCGGTGCCCAGCGCCGCGTCGACCATCGGCACCCGGACGGTGCAGTGCAGATCGTCGCCGTCACGGACGAAGACGTCGTCGGCCTGCTCGGAGACCTCCACGTAGAGATCGCCCGCCGGGCCTCCGCCGGGTCCCACCTCGCCCTGCCCGGCCAGTCGCACGCGCATCCCGTCCTGGACGCCGGCCGGGATCTTCACGGTCATCGTGCGGCGCGAACGGACGCGGCCGTCGCCGCCGCACTTGAGGCACGGATCGGGGATGGTCTCTCCGACGCCGTGGCACTCCGGGCATTCGCGCACCGTCATCACCTGGCCGAGGAAGGACCGCTGCACGGCCTGGATCTCACCGGCGCCCTTGCACGTCGCGCAGGTCACCGGCTTCGAATCGTCGCGGGTGCCCGATCCCTTGCACGTATCGCACAGGACCGCGGTGTCGACCGTGATCTCCTTGCGTGCGCCCGCCGCGATCTCCTCCAGGGTCAGACTGACGCCCACCAGTGCGGGTTCACCGGGGCGCACCCGTCCCCGGGGACCGCGGCCGCCCCCGAAGCCGCCAGTGGCCCCACCGAAGAAAGTCTGGAAGATGTCGCCGAGCCCGCCCGCACCGAACGGATCGCCTCCGAAGCCGCCGCTCGGGCCCGCCAGGGGGTCGCCGCCCGCGTCGACGATGCGCCGGCGCTCGGGATCGGAGAGCACCTCGTAGGCGGTCGTGACCTCTTTGAACTTATCCTCGGCGTCGGGGTTGACATCGGGGTGCAGTTCGCGAGCCAGCTTGCGGTACGCACGCTTGATCTCCTGGTCCGACGCGCCTGCAGACACGCCCAGAATTCCGTAGTAGTCACGAGCCACGGTGAATTAGGTCCTTCGCAATCAAGACATCAACTAACGGTCGGCGAGGACTTCGCCGACGTATTTCGCAACCGCCGCCACCGATGCGATTGTTCCCGGATAGTCCATTCGGGTGGGTCCAACCACACCGACACTGCCGAAGACGGTGCCCGAAGCACCGTACCCGGTCGAGACCACCGAGGTGCTCCGGAGGTTCTCGGTGTTGGTCTCCTCGCCGATCTGGACGGTGACCTTTCCGGTTCGCTGCGTGTGCGCGAGCAGCTTGAGGACCACCACCTGCTCTTCGAGCGCGTCGAGCACGATGTCCATGCCGCCCATGTTCGAGGAGAAGTCGGCCGCCGACCGCGCCAGGTTCGACGTGCCGCCGAGGACGAGCCGGTCGTCTCCGCGTTCCACGAGGGTCTCGACCAACACGGTGGCGATGGTGATGACCGCCTCGCGCAGGTCCGCGGGCGCGGTGGTCGCCAGTTCGGCGACCGCCACCGAGGCGTCTTCGAGCCGCTTGCCGTCCAGGGCAGTGGAGAACATGTCGCGCACCCGCACCAGGTTGTCCTCGTCGATCTCCTCGGAGAGGGTCACCATCCGCTGCTCCACCCGGCCGGTGTCGGTGATGACCACCAGCAGCAATCGGGTGGGCGAGAGTGAGACCACTTCGAGGTGCCGCACGCGGGCGGTGGAGAGCACCGGGTACTGGATCACGGCGACCTGGCGAGTGAGTTGCGCGAGCAGGCGGACCGAGCGGCGCAGTACGTCGTCGAGGTCGACCCCGTTGTCGAGCACCGACAGGATCGCGCGGCGTTCGGCGGCCGACAGCGGTTTGATCTCGCTGATGCGGTCGACGAACATCCGGTAGCCCTTGTCGGTCGGGATCCGACCCGAGCTGGTGTGCGGCTGGGCGATGTACCCCTCGGCTTCGAGCGCCGCCATATCGTTGCGGACGGTGGCGCTCGAGACGCCCAGGTGGTGGCGCTCCACGAGCGCTTTCGACCCGATCGGCTCCTGCGTGGAGACGTAGTCGGTGACGATCGCACGCAAGATCTCGAAACGCCGGTCATCCGTCGACGACGACAAGTCCGTACCTCCCGATGCCACGACTTTGCCTACAGTGGATACGACCATTCTACGTAACCGACGGAAAGACCAGGACCGCGATGATCTTCAAGGGCGTGCGCGAGGGCAGACCCTACGTCGATCACGGTCTCACCGCGCGCGAGTGGGCGCAGATCCCGCCGCGCCAGTTCCGGCTCGATCAGCTCACCACCGTCACCACCGTCCTCGCACTCGACAAGCTGCTGTCGGAGGATTCGACTTTCTACGGCGACCTGTTCGCCCACGTGGTGCTGTTCGAAGGAAACCTGTATCTCGAGGACGGGCTGCACCGGGCCGTGCGCTCGGCGTTGCGGAACCGCACGATCATCCACGCCCGGATGCTCGATCTGGACGAGCGCATCGCCGCGGGCCGCGTCGCACCCGAGTCCGGCGAGCTGGAGATCACTGCGCCGATCGCCCCGGTCACCGGCAGGCGCCGCCGCTCGGTAGGCGCGCATCGGCTGCCCGACTGATCCGGCCGACGCGCCGGCGACCGGATCGATCAACGCGCGAGCGGGTTCAATGCCATCGGAACGCGCGCGCCGGCGCGCCACAGCACTGCCGCGCTCGAGTGCGGTCGCAGTCTCGCCTCGGTTCTCATCGCAGTCGTGAACACCTCGCCGAACCCGGCGCACGGATGCGCGCTCTCGGTGGCCGTGACGAGCCCTCCGTCGACCTCCCTCAGCCGGTATCCGACGACGTCGAGTTCGACCGCCGAGTGCAGGCATCGCGCGACCGGCTCCGCCGGAACGGCCGGGTGGAAGTGTCCGGCGATCGCCGCGCGCACCACCTCGGCCTGCGCCTGGCCTCGGTGTGCCGCGACGAGTCGGGCCGCATGATCGGCGCCGAGCGCGGCGAAACAGCCGTAGTCGGGGTGATCGGGCGCACCGAGCGCCAGATCGTGCAGCATCGTCGCCGCCCACAACTGCTCGGCATCGACGTCCAGGCCGTCGACCTCGGCGAACGCGATCGCCCACTGGCAGCATCGGAGGCTGTGCTGATGCACCGGGCCGGAGAGTTCGTCGGCTGCACGCTCAGCCACCTCGCGAGCGAACCGGGAGTCAGGCGGCGGGGTCAGGTGTTCGCCCGCCCTCATCGCGCGCCGATCCGGTGCGCGCCGTCGACGCGGTCGGCCAGCTCACCGCGGATCGACGCGAGCAAGTCGTCGAACTCGGCCGAGTCGGTGAACCCCTGTGCACGCAGGGAGATCATGCCGTTCGCCGTACCCCAGAGCCGCAGCGCCTCGAGTCTCGCCGCGCGGGGCGGCAGGGCCGACGCTCCGACCACCTGCTCGACGAGCCCGCCGAGCAGCCCGCGGATCATCGCCCGCGCCTGGTCGACGAGCTCGGAATCGTCCGGACCGACGTCGACCAGTCCCAGCGCCCGGAAGGCCAGCGGGTTGTCGGCGTGGAAGAGCAGGTACTCGTCGAAGACGGCGAGTTCCACGGCCTCTTCCGCGGAAGCGATCGCCGCCTCCATCCGCTCGACGTGGTCGCGGGCGATTCGGCATGCCAGCGCCACGTACACGTCGGCTTTGCCGCCCGGGAAGTTCGAGTAGATAGAACTCAGCGCCACGTCGGCCGCGTGGGCGAGCTGGTCGACGGACGTGCGGCGGAACCCCTGGTCGGCGAAGAGTTCTGCGGCTGCGTCGAGCACCGCGTCATGTGTTCGGCGGCGTCGCTTGTCGGACGGCGGGGTCAAGGGAACTGTCATATCAATAACGTAGTAACACTACGATTTCGTAGTCAAATTATGGTTTCATAGTATTACTACGAAAAGGAGCATTCAGATGACGACCACCGCCGACCGACAGCCGGCCACCGGCTCGGACGCCATGCGCGCGTTCTTCCCCACATCACCGTTCATCGACACACTCGGCGTCGAGTTGATCGACATCGGCGAGGGCACCGCACACCTGCGCCTCCCGTTCGCCGAGTCCAACACCACGGTCGGGCCGATGGTCCACGGCGGAGCCATCGGAGCATGCGTGGATCTGGGCATCATGGCGGCCGCATGGGCGGGTGACGACCCGGTACCCGAGAAGCTGCGCGGGGTCACCGTCAGCATGTCCGTCAGCTTCATCGCACCCGCCATGAACGACGACATCGAGATCGTCGCGACCCGGCTTCGCAAGGGCCGGAGACTCAACCATTGCGCGGTCGAGATCCGGACCCGGGCCGACGACGGACTCGTCGCGACGGGCAGCGGGGTCTACCAGACGGGATGACCGCCCTTCTCAGCCGCGACCGCACGGCCGAGGTCCGCTACTGCGCGACGAGGATGTCGCGGACCACGCCGTCGGCGAGCAGGCGTCCGCGATCGGTCAGCACATAGGCGCCCGCGACCGTCCGCAGCAGCCCCTGGGCCACCGCGGCGTCGGCTCGAATCCGTTCCGCGCCCGAGAGCACGTTCACGTCGAGCCCCTGGTGCATGCGCAGACGCAGCATCACCGCCTCGGTGTGCCGGTCGTCCGCGGTGAGGATCTCGTGGCCGCCGATCGGGAGCGAGCCGGAGGCCAGCGACGCCGAATAGGTGGCCGGATGCTTCTGATTCCACCAGCGCACCCCGTCCACATGCGAGTGCGCACCCGGGCCGATCCCCCACCAGTCGTCGCTGCGCCAATACGCCTCGTTGTGGCGGCACACCGAATCCGGGTCGGGCGACGCATCCGGGCGAGCGCGCGCCCAGTTCGACACCTCGTACCAGGCCATTCCCGCGGCGCGCAGACGCGAGTCGATCATCTCGTAGCGCGCCGCGAGCACATCGTCGTCGGGCATGGGGATCTCCCCGCGGCGCACCTTGCGGGCGAACCGCGTTCCGTCCTCCACGATCAGCGCGTAGGCCGAGACGTGGTCGACGGGGACCGACAGGACGGCGTCGAGCGAGGCGTCGAGATCCTCGTCGCGCTCACCCGGTGTCCCGTAGATCAGATCCAGATTGAGGTGCTCGAAGCCCGCCGCCGCGGCCTCGCGCGCGGCGTCGAGGGCACGGCCGGGCGTGTGCGTGCGTTCGAGTACCGCGAGTACGTGCCGCGCGGCCGACTGCATCCCGAGCGAGACGCGGGTGAACCCCGCGGCCCGCAGCCCTTCGAAGAACTCCGGCGACGTCGACTCCGGATTCGACTCCGTCGTCACCTCGGCGCCGGGCGCGAGGACGAACGAGTCGCGCACGGCCCCCAGCAGGTCGGCGAGCCCGTCGGCGCCGAGCAGCGACGGGGTGCCGCCGCCGACGAACACGGTGCCGACGCGCCGGCCCGGGGCCAGGAGCGCGGCGGCCTGATCGAGTTCGGCGCGCACCCCCTCCATCCAGCTCTGCGGGGACGACGACGAACCGAGTTCACCGGCCGTATACGTGTTGAAATCGCAGTATCCGCAGCGCGTGGCGCAGAACGGCACATGGAGGTAGAGGCTCAGCGGCCGACTGGGGTCGGCGGTCGCCACTGTGGTGCGTGCCTGTGCGGAGAGCGCCTCCGGAGCACGTCGGTCAATCACCTATCCATCATGACTCACGCCGTGTCAAGGATATTAATCTCACGCTGAGGAAAAATAACCCCAAGTAGACTGACCTCGTCGGACGTGGCACTATGGCAGTCGTGACTTCCTCAGGAGTGTGGCTCGCCGAACGGCGGCACATCGATCTCAAGCGCGTCTGCAGCGCTTTCTGTCGGCACTAGCCGACGTCTCGGCCTTTCGAGAAGTCCCGACCCGCCAGCCCATCGCGGGTCTCTGAGGATGCCGATCTTCGTCACATTCTGATTTCAGCCCAATCGTCGTGCCGTGCTGTGCGCTGCACGCTCAGGAGAACTGATGACGCTCACGTCCCCCACCACCGCGGAGCCGACGGAGACGCCCACCGAGGCGCCCCGCAAGCGCGCGCGTCCCACCAAGCGCCGATCCGAAGGCCAGTGGGCCCTCGGCTATCGCACCCCGCTCAACGCGAACGAGCAGAGCAAGCGCGACGACAACCCGCTCAATGTGCGGCGTCGCATCATCGACAGCTACCAGTACGTCGGCTTCGACGGCATCGACAAGGCCGACCTGCGGGGCCGTTTCCGCTGGATGGGCCTCTACACCCAGCGGGCCGAAGGATTCGACGGAACGTACTCGGGCGAAGCCCACATCGACGAGATCGAGGCGCCGTACTTCATGATGCGGGTCCGCACCGACGGCGGACAGCTGAACCTGGCGCAGGTGCGCACGCTGGCGTCGATCTCTCGCGACTTCGCCCGCGGTACCGCCGACGTCACCGACCGCCAGAACCTGCAATACCACTGGATCGAGATCGAGAACGTCCCGGAGATCTGGCGCCGGCTCGAAGAGGTCGGCCTGGAGACCACCGAGGCCTGCGGCGACTGCCCGCGCGGCATGCTCGGCTCTCCCCTGGCAGGGCTCTCCACCGACGAGGTCCTCGACGCCAGTCCGGCCCTCGCCGAGATCAAGCGCCGCTACATCGGCAACCCCGAGTACTCGAACCTGCCGCGCAAGTTCAAGACCGCCGTCTCGGGTCTGCAGGACGTGGTGCACGAGATCAACGACGTCTCGTTCGTCGGCGTCGAGCACCCCGAACACGGCCCCGGACTGGACCTCTGGGTCGGCGGCGGGCTCTCGACCAACCCGATGCTGGCCAAGCGGCTCGGTGTCTGGGTGCCGCTCGACGAGGTCCCCGACGTCTGGGAGGGCGTAGTCGCGATCTTCCGCGACTACGGCTACCGGCGCCTGCGTTCCAAGGCCCGGCTGAAGTTCCTGATGAAGGACTGGGGGCCGGAGAAGTTCCGCCAGGTCCTCGAAGACGAGTACCTGCACCGCAAGCTCATCGACGGCCCGGCGCCGACTCCGCCGAAGCAGCCAATCGACCACGTCGGCGTCACCAAGCAGAAGAACGGCCTGTACGCGGTCGGGTTCTCCGCCGTCTCCGGCCGACTGTCGGACGACGTGCTGTACGCGATCGCCGATGCCGCGGAGAAGGCAGGCAGCGACAGCGTCCGCTTCACGCCGTACCAGAAGCTGGTCGTGGTGAACGTCCCCGAGGACCGGATCGCCCAACTCGACGCGGACCTGACCGCCGTCGGCCTGCAGTCGAAGCCGTCGGTGTGGCGCCGGAACCTGATCGCGTGCACCGGTCTGGAGTACTGCAAGCTCTCGTTCACCGAGACCCGCAGCCGGTCGCAGGCTCTGGTTCCGGAGTTGGAGAAGCGTCTGGCCGAACTCAACGAGCAGCTCGACGTGCCGATCACCATCAACTTCAACGGCTGCCCCAACTCCTGCGCCCGCGTGCAGGTCGCCGACATCGGCCTCAAGGGTCAGCTGATCGACGACGACGGCACCCCGGTGGAGGGCTTCCAGGTGCATCTCGGCGGAAGCCTGGGCTTCGACAGCGGCTTCGGCCGAAAGCTGCGCCAGCACAAGATCTACGCCAGTGAGGCCACCGAGTACATCGAACGTCTCGTCCGCAATTTCATCGCAGGCCGCAACCCCGGCGAACGCTTCGCCGAATGGGCGGTCCGCGCCGACGACGCCGAACTGCAGTGAGGGAAAGACGATGACCATCACCACAGATGATCTGGACGAACTGAAGGCGATCGCGGAGGCCGGTGCCGAGCAGCTCGGACCCGACGCCACCGCCGAGGAACTGCTGCGCTGGACCGCCGAGACCTTCGGCCCGCACTTCGTCATCGCGGCGAACATGCAGGACGCCGTACTGATCGACGTCGCCGACAAGGCGATCGAGGACAAGGAGGCCGTCGGCGGCAGGCTCAAGGCGCTGTTCCTCGACACCGGCTACCACTTCGCCGAGACCCTCGGCACCCGGGACGCCGTCGAGCAGGTCTACGACCTCGAACTGCTCAACATCACGCCCGAGCAGACGGTGCAGGAGCAGGACGAGCTGGTCGGCAGAAATCTGTTCGCCACCGACGCGGCCGAATGCTGCCGGCTGCGCAAGGTGGTCCCGCTGCGCGGTGCCCTGGCACCCTTCCGCGCATGGGTCACCGGTATCCGCCGAGTGGAGGCGCCCACCCGCGCGAACGCACCGTTGATCTCCTTCGACGAGGGCTTCGGCCTGGTCAAGATCAATCCGCTCGCCGCATGGAGCGACGAGCAGTTCCAGGACTACATCGACAGCCACGGCGTCCTGGTGAATCCGCTGGTCGACGAGGGCTATCCCTCGATCGGGTGCGAACCGTGCACCGTCAAACCAGCCGCCGGAGCCGATCCGCGCAGCGGCCGTTGGGCCGGCAGCGCCAAGACAGAATGCGGGTTGCACGCATGAGCATCATCGAATCGACAGACGTCCAGTCCGCCGTCGCGGACCGTGACGAACACCGTCCTGAGCGAGCGCAGCGAGACGAGGGATTCACCACGCTCGACGCCCTCGAGTCCGAGGCCATCCACATCTTCCGCGAGGTGGCGGGCGAGTTCGAGCGGCCGGTGATCCTGTTCTCCGGCGGCAAGGACTCGACGTTGCTGCTGCACCTGGCGCTCAAGGCCTTCTGGCCCGCGCCGCTGCCGTTCTCGCTGCTGCACGTGGACACCGGCCACAACCTGCCGGAGATCATCGAGTTCCGCGACGAGATCGTCGAACGTCACGGCCTGCGCCTGCACGTCGCGAGCGTCGACGAGTATCTGGCCGACGGCCGTCTCACCGAGCGGCCGGACGGCATCCGCAACCCGCTGCAGACCATCCCGCTGCTGGACGGCATCAGCGAGAACCGCTTCGACGCCGTGTTCGGCGGCGCCCGGCGCGACGAAGAGCGGGCCCGCGCGAAGGAACGCATCTTCTCGCTGCGCAACGCCTTCGGCCAGTGGGACCCGAAGCGTCAGCGTCCCGAACTGTGGAACCTCTACAACGGCAGGCACGCTCCGGGCGAGCACGTGCGCGTGTTCCCGCTGAGCAACTGGACCGAGCTGGACGTGTGGCGTTACATCGCCCGCGAGCAGGTGCTGCTGGCGCCGCTGTACTACGCGCATGAGCGCGAGGTGTACCAGCGCGACGGCATGTGGATGACCGCCGGGCCGTGGGGAGGACCGCGCGAGGACGAGACCGTCGAGACCCGGATGGTGCGCTACCGCACCGTCGGCGACGGCTCCACCACCGGTGCGGTGCTGTCCGAGGCCACCGACAACGAAGCCGTTCTGGCCGAGGTCGCCGCATCGCGGCTGACCGAACGCGGAGCCACCCGCGGCGACGACCGCGTCTCCGAGGCCGCCATGGAAGACCGCAAGCGCGAAGGATATTTCTGATGAAGCACTCCCCCGACCTTCTGCGCATCGCCACGGCCGGTTCCGTGGACGACGGCAAGTCGACCCTCGTCGGCCGCCTGCTGTACGACACCAAGTCGGTGCTCGCCGACCAGATCGACGCCGTCACCAAGGCCTCGGTGGACCGCGGCATGGACACCCCGGACCTGTCGCTCCTGGTCGACGGCCTGCGCGCCGAGCGCGAGCAGGGCATCACCATCGACGTCGCGTACCGCTACTTCGCGACCCCCGCCCGGTCGTTCGTCCTCGCCGACACCCCCGGCCACGTGCAGTACACGCGCAACACCGTCTCCGGAGCGTCTACCGCGCAGCTGGTGATCCTGCTGGTCGACGCCCGCAGCGGCGTCGTCGCCCAGACGCGTCGGCACGCCGCCGTGATGGCCCTGCTCGGCGTTCCGCGGCTGGTGCTCGCAGTCAACAAGATCGACCTCGTGGAGAACGCCGCCGAGGTGTTCGCCGAGATCTCGGCCGAGTTCAACCAGATCACCGCTTCGCTCGGCTACTCGCCCGAGCAGGTCCAGGAGATCCCGGTCTCGGCGCTCCACGGCGACAATGTCGCGATCCGCTCGGAGAACACGCCGTACTACGACGGTCCGACTCTGATCGAGCATCTGGAGACGGTGCCGAACGAGCTCGACCGCGGGCAGGTCGGACTCCGGTTCCCCGTGCAGTACGTGATCCGGCCGCGCACCCCCGAGTACCCGGATTACCGCGGCTACGCCGGTCTGGTGGCCGCGGGAAGCGTGTCGGTCGGCGACGAGATCGTCGTCCAGCCGTCCGGTCTGCGCTCGACGATCGCGAAGATCGACACCCCCGACGGCGAGCTGGACACGGCGCACGCCGGCCGGAGCGTCACGCTGCTGTTGACCGACGACATCGACATCTCGCGCGGCGATCTGATCGCCTCGGCGGCCGATGCGCCGGAGCCCGCGCAGCAGTTCACCACCACGGTGTGCTGGCTGTCGGAGAAGCCGCTGCGTGCCGGTGCCCGCCTGCTGTTGAAGCACGGCGCCAAGACCACGCAGGTGATCGTCGGCGGCCTCGACGCGCTCTTCGACGAGCAGAACCTCGCCCTGGTCGAGGCACCGGAGTCGATCGAGTTGAACCAGATCGGACGGGTCTCGCTGATGACCGCCGAGCCGATCCCGGCCGACGACTACTCGCGCAGCCGCGAGTCGGGCAGCTTCCTGTTGATCGATCCGCAGGGCGGCAACACCCTCGGTGCCGGCCTGGTCGGCGACGCGCTGGCGGCGCTCGAGCTGCCGTCGCCGGCCTTGGCGTGACCGCCCGGTCCGGATGACCACGCTCGTTCTCGCCGCGCACGGCAGTCGTGATCCGCGCTTCAGCGTCACCGCGCGCCGGGTGGCCGATGCGGTGCGCATCGCGCTGCCCGGCGTGACGGTGGAGCTGGCATACCTCGACCTGACCGCTCCGCTGCTCACCGATGTTCTCGGGTCCGTGTCCGGCGAAGTGGTGGTCGTTCCGTTGCTGTTCGGCGACGGCTACCACAGCAAGGTGGATCTGCCCGCGCTGATCGACGCGGCCCACGCCGCGAATCCCGCCGCGACCATCGTCCAGACTCCGGTCGTGGGCCGGCACTCCCCGGTTCCGGCGCTGGTCGAGCGGCTGTCGGAGGCCGGTGCCGGCCCTCGCGACGGCGTGCTGATGCTCGCCGTCGGATCGTCGGACGCCGGCAGCGACGCTTCGGTGATCGGACGCGGCCGCGAGCTCTCCGCAGCGCTCGGCCGGCCGGTACGCACGCTCTTCGCCACCCGTCTGGGCCGTGACGGCGCCGCCGTTCGGGAGACGGTCGACGCACTCCTGGCCGACGGCGCCGACCGCGTCGCGGTCAGTCCGTTGTTCCTATCGGCGGGCCTGTTGACCGATCGGGTGGAGCGGTATCTCGACGCGATGGACGTACCGATGGTCGTGGCCGGTCCTGTCGCCGACCACCCGTGTCTGGTGGACGCAGTCGCTCGCCTGTACACAGCCGCCGCGGTCGTCGTCGCGAGCTGACTCCCGAGTTCGCTTCCTCCGGGCCCCGGGAGTCTCGACACGCACACTCACTGCGTTCGCGCGCTGCTCGACAACCCTGCGAAGCCCGAGGCAACCCTGCGAGACCAGCCCGAGACAACCCTGCCAAACCCAGCCCGAGGCCACCCTGCCAAACCCAGCCCAAGGCCCGTCGAGTCGCGAGGAACGAAGTGACGAAGCGAATCGAGACATACGCACACGTCTCGACACGCACACTCACTACGTTCGCGCGCTGCTCGACAACCCTGCGAGGCCCGAGGCCACCCTGCGAGACCCAGCCCGAGGCCCGTCGAGTCGCGAGGAACGAAGTGACGAAGCGAATCGAGACATACGCGCGTCTCGACACGCACACTCACTGCGTTCGCGCGCTGCTCGACAACCCTGCAGACCCAGCCCGAGACAACCCTCAAACGGTCAGCCTTGGATGCGCATGGTCGAGTCGCCCCAGGCGGCGTCGCGGAGTTCGTTCTTGCGGATCTTGCCGGTCGACGTCTTCGGCAGATCGTCGACGAACTCCACCTCGCGCGGAGCCTTGTAGCCCGCGATCCGGCTCTTCACGTGTGCGATCACCTCGGCCTCGGTGAGCTGTTCGCCCGGCTTGCGCACCGCGTAGGCCTTCGGGCGCTCGCCCCACTTGTCGTCCGGCACGCCGACCACCGCGACGTCGACGATCGCGGGATGGCTCACCACCGCCTGCTCCACCTCGATGGTCGAGATGTTCTCACCGCCGGAGATGATGACGTCCTTGGCCCGGTCGAGGAGCTGCACGTAGCCGTCGGGATGCATCACGCCGAGATCGCCCGAGTGGAACCAGCCTCCGGCGAAGGCCTCGGCGGTGCGCTCCGGATCCTCGAAGTAACCCTTCATCACCACATTGCCGCGCATCACGATCTCGCCCATCATCACACCGTCGGGCTCCACATCCACCAGGGTCCCGTCCTCGGCGGGCTCCGGGAGAACGACGCGGAGCCGATCGGCGGTGATCATCCCGACGCCCTGCCGTGCCATGCGCACGGCCAGTTCCTCGCCCGACAGCGACGACCAGCTCGCGCTGGGCTCGCACACCGAGTACGGGCCGTAGGTCTCGGTGAGACCGTAGACGTGCACGAGCTCGATCCCCAGATTGCGGATCGCGCGAATGATCGTGGGGCTCGGCGGCGCCCCCGCGGTCGCGATGGTCAGGGGCCGGTCCATCCGGTGGGCCTCGCCCGCGGTGGCGAGTGTGGTCAGCACCGTCGGCGCGCCACTCATCTGGGTCACCAGTTCGGTGTCGATGAGACGCCACATGTCGTCGCCGCGAACCGCCCGCAGGCACACGTGCGTGCCCGCGACCGCCGTCACCGACCAGGGGCCGCACCAGCCGTTGCAGTGGAACATCGGCAGGGTCCACAGGTAGCGGGTGTCGATGCCGAATCCTTGGGTGAGCACGTTGCCCAGCGAGGCCAGGTACGCACCGCGATGGGTGTACATCACGCCCTTGGGCTCGCCGGTGGTGCCCGAGGTGTAGTTGATGCTGATCAGCGAGTTCTCGTCGTCGACCTCCCACGGGATCGGGCTGTCGGAGCCGCGTGCCGTCAGCTCGTCGTACCGCAGATCGCCCGCACCGGTGTACTCGCCGTCGACGCTCGGGGTCTCGACCACCTCGCGCACGGTCTCGAATTCCACGCCCGCGAGCGCCTCGAGGAACGGCGCGTCGCCGACCAGCAGACGTGCTCCCGAGTGATTGCAGATGTAGCGGACCTCGGCGGGTGCGAGACGGGTGTTGACCGCCACCAGCACGCCGCCGGCGAGCGGCACCGCGAAGTGCGCGACCAGCATCTCCAGCGAATTGGTCGCCAGATACGCCACTCGGTCGCCCTCTCCGATCCCAGAGGCACGCAGGGCTTGGGCCAGACGGGTCACCTCAGCCGCCAGCTCGCGGTACGTGCGTCGCCGACCGCCGTCGACGGCCGCCTCCTTGTCCGGATGCACCTCGACGGCACGGTCGAGGAATCGCAGGGGCGTCAGCGGGCTGTCGAGTCCGGATCGGGCGGGAAGCGTCATGGTGTGACCCCTTCGGGGAGTGGTGGTGCAGTGTGACCCGACCACCATAGTCCAATGACACTCAGTGCCACCATAGGTCCGAAGTCTTTGCGCCGAACGGTCGAACCCCTGCGATCTACGGCACTTCGTGCCGTACCGAATCCCTAGTCGGCCGAGAGTTGCGGCACTTTCGTGGCGCGCGCGAAGATGTCCTCGCCGGCCACCAGACGCAGGGCGTTCTGGTCACCGCGCGTGATCTGCGCGACGAACTCCTCGCCCGACGCCGCCGAGACCAGTTCCACGCGGGTCTCGAAGCCGAGATTCACCACGCGCTTCACCCGCGCCTTGATCACGCCGGTGTCCAGCGCGGTCTCGGCGGGCGGATAGACCATCTCGGCCGAGCGGCCGAGCCGGATGTCGTGCGGACGCACCAGTTCGCCGTTCAACCGCGAAATCGATCCGAGGAACGACGCGACGAAGACGTTGTCCGGCCGGTCGTACAGATCGTCGGGCTTGCCGACCTGCTCGATGCGCCCCTTGTTCAGCACCGCGATCCGGTCGGAGACGTCGAGCGCCTCCTGCTGGTCGTGTGTCACGAGGACCGTCGTCACGTGCACTTCATCGTGCAGCTGACGCAGCCATTTGCGCAGGTCCTCACGCACTTTGGCGTCGAGGGCGCCGAAGGGCTCGTCGAGCAGGAGCACCTGCGGATCAACGGCCAGAGCGCGGGCCAACGCCATCCGCTGACGCTGACCGCCCGAGAGCTGAGCCGGATAGCGCTTCTGAAAGACGGTGAGTCCGACGATGTCGAGCAGCTCGTCGACCTTCGCCTTGATCTCGTGCTTGGGACGCTTGCGGATCTTCAGGCCGAAGGCGATGTTGTCGCGGACAGTGAGGTGCTTGAACGCGGCGTAGTGCTGGAAGACGAACCCGATGTCGCGCTGCTGCGGCGACGCACCCGAGACGTCGACGCCGTTGATCCGTACCGTTCCCGAATCGAGCCGATCCAGACCCGCGATGGCGCGCAGGAGCGTCGACTTGCCCGATCCCGACGGGCCGAGCAGGGAGGTCAGGGATCCCTCCGGGATGTCGATGGAGACGTCGTCGAGGGCCGCGAAGTCGCCGTAGCGCTTGTTGGCGCCGATCACCGAGATGGACATGTCAGTTGTTCTCCTCGCCCGCGCCGACGGCCGTCGGCGCGTGGGCAGCCTCGTGTTCGTTCCGGTCCGCGGACACGGCCTTCATCGTCTCCGCGCTCGCATCCGCGAGCTTGCCCTTGGCCCGGCGCTCGATGAGCGTCATCACGACCAGGACGAGAATGGCGACCATCATGAGCAGGGTCGCCGCGGCGTACGCCCCGTACTCGTTGTAGTCGTCGGTGTACCTCGAGTTCACCAGCAGCGTCAGCGTCTGCGAGACTCCCGGGAAGTTCGACGACACCATCGTGACCGCGCCGAATTCGCCGAGCGCGCGGGCGATCGTCAGGACCACACCGTAGGTGAGACCCCATCGGACGGCGGGCAGTGTGATCCGGCTGAACGTCTGCCAGCCGGTGGCGCCGAGCGTCGCGGCGGCCTCCTCCTGCTCGGTGCCGATCTCGCGCAGCACCGGCTCCACCTCGCGGACGACGAAAGGCAGGGTGACGAAGATCGTGGCGAGCACCATGCCCGGGATCCCGAAGATGACGCGGAATCCGAGCGACTCGATGCCGCCGAACCAGCCCTCGGCGCCCCACAGGGCGATCAGCGCCACGCCGACCACCACCGGCGACACCGCGAACGGCAGATCGACCACCGCCTGCAGCACGCCCTTGCCCCGGAACCGGCCGCGCGCGAGGGCGAGAGCGGTCAGGACTCCGAAGATCACGTTGAGCGGCACCACGATCGCCACGATGAGCAATGTGAGCTGGAGCGCCGAGATGGCCGCCGGCGTGGTGATCCACTCCCAGAACTGCCCCAGCCCGTGCTCGAACGATCGCCAGAAGATCAGTCCGACGGGTACGACGAGCAGCACCGTCAGGTACAGCAGTGCGATGGATCGCAGCGTCAATCTGGTGAGACGAGAGACGATCATTCCGAGCCCTCCCGGCGGGTCTGGATCTTGGCCACGACACGCAGCAGGAACAGGACGACGAAGGCGATGACCAGCAATGCCACGGACACTGCGGCCGCGTTCACCGGCTCGTCGACCTCGATCTGCTGCTGGATGTACTGCGAAGCGACCTGCGTCTTGCCCGGGATGTTGCCGCCGATCAGAACCACCGAACCGAACTCGCCGATCGCGCGGGTGAACGCCAGTCCGGCACCGCTGAGGATCGCGGGCAGCAGCGCGGGCAGCACGATCCGCGACCAGATCACCCGATTGCCGGCGCCCAGGACCGCGGCCGCCTCCTCCACCGAGGTGTCGAGTTCCATCAAGACCGGCTGCACCTGCCGGACGACGAAGGGCAGCGTCACGAAGGTCAGCGCGAGGACGACGCCCGGCTGAGTGGCCGCCAGGTGGATGTCGAAGGGACTGTTGGGCCCGTAGAGGGCGAGCAGCACCAGGCTGGCGACGATCGTGGGCAGCGCGAAGGGCAGGTCGATGATGGCGTTGACGACACCCTTGCCCGGGAACTCGTCACGCACCAGCACCCAGGCGATCACGGTGCCGAACAGCACGTTGACGACGCCGACGATCAGCGACACCACGACGGTGATGCCCAGCGCCTGCAGCGCCGCCGGATCGGTGATGCCGTCCCAGAATCCGCCCGCGCCGTCGTCGAAGGCCTGAGCGGCGATCGCGGCGAGCGGAAGCAGCACGATGATGCTGAGCCACAGCCCGGTGATCCCGAGCGAGAGCGGTCCGTCGGGCCGCCATCCGCGGCGCGGCGCGAAGTCCTGGGTCTCGTGAGAGACGCGCTCGGTGGTCACCGTCCGGCCTCCCGCGCGTAGATCTCGCTGATGTCGCCGCCGTTGCCGAACAACTGCTTGTCGACCTTCTTCCAGCCGCCGAGATCGGCGACGGTCCACTCCTTGCGGATGTCTCCGGGGAACAGGTGGGCGGTCTGCCGCGCGACGTCCGGATCCACCGGCCGGAACCCCGCCTCGGCCCACAGCTTCTGGCCCGGGGTCGAGAACAGGTACCTGACGAAGGCCCGCGCGGCGGCCGGATCGGTGCTCGTGTTGACCACCGCGACCGGATTCTCGATCTTGAAGGTGACCGAGGGCACGATGTAGTCGATGCGGTCGGCCGGCGGCGAACTCGCATTCTTGCGGGACAGCATGATCGCCTCGTTCTCATAGCTGATGAGGACGTCGCCCTGCCCCTGCTGGAAGGCCGAGGTGGCCTCGCGTCCGGACTTCGGCAGCACCTTCACATGATCGCGGACCAAGGCACTGACGTAATCCAGCCCGGCCTGCGGGTTCCGGCCGCCGTCGCTCTTGGCCGCGTACGGAGCGAGCAGGTTCCACTTCGCGGACCCGGAACTGCCCGGGTTCGGCGTCACCACTTCGATGCCTGGCCGCAGGAGATCGTCCCACGTATGGATGTTCTTGGGGTTGCCCTGGCGGACGACGAGCGCGACCACCGACCCGAAGGGAATCGAATCGTTCGGCGCCTGCTGCTGCCAGTCCTCATCGACGACACCGGCGTCGACCAGCCGGGTGATGTCGGGCTCCACGGAGAAGTTGACCACGTCGGCCGGCAGACCGCGGGCCACCTTCCGCGACTGGTCGCCGGACGCGCCGTACGACTGGGAGAAGCCGACGTCGTGACCTTCCGGCGTCGCGCGGAAACCGGGAATCACCATGTCGAAGCCGACCTTGGGGGTCGCGTAGGCCACCAGGTTGAGATGCCTGCTTCCCGAGGAGATGTCGATGCCGTCGGGACGGTCGGTGGATCCGCCGCCGCACCCGGCCAGCGCGGCGACGAGTGCCAGCGCGACCGTCACGCATGCCGCCTTGAGGACTGCGCGCTGAAGAGTTCCCGTGCTCACCCGAAGAACCTAACCACCGCGCCGGGCCGCTCTCAACGCCGCGATTCGTGTCTCCGCGAGGGTGGTGACGCGGCGTCGAGGTTGTGCTAGCGGAGGATCAGCCAGGCGAGCAACACGAGAACGAGCAGTGCCACCAGAGCAATCGTGACCTTGGAACGAAACATCGCGTCAGATACCCAATCCGTGATCGTCGTCGGCCTCCGCGCGGCCGAGCTTCGAGAAGAGTCGTCCGACCAGGTAGTTCACCCCGGACGCGACGAGCGTGGCCAACGGCACCAGCACCACGGCGGTGACGATGAGCTGCGGGACGAAGGGCAGACCGGTGAGCCACTCCTCGACCCCGTCCCACCAGGACAGAACGCCGTTCACCGCTCGATCACCTCATCTGCACTCGCACTCGCGCGGTTTCGCCCACACTGATTTGAAACCCTACTCGCCGGGTGCCTGCGACGGGGGTCACGCCACTGCCCCGGCACCGCCGCGCTAGGCGAGCCCACGGCGGAGCAGCAGCGGTTCGATCCGGGCGCTGTGGCCGATCATGGCGGCATGCGCGGCGACCGGATCGACGCTGTCGCCGCGCGACAGCACCGCCTCGGCGAACGCCGCTCCCAGTTCCGGTCTGAGACCGCCGCCCGCCAGGAACCACTGCTCGGTCTCGGCGTCGAGGATCTCCGACCAGATGTACGAGTAGTACGCCGACGAGTAACCGCCGCCGAAGACGTGGTTGAAGTACGTGCTGCGGTACCGGGGCGGGATCAGGTCGGTTGCCAGCCCGGCATCGGAGAGTGCGCGGCGTTCGAACTCCAGCACGTCGTCGGGGATCTCGTCCTCGGCGAGCCGGTGCCATGCGAGGTCGAGCGCGGCGGCGGCGAGGTACTCGACGGTGGAGTGCGCCGATTCGGTTCCGGTCGCGCCGCGGACTGCGTCGATGAGCTCGGCCGGCGCGGGTTCACCGGTGAGGTGGTGACGCGCGTAGCCTGCCACCACCTCCGGGTGCAGCGCCCACATCTCATTGACCTGCGACGGGAATTCGACGAAGTCCCGCGGCACGCAGGTTCCGGACTGGGAGACGTAGTCGACCGCCGACAGCAACCCGTGGATCGCATGTCCGAACTCGTGGAACAGCGTCGTGAGTTGGTCGAGGGAGAGCAGACACGGACGGCCCGGCTCGGGACGGGTGAGGTTCAGGACGTTGACCACGATCGGCGCCGTGCCGAGTTGCCGGGACTGGTCGACGATGTTGTTCATCCAGGCGCCGCCCCGCTTGGACGGCCGGGCGAAGTAGTCGCCGAGGAACAGCCCGATCCCGGTGCCGTTGCGGCTCACCTCCCACACCCGGACGTCGGGATGGTAGCCGGCGAGGTCGTCGCGCTCGGCGAAGCTCAACCCGTAGAGGCGTCCGGCCGCGGCGAAGACCCCGTCGGTGATGACGGTGTCCAGCTCGCAGTAGTCCGCGAAGCCGTCGATGTCGATCGGCTCGGCGGAGCCGGCGGCACGGGCCCGCTG
The DNA here is from genome assembly GCF_001578675.1 of Gordonia sp. QH-12. Taxonomy (NCBI): domain Bacteria; kingdom Bacillati; phylum Actinomycetota; class Actinomycetes; order Mycobacteriales; family Gordoniaceae; genus Gordonia; species Gordonia sp. QH-12. Next base: position 53,422 of record NZ_KQ969301.1, read on the forward strand.
CTCGGCGGCGAGCCAGTAGGTCACATCGGCCGCACCGAGCGGACCGCCGGCGAGTGCGGCCAGGCGCGCGAGCTCATCGTCGGCGGCCTTCATCGCCGCGGCGCCGAGCCGAGCCAGGAGATCGGCGACAGACTGCGGCGACGGCGCCGTCTCTTCGGCGATCACGTACTCGGCGTGGTTCGCGTAGCCGAGCAGGGCCGCGCGCCGAGCGCGCAGCCGGACGATCTCGAGGATCGACTCCCGGGTGTCGTGGGCGTTGCCGCGGGCACACCGGACCGCGGAGGCGTCGAAGACGCGGCGACGCGCGGCGGGGTCGGTGAGCTTGGCGACCGTCGCCTGACTGGTCGGGAGTTCGAGGGCCACCAGGTAGCCGTCTCGACCGGCGTCGGCCGCAGCGCGGGCAGCCGCGGCGATCTCCGAGGGCGACAGCCCGTCGAGGTCCGCGGCGTCCTCGAAGTGCACGGCCGAATCGTTGGTGTCGTCGAGCAGGTGCTGGCCGAAGTCGGTGGTCAGCGTCGCCAGTCGGGCGGAGATCTCCCGCATCTGTTCCTGCCCCGCCTCGTCGAGGGCCGCGCCGGACCGGATTGCGTCGCGATACCGCTGCTCCAGCAGGCGCGTCTGCGCCTCGTCGAGGTCGAGTTCGGCGCGACGCTCGTACAGCTCGGCGATGCGCGCGAAGAGCGCGGAGTTCAGCGCGATCGCGTTGGCGTGCTCAGTGAGGCGCACCGCGAGGACCTGCGCGATCTTCGCGCGCTGCGGATTGCTGTCGGGCCCCTCGAGATTGAAGAAGATCCCGTTCACCCGGGCCAGCGACCGTCCCGACGCCTCCAGCGCGGCCACCGTGTTGTCGAAGGTCGGGGCCTGCGTCGAGTCCGCGATCGCGTCCACCTCGGCGCGATGCTCGGCGAGCGCGATGTCGTACGCGGGCAGGAAGTGGTCGTCGGAGATCGACGCGAAATCCGGAAGCCCGTACGGCAGCGGCGAGTCGGCGAGAACCGGCGACGTCGTGGCCGCCACTACTTGCCCTTCGGCTTATCGCCGAGTTCGTCGGTGGACAGCGCGGCGACGAAGGCCTCCTGCGGAACCTCGACCCGCCCGATCGTCTTCATCCGCTTCTTGCCCTCCTTCTGCTTCTCGAGCAGTTTGCGCTTGCGGCTGATGTCGCCGCCGTAGCACTTGGCCAGCACGTCCTTGCGGATCGCGCGGATGTTCTCGCGGGCGATGACCTTCGACCCGATGGCGGCCTGAATCGGGACCTCGAACTGCTGGCGCGGAATCAGGTCCTTGAGCTTGAGTGCCATCCGGTTGCCGTAGGAGTACGCCGAGTCCTTGTGGACGATCGCGCTGAACGCGTCGACGGCTTCGCCCTGCAGCAGGATGTCGACCTTCACCAGATCGGCCTGCGCCTCTCCCGACTCCTCGTAGTCGAGGCTGGCGTAACCGCGGGTGCGCGACTTGAGCGAGTCGAAGAAGTCGAAGATGATCTCCGCCATCGGCATCGTGTAGCGCAGTTCGACGCGGGTCTCCGACAGGTAGTCCATGCCGCCGAGCTCGCCGCGGCGCGACTGGCACAGCTCCATGATCGCGCCGATGAACTCACTGGGCGCGATCACCGTGGTCTTGACCATCGGCTCGAAGATCTGGCTGGTCTTGCCGGTGGGCCAGTCGGACGGATTGGTCACGATGTGCTCGGTGCCGTCGTCCATCACCACGCGGTACACCACGTTGGGCGCGGTGGAGATCAGGTTGAGGTCGAACTCCCGCTCCAGCCGCTCGCGAGTGATCTCCATATGCAGCAGGCCGAGGAAGCCGCAGCGGAAACCGAAGCCGAGCGCCACCGACGTCTCGGGCTCGTACGTCAGGGCCGCATCGTTGAGCTGGAGCTTCTCGAGTGCCTCGCGCAGGACCGGGTAGTCGGACCCGTCGACGGGATACAGACCCGAGTAGACCATCGGACGCGGCTCGCGGTAACCGGTGAGCGGCTCGTCGGCGCCGTTGCGAGCGGTGGTGACGGTGTCACCGACCTTCGACTGCCGGACGTCCTTGACGCCGGTGATGAGATAGCCCACCTCGCCGACGCCGAGACCCGCGCTGGCCTTCGGCTCCGGCGAGACGATGCCGACTTCGAGCAGCTCGTGCGTCGCGCCGGTCGACATCATCGCGATCTTCTCGCGCGGGACGATGCGTCCGTCCACCACGCGGACGTACGTGACCACACCGCGGTAGGTGTCGTACACCGAGTCGAAGATCATCGCCCGGGCCGGCGCATCGGGGTCGCCGACGGGGGCGGGGATCAGACGGACCGCCTCGTCGAGCAGTTCCGGCACGCCCACGCCGGTCTTGCCGGAGACGCGGAGCACCTCCTCGGGTTCGCAGCCGACGATGTGCGCGATCTCCGCCGCGTAGCGGTCGGGGTCGGCCGCGGGCAGGTCGATCTTGTTGAGCACCGGGATGATGGTGAGGTCGTTCTCCATCGCCAGGTACAGGTTCGCCAGCGTCTGCGCCTCGATCCCCTGGGCGGCGTCCACCAGCAGGATCGCACCCTCGCACGCTTCGAGCGCGCGGGAGACCTCGTAGGTGAAGTCGACGTGACCGGGGGTGTCGATGAGGTGCAGCACGTACTCCTCGTCGCCCACCTTCCACGGCAGCCGGACGTTCTGCGCCTTGATGGTGATGCCGCGCTCGCGCTCGATGTCCATGCGGTCGAGGTACTGCGCGCGCATCTGCCGTTCCTCGACGACGCCCGTCAGCTGCAGCATCCGATCGGCGAGGGTGGACTTGCCGTGGTCGATGTGCGCGATGATGCAGAAGTTGCGGATCTTTGCGGGATCGGTGAACGTCTTGTCGGCGAAGCTGGGAATCTCACTCACTCCTTGCGCGGCGGGCCCGGGTGAAGCCCGGTGCAGATCACCCTCCAGTTTCGCACGACACCGGCCGGCAGTTCACCCCGCCGCCCCGCGCGAGGCGGGCCGCCGCAGGCCCGACGGCCCGCAGCGCGGCCGCACCACCGATTAGGCTCGACGCATCATGGGTACGGACAGGCGATGACTGACAACGAGTTCACGGTGGAGACGGCGACGGTCGCGGCGGACGTGACGTGCCCGGACGAACCCCGCGGACTGGTGATCCTCGCGCACGGAGCGGGCGCCGACCGCCGGGCCGCGATCCTGCGGGCGGTCGGCGGCGCCCTGGCCGCCCGAGGACTGGCGGTCGCGCGCATCGATCTGCCGTACCGGCAGGACCGGCCCAAGGGTCCGCCGTCACCGTCGAAGGCGGCCCGAGACCGCGACGGCATCCGCGAGGCGGTGGCCGAGCTGCGGTCCGCGGCTCCCGGCCCGCTGATCGTCGGCGGACACTCGTACGGCGGACGTCAGGCGTCGATGGTGGCGGCCGAGGACCCGGATCTGTTCGACGGGCTGTTGCTCACTTCGTACCCACTGCATCCGCCCGGGAAACCCGACCGCATGCGGACCGACCATCTCCCCGCGATCACCGTGCCGACGCTGATCGTGCACGGCCGCAGCGACGCCTTCGGAACGTCGCAGGAGTTCGCCGAGGCGATAGACCTGTTCGGCGGTCCGGTGCGAGTGCTCGAAGTGGAGCGGGCCGATCACAGCCTCAAACCCGACCGGAGCGGCGTCGCCGACCTGACGGCCGATGCGGTCGACGCATGGCTCCTGCCCGCGGCCGCCGAGCGCGCGGAACGACGATGAGCAGCGCACCGCGGCACCCGGCCCGCTGCCGTCGACCGGACGTTCCCACTGCGCCGGCGAAGTCCGCTTCCTGACCGGTCAGCGCATCAGCCGGCGCCGCACCCGCCGCACGAGATCAGCCGCGCGGGTGGTCAACGCGGGACTGCGGTCGGGCACCGGACCGGTCTTCGCCCACAGTGCGATCGCATCGAGCGCGGCGTCGACGACGTCGCCGTCGGTGACAGCGGCGAACTCGTCCCCCGCGGTGGCGGTCACTCGAAGGTCCTGAACTGTTCCGGAGACCGGATGTCCGCGCCGGACGAGTTCGGCGACCATCTCCTCCGACTTCCTCGCGGCCCAGGCCGCCTGCGGCCCGGTCAGCCCCTCAGGCCGGCCGTCGCGCGTCGCGAACAGGTAGTCGCCGATCAGAACGCCTTTGACGAGACGCTCGTACCGGCGCCATTCGATGTCCTCGGGCTGCAGCCGGCCGTTCAGCCTGCGCAGCAGTTCGGTCTGCGCCGCCGACAGTGACTTGTTGCTGCTGGGCACCTCCTCGGGCAGGTCGGCCGGATCCATGCCGAGCGCGCGGACGAAGCGCTCCCACAGACCGTCGCCGTCGCTCGCGGTTCCGGGCGCCGGAACGGTGACGATGTGAACGCGTTCGGGACCGACCACCTCCGACCAGTCCGCAGTGATCCGCCGGTAGTCCTGGAACTCCCAGAACGGTTCCTGATCGGGGCCGGCGTGGTCGTCGGAGATCGACTCGACGAACTCGTCGAGCGTCGCCTGTCGCTGATTCTTGACGTTCTCCTGCCAGACCGATGGGACCTGTCTGGCCAGATCGCGCACCGTGAGCACGGCGTGCACCTCGTCTGCGAAGCTCAGGTCGGCCACCAGGCGCCGGATGTGCTCCGGACCGGCGTTGGCGAACAGCTCGTGCGAGACGAGGGACGAGCCGCGCCAGGCCCGCATCTGTGCGACCATCGACGGCCACACGCCGGCGTGTGCGGGATCGGCCCAGTCGAGGTAGCGCTCGGGCTGCAGGTGGGCCGCGGCGTGGAAGTGGTCGTCGATCCGGTTGCCCGGATAGAGCAGCCCGGCCCGGGCGAGGGCGTGGTCGCGGTTGCGCCACAGCCGATCCTGAACGTGCGTGGTTCCGGTCTTCGGCAGACCTACGTGGACATAGACGACTGACATAGTGCTTCCACTGTAGGCAGCGGTGCGGACCGCCGGATGACGCTCGCACCTCGGGTGCGGGCGATTTTGGCGCTTCCTGCGACGCTGGTATCGTTGACCGCTGTTGCGATGGACGCTGGCCGATGACCGGACCGCTCTGTCGCCGATGGGTACAAACGACAGTCGGCCGAGGGCCGCACAGGACGCCAGAAGAGGACATCGCGTGGCTAATATCAAGTCTCAGATCAAGCGGAACAAGACCAACGAGAAGGCACGTCAGCGCAACCAGTCGATCAAGTCGGCCCTGCGTACCGCCATCCGCAACTTCCGCGAGACGGTCGCCTCGGGCGACAAGGACAAGGCCGCCGAGCTGCTCGTCACGACCAGCCGTCAGCTGGACAAGGCTGCGTCGAAGGGCGTCATCCACAAGAACCAGGCCGCCAACAAGAAGTCGGCCATGGCTCTCGCGGTCAACAAGCTCTGACGCCGGGCGGCCTTCGGGCCGCTCCGCTTCGTTCTGCTGAGCGAGGCCACAACAGAATCACACTTTCGCAAACACCTCGATGACGGGCCACGGAGTCATCGAGGTGTTTGTCGTCGCACGCTTCCGGGTCCCGATCTCGCGCGACGGTGGCCGACGCGGAGACACACCGCCTATCGCCGGCGCGGACGCAGACGCGCCACAGTGGCGACCGCGTGCTCCAATGCGTAATCGGGATCGGCGGCCTGTCCCTTGACGGCACCGTTGAGGTCGGCGACCACGAGCACCGCCTCGCCGATCGACGCCGAATCCCAGGCTCGAGCCTGGGTCTGGATCTTCCCGACCCGGCCGGGCGACATCCCGAGCTCCGAGGCGAGGGAGTACTTGTCGCCGCCGCCCATCGACCGGACCCGCGCGATGGCGTGCACCGCCTCCGCGAGCGCGTCCGCGAGCAGAACACGCGCGGTGCCGTGGTGTTCGGCCCAGGCGAGCGATTCGAGCGCGCCGGCGAGGTCACCGGTCACGGCCTTGTCCGCGACCTCGAAGCCCGTCACCTCGGGACGCCCGGTGTAGTAGAGCCGAACGGCGGCGGCGTCGACCTTGTTGCCGGTGTCGGCGACCAACTGGTGGCAGGCGGCCGAGAGCTCCCGCAGATCCGACCCCACCATTTCGGTGACCAGTTCCACCACCTCGGCGCTGACCCGGGCGCCGAGCGCGCGGAACTCCGCGCGCACGAAGTCCATCCGCTCCGACGGCCACTTGGGCGCCGCGCACGCGAACTCCTGGGCCCCGGCCTTCTTCAGTTCACCCACCATCGACTTCTGCCTGCCGCCGCCGGTGTGCACCACCATCAGCGTGATGCCCTCGGGCAGCGCCTTGGCGGACGCGGTGATGAGCGCCGCGGGCTCCTTGCCCGCATCCGCGGCGGACTGCACCACGACAATGCGTTCCTCGGCGAACAGCGACGGACTCAACAGTTCAGCCAACTCCGGCGCGGTGACTTCACCGGCGCGGACGCGGGTGACCGGTACGTCGACCCCCGCCTCGCGACTGCGCTCGGCCGAGACCTTCGAGATGACGCGCCCGGTCAGGAAGTCGTCGTCTCCGAGTAGCAAGTACAGCCGATCGCTCACATCGAACATGGTGCCAGACACCCCGGACACGACCGCGGCTGCGCCACCCCAGCACGCCGGCCGCGCCGAGGACCAGCACCGTGACCGCGGTCGGTCCCGGCACGGTCAGCGTGGACCACCGCGGCCCTCCCAGCCAGTCGGCGACCGCGATCAACCACCTCGTCGGCGGACCCGCGGCGCGCACCAGCAGTTCGGCGAGAACGGTGGTCGGTCCGTAGCGCGGTCCGAGCCCGCCGATCACCGCCGCCGCCGTGCCCAGCAGTCCGGCGATGCCCACGACCGGCACCGCCAGCAGATTCGCCGGAACCGACAGGAGGTTCACCGTGTCGGTGACGGCGATCAGCAACGGCGTGGTGAGCACCTGTGCGGCGAGGGTCATCGACAACAGCGTCGCCGGCGCTTCGGGGACCCCGCGACGCACGAGCGCCGAGCGGATCGGCACCGACCACAGCACCAGCCCGAGCGTCGCGACCACCGACAGCGCGAACCCGGGAGCGAGCGCCATCTGAGGCCACAGCAGGGTCACCACGATCACCGCCGTCCCGAGAGCGGGGAGCGCCTGAGCCCGTCGCGAGCCCAGACCCGCAGCCAGGCCCACCGACCCCATCACCGCCGCTCGCAGCACACTGTCGGTGGGGCGGACCAGGATCACGAAACCGATGATCGCGAGGCCGCCCAGTATCGCCACCGTGCGCTCGGACGCTCCGCACGACCGGACGCCGAGAATCACGGCGCCGCACACGAGCGCGAAATTGCTGCCTGTGATTCTTCGCTAGGGATTGTATCGGTTGGAGGGTTCTACGGCTGCCACTCCATCACTGGTCGTCCTGCTCCGTCGCGCCTCCCCTGCCACTCGTACGTCGCGTCGTCCCCGAGGTCTGGTGGCCCACCGTCGACGCTCGGGGTGAGCACTGGCAGTCGTAGCGTCTCGTCGGGGTCGGCGTCGATGGTGCGGCCGTCGTGCGGTCCGCCGTACAGGGTGACGAGCATGCGGAGAAGTATGCCGGAGACGAGAATCGCCGCCGACCCTCCCGAAGGCAGGCGGCGGCGATTGAGTCAGTCTTACTCGCAGGCGACTCCGTCGCCGTCGC
>NZ_KQ969302.1:0-60723 GCF_001578675.1 Gordonia sp. QH-12
GCATCAGGACCGGCAACCGCAGCGGAACGGCGTCTACGTCGATGATGCGGCCGTCGTGCGGTCCGCCGTGAAGGGTGACGAGCATGCCCAGGAGTATGCCCCAGCACAGGTCGCACGGCTTATGTCAGCGGGAGCGTGACCGACCCCTCGGCGCCGGAGACCGACGACTGCGCGCCTTCCACGATCGACACCGAGCACGACCATCCGCCGCCCTTGTAGGCAGTCGACCGAAGCGTGCCCGCGCTGGCCGCACTCACCTGATTGCCGCTCGTGAAGATCGCCACTTTCGTCGCTCCGGTGGGCGCCGTTGCGGACGTTGTGCCGCTCGCCCATACAGGGGTTCCGAGCGTGGCTGTACCGCGGTATGCGGCCGCAACGATGGCGCGGTCCGAGTCGCTCGTGATCAGGTGCGTCCCGGCGGGTAAGTCGAAGCGTGCCACCGTCAGCCGGATATTGGTTCCGGCGTGCGTGTACACCTGCGTTCCGGTGATGTCGCCGCAGGTCACGGTCGATGCCGCGGGCGGGCCCCCTCCGACTCCCGCAACCGCCACGAATACCGTCGCGGCGGCCGGCAGCGTGATCTCGACCGTGGCCAATCCTGTCGTGCCGTTGGTGGCCGACGCGACTGGCTCATTCGGTAGTTGCGGTGCGTTGAGCCACAGACACGCCCCGCGTTGAGGTTGGGTGAGCCCCATGATGGCGTCGTCCGAGGTGGTGCCGTGGATGGCAATGCCGTCGGTCAATCGCGGCGACACCACCCGGAGGACGTCGCCCTCAGCGGCGGTGCGGACGCCGCCGGCCGTCCAGAATCCAACGGCCAGCTTGGCGTTGTTGGTGAGCGTGATGGGGGTCGTCGTGGTGACCTGCGGGATACCGACCGATGCGACGTTCGAGAACGACATGGCGGCATAGTTCCCCGAGAAATTGCTGCCAGGACTGGACCAGATCACCTCCACTATCGAGGTCCCGGCGGGTAGCCCCGTCACGATGAACAGCTTCCACCGCTGCGCCGCATCGATGAGCGTCGCGGCGATACCCCCGACCTTCACCACGACGGTGTCGATGTAGGTGTCGTTGTTGGTGTGGACTCCGACCAGGACGGCGCCGCGCGGACCGACCTGGATCGCGTCGGCATAGTTCGGTGGGAACGATCCGCCCTTGGCCACCGAGTCCACGTACTCCGGAACGCCGCCGGGCGGCGGGGCCGACATGATGATCACGCGACCACCGCCTCCACGTGGACCGCGAGACCGTTCCCGGGCGTCCCGCCGACGCCGGTGACGGCAGCGGTGAGAACGTCTCCGGCGGCGAGTTGAACGTTCAAGCCCGTCTTGCGGCTTCCCGCAACCTGGTCCGCCGCGGCCACCGAATGCGACGTCCCAACGATCGGGGCGCCGTTCTTCCGCAGTTCCACAGTGAGGCTCCCGCTCGCGTCGGCGGTCAGGCACTGCACGTCGAACCCCTTGATCGTGATCGCTCGCTGGCACTTGTGACCGAACGGATTGTCACCGACCCCGGTCGCGCGTGGGCTGTCCTTGCCGAACACGATGAGCGACAGATCGGATGGGAGCAGCCCGGCGGCGAGCTTCGCGAACGTGACACCGCCGTCGGCGATCGACAGCGTTCGGTTCTGGCCGAGCGTTCCGCCACCCTGCAGTCCGCCGGAGGTCGCGATCGTTCGCGAGCCCTGGACGGCACCGGCAATCCGCCCGTCGTTGCCCTGAGCCGCGGTTCCGGCGTCGGTGCCGAACTGCACCGACAGGGTGCGATCAGTCGACAGGTCGCCACCACCGGTGAGGCCAAGGCCGGGCTGAACCCTGATCGTCTTGTCGACCTTCGTGTCGAGCGCGTCCTGCTGTGGACCGCTGACAGGCTTGCTGAGGTCGCTGGTGTTGTCGACGAGGCTCAACCCGACGTCACCCTTGCCGAGGACGACGATGCCCTGGTAGCCGTTCACTGACGAGACGGCGTCGGTCGGTGCGACCTGGAGTACCCACGAGCCCTCAGCCGACGGGTCCTCGGCCTGCAGGATGTACGTACCTCGGCCGGGGTTGCCGGTCTGGATCGCGACGTCACCGGGCTGTACCTGCGCGGTGGTCAACGCGAGACGCTCAGCCGTACTGGCCACCACTACTGACTCGTGCGTCGCCTGAGCCGGAATCTGTGAGACCGGGATCTTCCCGCCCACGAGGTCGGCCTTGCTCGACCACCCGGTGACCGTCGGATGGTCGAAGGTGCCGCCGAGCTCGCCGGGCGCCTCCCCGGGGAGCATGACCGCTCCCTTCACGGTCTTGGTCGCCGACGGGACGCCGGACCCGACGACCTCGGAGGCCTGCGATGCCCAGTACTGCGCGTCATCAGCCGACCCGGATGCCGACGTCGCCGAAGCGGCGGAGTTCGACTCCGAGGCCGCCGCGGCAGCAGCGGCGGCCATCGCCGACGATTCGGATGCTGCGGCGTTGTCCTCCGAGTCCTTGGCGTTGCCGGCCGAGGTTCCGGCTGCAGTCGCCGCCGCGGCGGCCGCGGCGCGGTCGGCAGCGACGGCTTGGGTCAAGATCTCGACGGTCTCGTCGGCCGCTTCCTGCGCGGCCGTGTCGGCGGCGGACTGTGCTGCGCCAGCGAACGATTCCGCCTGGTTCCGGAAGGTCTGCGCCGATCCCGCCGACGCTCCGGCCTGGTTCGCTGATGTTTCGGCGGCAGTCGCCTTCTGTGTTGCGGTGGTGGCCTTCTGTCCAGCAGTTGTCGCCGAGGCGGCTGCCGCGGCTTCCGACGTGGCGGCGGCGGTCGCGGCGGCCGCAGCGTCGGCAGCGCGCGCACCAGCGATGCTCGCCTGATTCTGCGCGCGGTCGGCGTCGGCTTGAACGTGGTCGCGGATCGCGGCGGCACCGTCGGCGACGACCTGGTCAATGTGCGCACGGTCATCGGCGGTCGATGCCGCGGCGGCCTGAGCCTCATCGCGGGCCGTTCGTGTCTCGCCGAGGTACGCGTTGACCTGGTCGACCTGCTCGCCGATGTCGGAGATCGTCTCAGCGACGAACTCCGCGCGGTCGGCATTGGCCTTTGCCGAGTCGGCGGCAACCTCGGCGCGCGCCGCTGACGCCGCGGCGTCGAGGTAGGCCGGCCAGTAGTCGCGCGGCAGGTCACCGGCGTCGATCAGATCGTTCAGGTGCAACTCTCGATTGCCGTTGGCGGCGAACTGGACCGTGCGGCCCGGGAGCTTCTTGTTGTTCCACCACAGCTCGGCAGTCGCGGTCCACCACACCGGGTAGTCGCCGATGGCTCCGACGAGCTCGACGCCGTCGCGGCGCTGCAGATCCCGCAGGCGGCCGTCGACGATCAGCCCGGTGATCGGCGAGGCGGATACTGAGCGCGAGGGCAGTCCGGTCGGTAGCGAGCCGTACGAGCCGAGGTTCGGCGTGAACACGACTTTGCCGGTGGGCAGGACCTCGTCGGGCAGCGCGTCGTCGTCGAGAACGCCGTCGTCGATCAGGTGCGCCCAGGATCCGGTGATGTGGACGTAGGTGTACTCGTCGGCCATGGGGATGGCTCCTTTTAGATGGGAGATTCAGTGGACCTGCTGATGTGCTGGACCGTCAGGCGGGAACGGTGGTCGCCGCCGCGGATCCAGCGGCCGACAAGCAGTGTTCGCACATAGACCTGCACCTGGTATCCCGCGTCGGGAACCACGACTGACGTGTTGATCTCGCGAGTCTGTGCGCTACCGCCGGTGTAGACGTCTTCGGTGGTTGAGAAGATGGACCCGTCGGGAGCGAGGACGCGAACCTCCCAGGCGACATCGAGTCCGATCGGCGAGACGGTGTAGTCGATATAGATGCGGGCACTCAGATTCCACAGGCCCTTCTCCTCGAGGATCAAGCGGCCATTCGCGATGTGGCACGCCTGCATGGGGCCGATCTGGTTGCTGTAGGAGAACTGCCCCGTGTTGGTTATCCCGTTCGCTGTCGACGCGTAGGCCGATCCGTAGTCGAGCAGGGGCGACAACAGATCCGTGCGGTTGTTCAGCGCCTCCTGGCCCTCTTGGAGCTTCCCGACGCTGTCGCGGATCTGGCGTGTTTCCTCCGCTGAGGCGATCCCCTCGCTGATGCCCTCGACTTTGTCGACCATCGAGTCGTAGTCGGTCGACGTCGACGGCGGCGGGAAGTAGAACCTGTCGCGCCCGACAGCCATGTCAGCGGACCCTCAGCAGCCGAACCCGCAGCTGCGCGTAGTTGCTGCGGACACTCCAATCGCGGAGCGTGCCGGCGCGTTTCACCGCGGCGACGTACAGCGTGATCGGCGTTCCAGGTTCGATGACGGCCACGCGGTTGCTCGGGTCGATCGCGACATCGGAGAACGCGCGGATCGCCACATTCGACCAGCCGCCGCCGTCGGAGCCGATACCGATGCCGACCAGGGTTCCCGTGGTGGCGTTGTCGCGGCGGATTTCGATGTCGACCTGGTGTCCCGAGTACGCGTTGATGTCGACGCCACCGGTGAAGTCGAGTCGGTACGGGAACGTCTTGGCCGGAATCGTCACGACTACGAGTTCGGCGCGGGTGTCGGTGCGAGACTTGGACACGTCCGGGAATCCCGACGGCGGGACGACATACTCCTCGATCCAGTAGCCGCCGGGCGACCACACCAGCAACTCGGTTTCAGCGTTGTAGGCCAGAACGTCGCCGTTTGTCGGCGGGATGTCCTGGTCGACGTCGACGCTGTCGTAGATCGACCCTGACGGGCCCGCGTCGCCCTTGTCCCCCTTCGGCATGGGCGGCAGGTCGAGGCCGATGCTGTAGGACCCCGCTGACCCGCCGCCGATCCGGACGCCGAACCCGTCGTCGACCTTCTGCCCGTTGATGGTCAGGTCGCCGGGCCGCATCGTCGGCGCTGGGCCGACGGGTCCTGGCGTTGCGTAGACGCCGTGGTAGATGACGAACATCGATCCGGTCCACACGTACTGGTCGTTGGTGTCGGTGTTTCGGTAGGCCCAGTTGGTGTGCTCGGTGCCCAGGGCGGTCTTGAGCGCTTCGAGTTCGGCAGTCGTCCGCTCTCCCTGGTGTATCGCCCCGGGTCGACCGGGCGGCCCTTGCTCGCCCTGATAAGCGGGCAGACCCATCACTGCGCGCTCGCCCGCACCGTCCTGACGACGGCGGACATGGAGGTAAGTGTCGGTCATCGGCGGCGCGTCCGGCGGCTGCGGGATGCCGTAGATTTCCAGCTCGACCGACAGCTTCTCGATCGGGTCGTCAGGCATGTGCGGCCACCTTCTCTCGCAGTTGCTTCCACGCGTCGTCGTAGTCCTCGCCGAGCGCACTCAGGCCGGTGCCGCGGTGGATCATCCGGACGGCTTCGTTGTCGCCGATGGTCTCGACCGCCACGTCCTCCAGATCGGGCAGCGACTCCCACTTCTGCAGCTCGACGTAGCGCTGGCCTTCGTGGTCCCAGACGAGGTTCTGGGTGTAGTTGCACACCGCCTGCGCCAGCAGCTCGGAAATGCCGGCCGGCACCTGGGCCGGCGTGCCGTTCTTCAGGGGTGCGTTGCGCAGGAAGCGGCCGAGGCGGATCACTGTCGGGTCGTCGACGGCGTAGGCCTTCTGGTCGGTCATAGGATTCTCCTGAGTGCTTGTCTGGTCTCGCGGTTTCGATCGCGTAGTGACTGTGCGACGTCGGGGTGTTGATCCCTCAGCAGTGGGACGGCGGTGTCGACGCTGTCGGTGAGCTCGACGACGGCATCGGCGAGGTGGTCGACCTTCGTGCCGAGATCGGTGAACTGTTCGTTGATCGTCTTGGTCATCCCGGTCGCGATCTCGGTCAGCTGCTTCGCGGCGTCGGCGCGGTTCTTCCCGCGCCCAAACAGCCCGGTTACCAGGCCGGTTATGAGTGCCGCGAGGACCGAGCTGCCGCCGATGGCAACGACCAAACTAGGAACGTCCATTGGACGCCTCCTTCGCTGCGCGGTGCAGCGTGAACAGGTCGACCACGATCAGGAGCAAGGTGCACGCCGACAGTCCGATTCCGGTCCATGCGGTCCACGTCAACGCACCGTTGGCGATCGATACCGCGGTGATGAGCGCGATGAGGGCCCCGTACACGGAGGTGTTCCCGGCGACCCGGACCCACAAGCCGAGCCAGCGATTCGGCAGGTGGGTGCCCACGACGGACAGGGGTGGGCCGACGAGCAGGAGAACCAGCCAGATGTGGTGCCAGCTCGTCCCCATGGTGTCGAGTACTGCCGAGGGCACGTGACCGACGAGCATGGACCACCCCGCCAGCCAGTACGTGGTCATCATGATCGAGTTGAACGTCCGGTGGATGGCTGCGGGATCGCCGCGGATGAACTGCTGCCACCAGTTCACAGCACGTGCCGTCCGCCGGGGCTGGTGTCGAGTGCATCGAGGAATCGTTGAGCCGACTGCTCAGGAGGGAGGCCGAGGAACCGCGGGTCGTGCTCAGACCAGCCCCGAGACCGCGCGAGATCGAGCGTGTCCGAACTCATCGACGGCGCCGATATGTTGGCGCTGGCCTGCGGTGACGCCTGCTGTTGTCCGAGGGCGGCGAGGAGTCCGTCGAGCTTGGCCTCGATGGCGTCGGGAATCTGGGCGCGGTGCGCATCGAGCACATCGCCCGCGGTCTGGCGTGCACCGGCCGCCGCGTCGGCGACGACACCCTCGATCGTCGGGGCGATCACGTCGAGAGTCTCCCGCGTGCCCCGCGGGGTCAATCCGTTCTTCGTGGAGCGTTGCGCGAGGACGCCGGCGACCATGACGACGCCGCCGATGATGGTCGCGACGACCGGCGGTAGGTCGGTCCAGGTCATCGTCACCCACGTGCCGAGCGCGACGACCCCGGCTGCGGCGGCGGTGATCGTGTTGCTGTACCGGCGGTACCAGGGCTGGTCCTTGATCGCGGCGTCGAGGACGCTCGACAGGATCACCGGCGCGCTCATTCGGCGCTCCTGAAGTCGATGACCGCCTGTCTGACCGCGCAGTCCTTCGCCTCGACGAGCTTGCGGAGCGCCGTCGATAGCTCCGGGCCGTCACCGAGGTTGGTGACGAGCGTGTCGGCGAGGTCAGCGAACTGCCGCGACACGAGCTGGAGGTACGGCGGCAGATGCTCGTAGGTGAACAGGGACAGCAGGTGCTCGGTGCCGGGGTGCCGTGCGCTCATGCCTGGCCCCCGATCTTGGCGAGGATGCCGCGCGCCGCAGGGTCACCCTTGGCGGCTTCGCGCTTGACCAGCGCCACGCACGCCGGATCACCGAGCAGTGCGTTCCGCTCGACGAACTCTTCGTGGATGCGGGCGTCGATGTTGAGGATGAACCCCGCCATCGTGTCCACGAGTCCGTCCGATGCGCGGTACTTCGACCGGGACGGGAACCGCTTCGTCAACTCGGATGATGCGTCCATTGTGAGACCTCCTGGTGAGGGTGGAAGTAGCTTGTCGCCGAGGCGCTTACACCGGGCGAGTCGGTCGCGGCGATCGTCGAGACCGTTCGTGCCGCCGTTGATCGCGCGAGTCACGCCGATCAGGTCATCCCGATCGGCGAGCGGGTTGAGTTGCGGCCGCGCGACCGTCCAATACCAAGACGCCGCGAGGAATCCCCACTTCGGTTCGCGGCGTACCCGCTCCGGATGGTCAACGAACTCGCGAGGGTTGGTGGTGTACCGCTTCGCGAAGCACCACTCGGAGAACCGGGAGAAGTTCGCGCGCCCGGTGAGTTGAATCGGCCCCGATCCCTTAAAGCGCATCCCATCGCCCGGGTACACGTTGCCGAGGTCTGCGCGACCCTCGTATGCGCTGCCGTCGGCGATCTCCTCCATGTAGACCAGCCCGCCGGACTCGTGGCCGATCTGCGCGCACCAGTGCGCCGCGCGCAGCGGTGTCGTGATCTGCGCCGCCTGCATAGCGCCGACCATCCCCGACAGCATCTCGCGAGCGCGTGCGGGGCTGCAGCCCATCGCCTCCGCGAGGGTCTCCGCGGTCATGCCCTGCTGCGGCGCCGGCGGCGGCGCTGGTGTCGCGGTGACCGACTCGGCGACGACGCACCAGCCTTTCGGCGGGATCAGCGTCGCCAGCTGATCGAAGCTCAGCCAGTACGCGAACGGCGAGAAGCCGGGGTCGGCGACCCAGACGGCACGCGCGGCCTCGTCGATCCCCATTACCGCGACGTAGTGCCGCACCGTGCCACCCGAATACGCCGGGCTGATACTGCCCTTGACGCCGCGCGGGTAGTTCGACGGCGGCGCCACCCAGTTCACGAGGACGCCGAACCCGGCGGCGATCGAGCGTCGCACGTCAGTCCACAGCTGGTCCTTCATGCGCTGCGACATCGGATCGCCGTCGGCATGGCGGGTGATCCAGTCGACGCCGGTGCGGCGCTGCAGGACTGGGCGGACGTCGTTGACGTCGTTGGTGCCCCTGACGGTGGTTCCGATCTCGCGGATCAGGGTGTTCTCGTCGACGACTTTCCCGCGGCCCGACAGGATGACTTGCGTGGACGCGGGTCCGCAGTCCCAATACTGCTCCTGCGGCGTGATGCCGTGGTCGTAGTTGAGGATGTTCTCAGCCATGCGCCGTCTCCTATTCGCTGAGTGCCAGTCGGGTGATCCAGGTGCCGAGCGACCGGATCTTGCCGAGCGCGATCGAGCCGGGCTCACGCTCGGCGTCGGGGCGGCCGATCTGCAGCGTGTACCGGCCGCGCACCGAGCGGCTGTCCTCGTAGGTGATCTCCTCGAGGTAGTCGACCTCGACCTTGCCGTCGGCCATCTCGACGCCGATCAGGTCACCGAGCTGCAGGTCCTTCCCGATGTAGTACGGGCTGCCGTTACTGGCGGTGATCGCGTGCGAGACGTACGCCCGGTTCTTGAAGTGCTGGTTTTTCATCCCGGCGAACGTGTTCAGCGTCAGGCCCGTCGACGCCGACTCGGCGAAGTCCTCCCGGAACCGCCACGGCCCTGCCTCGTTCGCTGCCCGCAGGTCTTCGTCCGAGTGGAAGGCCATGATCGTGTCTTTGACCAGGCCATCGAAGATGCCCAGCGACAGGCCGGCGAGGCCGAATGCTGAGCCGAGCGCGCCAAGTATCAAGTTCATGCCCGACACCACGGTGTTGTTCAGCCAGTCGGGACTCTTGCCTCCCGCGGTGATACGAGTGGCCAGCCCGGTGTGGGTGGTCTGTTCGAACTCGTCGACAGGGCTGTAGTCGCCGGTGGTGTAGACCGCGATCGGCTTGTCTGCGATGGCGCCGGCTGCCTTCTGCAGGTAGTCGTCGTAGTTCTCTTCGCCGAGGATCGGATAGAGGATCCACTTCATGGCGTCGTCGGCCATCTGCAGTCCAGTTCGGAAGAATCCGTCGACGATGGTGCCGGTCCATCCGACCGGTGCGCCCTTCTCCACGAAGTCGAAGATCAGCTTGGGTTCGGTGATGGTCGCGTACTCAGGGAACGGTTGCGGATCGACGTCCGGATCGACGAATGTCGCCGTGATCTGCATGTTCTCGGCGTCGCACACCTCGGTGAAGGCGTCCATCATCTTGTCCATGCGCCAGCTGGAGGCGATCCACGGCGTGGTGTCTCCCAAGAGCTTGTGCCGCGGGTTCACCATCAGCGGGTGCATGGCGGTCTTGAGGATGTTCCACGACTTCAGATCGAGCAGGTTGCCGGTTGGAATCGACCACAGAGAAGCCTGCAGGCGCACGGCGTTTGCCGCGAACGCTCCGGACATGACCGAGGCCGCGGGGCCGAGTCCGAACCAGAACTTGATCGGCTGGAATTCAGGAGGGAACCACGGGCACGGCCAGATCCGCATCCAGTTCAGGTACTCGAGCGCGCCAACCGCGGAGACCTCGTAGTAGCGCTTGAACCCTTTCCGAACGCGGGTGAAGTCGGTGATGATCCACAGCGTCGTGTAGTGCGGCAATCGCACCACGATCGGCCGGACAGTGCGCTTGGGCTGGCCGTCGAAGTATGCATGCCAGTGGTCGTCGTCCGGGACGGTGATGTTGAGCGAGCCCGACTTGTTCTTCTGGTCGGTGAACTTGAGCTCACGGTAGTCACCGCAGATGCCCCAGGTCTTCATGTCCTTGGTCTTGAACTCGACGTACGCCGACGGGTTCAGGTACTCGTCACGCTCGTCCGCCTCGGCCTGGGTGAGGCTGGCGTACGCGTCCCGCACCGCGGTCACAGCAGTCCCTCATGACGCCAGGCGCAGCGGGCGTAGACCTGGGTCTCGCGCGAGCCGCCCTTGACCTCGATCTGGACGGTCGTGACCTTCCCGGCCGGTATGGGCTTGCGGTACTTCTGGCCCTTCATCAGCGGCCAGAGGTTGCGGCCCGTCGAGGACCGCACGGTCGGGCGTGCCTCGTCGGTGTTGACCAGGATCTGCTCACCGGCGTTGGCGGCCGGATGGATGATCTTGTTGCCCGCGTACGACAGCGTCACTTCCCCGGGGCCTTGGATCACGAACTGCGGCCAGGCGTCCCACTCCGGGCCGGGGTACAACGAGAGGGAGCCCTTTCCGGTTCCGGTCTCGTTGTCCCACGAGTCGGCGTAGTCGGCCTCGCGCGCTAGTGGGGCCTCGACGATCAGGGTCATCTCGAACTTCGCACCGCGGGTGATTCTCGGATCGAACGGCACGAGCGGCTTGAGCTCGCCGAGTTTGACCCCGACCCAACGCCAGCCGACGGCATTGCTGTAAGTGACGAGCCAGCCGAGCTCGTGCCGGCGGACGATCGTCTTGAAGTGCTCACGGCGACGACGGAAGTCGTCGGGACTCGACCCGAGGATGAACAGCGGGAGGTCGAGCTCGGCGTGATTCATCGTCTCGCCGACCTTGGTCTCGCCCCACTGCCTCGCAGCGGCGTCGAAGATGTCATCGATGTCGACGTGACCGAGTCCGTCGGGGCCTGACACATCGAGCCACGCACCGAGTTCATCGCCGCCCTTGGCGCCAGAGAGCCGGACACGTTCGCCGTGCGGCGAGATGAGCTCGACAATCGTGTGATCGGTGAGGGTGGCAGCCATTTACAGACCTCCGACGAGGGCATCAGACCGGGACAGGCGGCGTTGCTCGCGGGTCGCCTTGCGCACCGCATCGGAGACGTCCTCGGTGTGGAAGTGCTGATGCAGTTGCCCGCGGCTGCGCGGATCGACGGGAACGTCGTCCATGTCGGCGTCGGAAGCGCGCATCGGCTGTGCGGCGGTCACAGCGGCTGCGGCCTTGAACTCGGCGGCCGACGGGAGTGCCTCGAGCATGGCGTCGATCCGGCCCCACTGGCCCGCGGTCAGAACCGCTTCGGGCTTGCGGGTCTTGTTGACGGCCATGGTCAGACCGGGCTTCAGCCAGCCGCCCGAGTCGTAGCCGTGTCCGTGGCCCCACTGCGCGGTGAGGTCGTCGCCGTAGCGCGACTTGTAGTAGCGCAGCGCCGCGACCATGTTCGACATCGGATTGCGACGATCGTCGGGCAGGGACGGGTCACGGTGTGCAGCGAAGGTCGAGGGGATGATCTGCAGCAGGCCGACTCCCGCCCCCTCGCCGGTGCCGTTGACATCCGAGATCTGCTGCGCGATGTTCGGGTCGCCGCCCGATTCAGACTGGATCTGGCTGATCATCGCGTCGACCTGCGGCTTGGCCGTCGACAGCCCGACACGCTTGATCGCCTCGATGGCCATCGGGCGCCACTGCTCGGCGCCGGCGCCAGGCTGGTAGGTGTGCGAGGTGCCCATGTCGGGCATTGGCGTCGTCGACTTCTCTTCGTGCGTCTGGTACGTCGCGTTCGGATCGCCGTAGGTCGGGTCGGTGTACGCGGTTCCGGACTGCTCGGTCGAATCGATCGCGTCCTGGCTCTGCTCGGTTGCTTCGAGAGCGTCGTCGCTCTGCCGGGTTGAGGCGACGGCATCGTCGGACTGCGAGGTCGAGTCGGTGGCGTCCGCGCCCTGGTTCATCCGAGACTCGACGGCGTCGTACAACTTGTCCGAGATCGTCTTGAATCCGAAGAAGTCCGCGACGCCGCCAACGGTCTCCTTGAGCGCGTCCTTTCCGGTCTGCTGCGCCAGCTCGAGGAGCTTCTTCAGCAGCTCGACCTGGTCCCAATTCAGGACTGCTTCGGGCTTGCCCGTCTCGTTGGTGACCACAGACTTTCCGGGCGGAATGTAGCCGCCCTTGTCACGCCACAGCCCCGGCTCGACAGCTCCGCCATCGGCAAACGGCAGCATCTTGCCGAGGGTGTTGTCGTAGACACTCTTGACCGCGCCGGTGACGACGTTCTTGACCTTCTTCGCGCCCTCGTAGACCGAGCGGAGCTTGTCGCCGAGACCACCGACGATCTTGAAGAACTCGTCGAGGACCTGCTTCTTCGACCAGTCGAGCATGCGTGGCGGGATGCCCAGCCACTCCGGAGGTGGGGTGCCGATCATGCGGCCCATGCCGCTCTTGATCGGGTTGAGGGCCTTGTCGAGCAACTCGGAGATCTTCTTCTTGATGATCCCCATCTGCTCTTCGGGCGAAGGGCCACTGCCGCCGGCCTCGAAGGCTCCGTCGGAGCCGATCGATAGGTGGTACCGGCCAGGGAACTGCGGATGATCGGCACCGACTGCGGGGCCGCCGTATGCGATGTTGCCGTGACTGCCGCCCGACTCGACATTGACTGCCGAGAAGCCCTTGACTGCCGACAGGGTGCCCGCGGTGTGGCCGTTCTGACCGCCCGAGTCCGGACCACCCTTGATGCCGATCGAGAATCCGCGCGAGAGGCCCTTGACCCATGGCTGCCCCGCGGCACTGACGCGGTCGCCCTGACCGGCCGGGAACGCCGGAGTCGCCCAGTGGCCCTTGTCGTTGCCCGAAATGATCACCGAGGCCAGGGCCGACATGTAACCCGAGCAGTCCGCACCGGCTGGGAATTGGTTGCCGGCCAGGTATGGCTTGCCGTTCTGCGCCTTAGCCCACGCGTGCCCGCGGGCGAGTTGGCCTTCCCACGCGGCCGGCGCTTCCGCGACCGCGCCGCCGTCCTTGAATCCGGGAATCTCGGCCGCGTGCAGGAATCCGCCGATTGGAGCGGCAGACGGGGCTTGCGCAATCGCCCCGGCAACCTTCGGGTGCGCCTCCAGTCCGCGGGCCGCGCCCCAGGTGAACGGGATACCCCGCTCGATCATGGCGCGCATCGCGTACATCACCTCGTGCCCGCCGGCGCGGACGACGTCCATGACGTCCCAGACGTGCTCGCCGGGCATCATCAGCGCATGAACCGAGTCCTTGCCGCGGGTTGCGCCCTGAGACATCGGGACCGGGCCGCCGTGACGGAACGCGACCTCGGGCAGAGGTGACATCTCCTTGAGGCCCGGCAGGAAGCTCGCGACCTTGTTCCACGCCTTGAGCAGACCGTTGTTCCAGACGGTGCCGATGACGAAGTTGATCGGCTTGGCCACGAACGACTTGATCTTGTCCCACGCATTGCCGATGCCGCGTACGACCGAGCCGAAGAAGTCGCCGACCACAGCCAGTGCGCGCTTGAATCCCTCGAAGGCGGGCTTGACGACATTGTCGACGACCATCCGGATGCCCTTACCGAGCAGGTCCCAGCCCTTCTTCATCGCGTCGAAGATGACTCTGATGCCGTTCCACATGAACCCCGCGGCGGCTTTCAGCGCGTTCCAGACCGGGATGATGACGGCGTTCGCGATCGACTGGACGACGCTTCCGAGGGCGGTGACGCCTGCGCGGAACCACCCGAAGATGGTCGAGATGCCGAGCCACATGAACTGCGCCGCGGCCTTGATGCCGTTCCAGACCGGGACCATGACTGTTTGCCAGAGCCAGTTGGCGACCGTCGCGACCACGCGCATCACCGCCATGAAGGCGTTGAAGACGACCTGCACGCCAGCCCAGAAGAACCCGATGACAGCCTTGATGCCGTTCCAGACGGGCATCATGACCGTCTGCCACAGCCAGGTCGCAACTGAGCCGAGCAGCCGCAGGCCGGCCATGAAGAAGTTGAGGATCGGCTGGATCACGACCCAGGCGAGCTGCACCGCTGCCTTCAGGAGGTTCCAGGCGACCAGAACGGTGCCGATGATGACCGTCGCGACGATCGCGCCGATGTACTTCACGACAGTCAGGAATCCGCTCAGGATCGGCTTGATGACGCCCCACACGGTGGAGAAGACGGTCTTGACGGTGTCCCAGTGCTTAACCAACTGGACGATGATGCCGATGATCGCGCCGATCGGACCGAGGCCGAACAGCAGCACCTGCCAGAAACGCTTCACGAAGTTGATCACCGGCTGGACGGCCTGCCAGACCCACTTGAACCCGGCGACGAGTCCATCGATCGCAGGCTTGAGGACGTTGTTCCACGCGGCGAGCGCAGCGTTCTTGATGCCGTTCCACGCGCCCTGCACGACGTTCCGGAAAGCCTCGGACTTCTTGTACGCAACGACGAGTCCAGCGACGAGGGCCGCGATCGCCATCACGACGAGCATCACCGGGTTTGCGGCCATGACCGCGTTGAACGCGGCCTGGACGGCCATCGCCCCCTTGGTGACGAGATTCCAGAGCTTGATCGCTCCGGTCCACACTCCCCAGGCGGTAGCGGCGGCGCCGATCGCGGCGGCCAGCGGCGTGATCCACTCCTGATTGCGCTTCACCCACCCGCCGAACTCAGCGAGGGCATTCTGCACGAGCTTGATGGCCGGGGTTGCCTTCTTGAATCCAGTTGTCAGGGCGTCGGCAAGTCGGGTGACGAGCGGAATGATCGGCTCGAGCGCTGTGGCGGCGGCACTGGCCAGCGCCGTCTTCATGTTCGCGAGCTTGGCCGGAAGGGTCTGCCCCATTTCCTGGGCGTAGGTGCCCATGCCGGAGTTGATGGCACCGACGAGCTGCTCGAAGCTGATCTTGCCTTCGGAGGTCATCTTGCGGACCTCGGCTACGGACTTACCGGTGGACTTCGACAGATACTCCGCGGCGTTGACGCCCGCGTCTGAGAGCTGATTGAGGACGCCCGCGTCCATCTTTCCGGAGGCCGAGACCTGCTGGAGGATGCGGCCGACGTCGATCCCGGTGCCCTGTGCGGCGGCCGAGAGGTTGGTGAACGCCTTGATCGCGTCGTCCATGGGCTTGCCCATCTGGACGCCGGACTGGGCGAACATCGCGCTGTACTTGGCGGCGTCGGCCAGCGAGACCGAAGTGCCAGTGACCTGCTCGGTGAGCGTGGCCATCTGCTTCTTCGTCTGCTCGGACGTCAGGCCGACGTTCTTGAACTGGATCTCGGCGCGCTGAATGTTCATCAGGCGGTCGAATCCCGACTTGAGTACTGATCCCGCACCAGCGAGGCCGGCGAATGCGCCCGCGGCGCCGAGAGCGCGCTTGGCTGCGCTCATGATCGAAGTGCCGAAGCTCTGCACCGACGGGTGCGCCGATCCGTACGCTCGCCCGACCTCGCCGGCCGAACCGGCGGCGCGCCTATTCGCGGAGGCCGACTCGTCGGCGCCGGCGGCCGCACGCCGGGCAGAGTTCGCGGCGTCGTCCTGCGCGGCCTTCAGTAGTGCTTCGCTGGAACGAACCTGATCGGCCGCGCTGGCCGCCCCCCGGCGCGCGCGAGTGACCGCCTCCTCGGCGGTCATCAACTGCGACTTGGTCGCCTTACCTGAGTCCTGCAATTCGGTCAACCGCGCCTCAGCGATCCGGACCTTGCCGATCGCGTCCTCGGATCGCACGCGGGCCTGCGAGAGCTGCGACTCAGCTCGAATCACGCTCGATGCGGTAGCGACCTCGCCGGAGCGAACTCTGTCGAGTTGGCCGCACGCCGACACCGCCTCGGCACTCGCGGCGATCTGACGACGCTGCGCCGCGGCGAGTTGTTCTTCGGCCCGAACGACCTGACTGCTCTTCGCACCGGAGTTACTGCGAACCTCCTGGAGCTTTTGCTCAGCGATGCGGACCGCGCTGGCCGCATCAGCTTCGGCAGATCGAGCGGTCGCGAGTTGCTTCGAGACCCGCTCGATCTGCTTCTGCTGAGACGCGAGGCCGGCCGCGGTTGCCGCACCCGCCTTGCGGCCGGCATCGCGGCCCTGCGATTCCATCTCCGAGGACGCGACGCCCATACCGCGCTTCGCCGCGCCGGAGATTTCCTTGGCGAATTGCGCACCCATTCCCTTGAAGGAGCCTGCTACGGGCACGTAAATGACCGAACCAGCCACGCTGTCTCCTTCTGCTATTTGGAATCGAGGAAGTCCATGACTTCGTCGGATGAGTGCTCGCCCCGGCCGCCGATTTGGATTCGCGAGTCGTCCTCGCTCTCAGACCACGGGTAATCCGGGTGTTTCTTGGGGAGCCGGAGCTTCTTGTTGCCGAGCGCCTTACCGACGACGACCGTGTTCTCCTCTATGCGCCGGACGAGGAGCCACAGGAGGCGGTCGGTCATCGTGTAGGGCTTGCCGTCAGCGACCTGCTGGAGTGCCCATTCGGCCAGGACGCGGAATCGTCGCAGAGTGATCTCACCGCGGTAGTACTCCGCGATCACGTCCCGGCCGTAGATCTGCTCTAGCGCGCCTTCCGCTTCTTCGAGGCCGCCGAACGCCGCTGCGACCGATTCGGCCGTGTAGGTTTTCCCTCGAGCTCGTCCGTGACCTTGTCGGTGTAGGCCTTCATGGCCCTGAAGAAGATCGACGAGCTACCGCCGACGGCGAGGAATGCGTCGTATTTCTCCGGTCCACACAGGAACCATTCGGCGACGTCGATGTCATTGTCTCCGAGCTCGTCAAGCTCTTCCTTCTCTTCGTCGGAGAGCATTTGCGGGTCCCGAGCCGTGAATTCCTGGCCCTTGAATGTGAACGTGAACGTATTGCCCTCGTCGCCGCGCGCTTCTGCGCGCTTCTCGAGGATCTGATCGAGGTCGATATCGGCCATGGCAGGCTCCTTCTTTTCGGTGATCGCTGGCAGGCGAGTTTCGACATGGGGGTGCGATCGGGCCGGGCGAGCCTGCCAGCATCAAAATTCCCGGCCCGATCGCGTAGTCAGCCCCTACGGACTGACCGTCTATTCGCCGCTCGGTGACTCCAGAGCGGCTACGCGGGCTTCGAGAGCGGCGTTCTGCGCCTCCAGCGCTGTGACGCGGCCCGTGAGCGCGTCACTGTCGGAGCGCAGACCGTCGACGCTGGTGGTCGCGGCGTCTATTCCGCCCTCGATGCGGTTGAGTTCGGC
Source organism: Gordonia sp. QH-12 (assembly GCF_001578675.1). Lineage (NCBI taxonomy): Bacteria > Bacillati > Actinomycetota > Actinomycetes > Mycobacteriales > Gordoniaceae > Gordonia > Gordonia sp. QH-12. The sequence goes on from NZ_KQ969302.1 coordinate 17,191, forward strand.
GGCGTCGATCGGCGTGCCGCCGTCCTTGCCGTCTTTCCATTCCTTGGGCGTGTAGCCGGCCATCAGGCGTCACCTCCGGGGAACAGCGCCGCGCCGGGGAAGAGGTCCGGCCCCGGCACGGCGGTCAAGGGACCTCCGGATTGGTCGGCTCTTCCGGCGTCGCGTCCTCGATCTCGCCAACGTCATCCCAGTTCTCGGCGAAGATTCGGCGGGCGGACCAGCCGTCCGGGCCGGGGTAGCCGGTGACGGTGACGCCGTAGCCGATCATCTCGTCGGACTTGTACGAGATCTCCTGGCGCTCAGTGACCTGAGCGTTGGCCAGGACGACGCGTCGCGCGTGCTCGCCGTCGACGACAGTGAGGACGAGCTGGTTGCGCTTGAGGTCCGGCTTGCCGCCCTCTTCGAAGTAGACCGAGCCGTCGGGGTTCTTGCGCATGTCGGCCTTGGAGACACCGAAGTAGAACCCGGCGGTCGCCGCGGTCGACTGCCAGAGCACGAACTCGAAGCTCACCGTGGACTTGGTGATCTCGATGCGGATCGGCGAGTTCTCCTGCCAGGGAGTGAACTCCTCGTTGTCCTCATCGCGGTTCTCGGTCACGCCGTCGTCGGAGATGTACCCGAGGTTGGTGAATATCTGGGAATCGAGCGCGCTCATGTCGCGGGGCGCGTCCGCGCCGACCTCCGCGATATCGATACGGCCGGTGACGCCGACGCGCGCGGCCTCGGCCTTGAACCCGTCAATGGTGGGTGCTGCCATCACGTCCTCCTGGTGATGCGAGGGAGCAGCCCCCAAGGGAGAGCTGCGGAACGGTGCTGGCAGGCCCGTGGAATGCAGCGAACCCCCAAGGCGTCCTTGGGGGTTCGGGTGTGACAACCGCGTGAAACGGTTTCGCCGCTAGGTCACATATGGTCGGCGTAGCTCGTACTCGGCGCCATCGCGGACGATGTACTTGTTGTGGTCAGGGCGACGGGCGAACCCGACAACCTCGGTCACCGAGCGTGCGGCGACGTTGGGATCGAGGATCATCGCGGCCAGGATTCGGCGGAGTTTGCGCGAGATCGCGCGGCAGTCCTCGCGCCGTGCCGCGTACACGTCGACGTCGAATGCGAAGACCTCGGTGAGGGCTCCGAACGCCGACTGCCAGGGCATGTCGTCGACGCCGCCGGGCAGGTCGCGGATGAGCACGACCGGCAGACGCTTCTCGAAGGCTGTCTCGGGTGGCGCTTCGTCGGCGACGTAGCAGTCCGGCAGGCGCGGCTCGACGTAGGCGATGACGTCGGCAAGGGGGTCGTTGCTCACCGGCCGGCCGCCCGTCGCAGTGTGCGCCGCCGTGCGGCCCGGCTGGTGCCGTACTCGCCTTCGACGTCGTCTGAGGTGACGTGGTAGACGAGGCGTCCGTTGCGCATCCAGTGCTCGGTGATCTCGATCTTGGCCGTTCCTTTGCCCTCGGAGGCGTCGAGGCGGCGTGCACGCGCAGCGATCGTGGTGGCGCGCTTGAGCAGTCCTGCGTTGACCTGGCTGGTCTCGTTCATCTGCTTGAACAGCTCGTCGAGGTCCAGGTCGACGATGACCTTGTCACTACTGGCCACGGCGCGCGATCCTTGCGAGCTTCTCTTCGAACGCTTCGACCGGCGTCGGCACAGATTCCGGCTCGACGGGCTCGGGTTCGGGTGGCGGGATGATCCGCATTGCGTCGACTTCGAGCGTGAGGACGGCGACCGCGCGGTCGTTCTCCTGGATGACCTTGATCTGGATCTGCGAGAGCGGGAACGGCAGGTCGTCGCCGTCGAAGACGATCGCGTCACGCGCGTAGTCGAGGATGAGCCCGACGGGGTCGTGGTGCATCTCAGCCCTCCGGCCACATCTCGCCGCACTGACGGCAGCAGCGCACGACTTCGCAGGTCGACTGGTCGACGCGGTAGCGCAGGTCGATCGGATTGACGCGCGCGATCTGGCCAGCCCATACCTGAACATCGGCAGTGTCCTCGAAGTGCGATGCCTGACCAGCGGGGATCGAGGTGTCGACCTCGGGAGGCAGTTCCCAGCCGTGGGCGTCGACCGCGCCGCAGCCCGGACACACGGACCAGGCGGAGAATTGGCGCGGCTCGTGAGTGGAGGCCGAACTACGCATGGCAGGCTCCTATCCGGCGTAGAAGGTGAGGGCGACTTCGACATGGTCGACGCCGCCGGGGTATTCGACCGACGGCCACCGGTGGACGTCGCCGTCGACGTCGAGGTGGCGGCCGGCATAGACGATTCGGTCGGTCGCGGTCAGGTCCAGGTCGTGGCCAGGCGGGGTGTGCAGTTCGTAGCCGATCTGAATACTGACGCGGCCCTCGTCCGCGCCGAGTTCGAGCTCGGTGCGCGGCTGCATGTCGACGCCGAACGGAACCTCGGTCAGCGTCGCGCCGTCGTCGAGGTCGTAGCTGAGTCGTTCGTCGCCGCCGTAGCGCCCGCTGATCTTCGCCGGGCGCAGGATCGAGACGCGCTGACCATAGAACTCGTCCATCATCAGTAGTCGTTTCGCGGGAAGTTGCCGACCGGTCTCGCGCGGCCGGAGATCCCGAGCAGGGACAGCCACGGCGTGAAGTCCAGCGCGGCAGCCGGGTTCGCCAGCGTCGCCGTCGTGGTCCGCTGCCCGACAGTCTTCGACCACGACGAGTACCCCGACCACTGGCCAGGCAGCAGGACCGCTTTGACGACCTCGACGACGACGGTCTTTGCTGCCGGGTCGTCATCGCGGATGCCGGGCTTGTGCTCGCGAATCCAGTTCGACGCGGCGAGCAGCAGGATCGCTCCGTACTCCTTCTCGGCACCGGAGAGCGGGCGCCACAGTTCGGCGAACTCTTCGATGGAGACGAACGGTGGCGCCCCCTCTCCGGTGGTCATCCGACAGCCTCGATGAGCTCGGCTCGGGTCATGTCCTCGACGTCGGCCGGGTCGAGCCCGCGCGAGAGCGCGTACTCGGCCCACGCGGCCCGCGTCGCGGTGTGCTTCGGCTTATCCGGAGCGCTTGCGGCGGGGGCTTCGGGCTGCACGACGGTCGGATCGGCCGGCGGCGTCTGTGGGGATCCGCTGGGCTCCTCGGCGCTGGTGTCGTCATCGAGTGACGTCAGTGCGCCAGCCGCCAGGAGGCGAGCTTCCTCGGAGCCAGTGACTTCGACGATGTCGCCCCGCCGATGTCGGACCCGCCTGACCGTTCGATCGGGGCGCTCCTGGCCGCACTCGGGGCAGGTCGGATCGTCGAGAACCTCCCACCACTCGAGCGCGGCCAGTCGGTACTGGGTCACGGCGTCACCAGTCCGGTCAGCCAGAGCGCAGCCTTCGGCTGATCGAGGCCCATGGCCCGCTTGTGCGAGGCGTCGCTGCGCCAGGTCTCCGTCGGACCACCGTTCGGGCCGTTGCCCTCGGGGTAGAGCGCGGTGAACTGCAACGGCCGAGTGTCGCTGTAGAAGCCGACAGTGCCTCGCTCCAGAATCAGTGCCCTGTCGGCAGGGAACGTGCGCGACTTGATCACGTTGAGTCCCAGGATCGTTCCCGGGATTGCGCCCGTGTACGCGATCGACTCGTTGGCAACGTTGCCCTGGTAGACCTTGAGGATCTGCTCGTTGTCCATCAGGGTTGCGAGCAGGCCTGGGTGGACGACGAGCGTGTCCGGCTCGAAGCCGTAGTACTCGTCCTCGGAGGCCTCATCGGGCGCGGCAGTGGAGATCGCCTCGATGGCCCGAGCCAGGTCTGTGCGAGGCTTGCCGCCGGCAGCGTCCCAGGCTGCGCTGACCGGCATGGTCGGGACGCTCGACGACTGCAGCAGCGCCTTGGCGCCGCGATCGTTGGCGCGGACGAAGGTGTTGCGCAGGCCGATCATCTGCTTATTGACGGCGTCGATGTTGTTCTCGTCCTTCATCTCCTTGGAGACGCGGACGCCGAGCGCCTTCTTGGTGGCGAATGCGGTGCGCGGCAGGCCGAGCTTGCCCGTGCTGACCGGGATCTCGCCGAACTCGGCGACGTCCTGGACGTCGTCGTCGAGGAACGTCGGGTCACCTTCGCGGAACGCGACGACGCCGGCGTCGTTCTTGCCGCCATTGCGCAGCAGAGCCTCGCTGATGAACTGATTCTCGATCAGTTCCTTCAGCTTCGTCGGGATGAACAGCGGGTTCTTGACGAGGTCCGAGACGGTCAGGCGAGACCCGTCGCTGACGCTCACGATGTTGGTGGGCATCTGATGTCCTTTCGGTGTTTGGTGGGTCTCAGGCGAGACGGATCAGGCCGACAGAGCCGGAGGCCACCCCGCCGGGTTCGGTGCAGGTGCCGACAATCGCGCGGGCATCGACGCCGCCCTCGTCGGCTGCCGGAGTTACGGCGCCGTTGGCCGCGGCGACGAGCTTGTCGCCGAACTTGGCGGCTTCGGCGTAGGTGACCTTGACCTCAGTCGCGCCGTAGGCGACGGCCACGTTGGTCGGCACGGCCACCGCGGACACAACCGGTCGGCCGAGCGCGTCCGTACCGTTCTCTCCGGGGAATCCCTCGGGCGAGAGCGCGTCAGTCAGCGCGACACCGAGGACGGTGACACTCCCGGCGCCGGCGACGCCGATCCGGCCGCCGTCGCGGGCTTCCACGACCTGTCCACCGGTGATCACCTCCCCCTCGGCCGGGGTGAAGGTCTTCGGGCCACCCTTGGTGACCTGTGCGATGCCGCTCATCAGAGGCTCCAATTCTTGAACTTGTCGTCCTCGCGGACGTCGGTGGTGTCGGCAGGCTCGGTGGAGTGCCCCAGTTCACCGACCGGGACCGCCGAGTTCGGTGCCATCGAAGCGAGGAGCTCGGCGGCCTGGTCGGCGTTGGCTTCGAACGTCTTGCGCCAGGTCTCGCGATTGGCCGGGGTGATCCGACCCTCGGCGATTGCGGCATCGAGCTTGGCTTCGATGTGGCGCTTGCGCTCGTCCTCCAGGTGCTCGGCGAACCGGGCGCTGTTCGCCTCGAGGGTCGCGAGGCGTCCGGCATCGACTGCGACGACACCGTCGGGCAGTGGCGCGGTCGATGCGGCGGCGGGGGTTCCGCCGTCGGACTCGGCGTCTTCGGACTTCTTCGCGAGTTCCTGGACGGCGGTGATGATGCCGTCGAGGTCGACGTCGTCCGCGAGCCCGAGGGCCGTGCGGAGAGCCGCCAGCTGTTCGTTCGTGATCTCCACGCTCGAACCTCCTTCTGTGGTCGCCTCATCCGCTTGCGCGGCGGGCCGGGGTGGCGTCCCGGCCGGTCGGCCAGGACGAGACTCGGTCCGCGAAGCGAATCGAGCAGCTCGGGGTGCCGAGGCGGCGACAGTCGCGTCGTCGTCGGCGGCAGGCTCGGGGTCAGGCGCGGATTCGTCGATGTACTCGACCTTCACCGGTACCGCCTCGCCGAAGGTGACCTCGTCGTTGACGACGCTGTAGGGCACCTTGAGCAGGCTGTCGTTCTGGTCGTTCTGGACGATCAGCACAGGCGGGTCGATCAGCATTTCGCGGATCCAGAGCGCGTAGTTCGCCGCGGCCGGACCGTTGTAGTACGCAGACCGGACTTGGTCGATGGTCACCGACGTCATCACTGCCGATGTCATGGGCTTCTCCTCTGGTTGTGGCGCTTTCGCGTAGAGGTCGTAGAGCGATTCGAGGGTTCCGATTCCCGGTCGCACGACGCCGAGCAGCGCCATCGCATGAAGCACGAACGGGTGTGTGTGGCCGAGCTGGCAGACGTAGTTGTGTTCCCACTCGCCGGAGCGGTCGGGGTAGGCCGAGGCGATGACCGATCGCCCCTCGTCATCTGCGGCGGCGAGCCAGCTCGGGACTCCGACGAAGTCGCCGACGAGCGTCTGGCCCTCGTCAGTGACTGCGAGGTTGTCGATGACGCCGATCGCCGGATCGCCGGGACCATCGGAGTGCCCCAACTTCAGGACAGGGCGGCGCACCGCAGGGCAATCGAGTGCAGCGACGGCGGAAGCAAAGTCGTCGGCGGTCGGGTGCCAGCCCGCGATGTTGCTGATGTCCCAGGTTCCGACCGAACCGAGTTCGACGCGCGGAATCGTCGCCAGGACCGGCGCGTCCGGAATCTCTACCACAGCTGACCCTGTTCGACTGGTCCGACAGCGCCGCCGGACATGGGCGTCGGTGCCGCAGGCACGGTCGGTTCTGCCTCCTTAGCCGGCGGCTTGGCGGGGAATCCCATCCGCTGACGCACGGTCTGCTCAACCAGCACGTCCGGCGACAGCAGCCCGGCGTCGACGAGCATCTTCAGCGCTGCTGCCGTCGCATCCTGGCGGGAGCCGATCTCGTCGAACACGATCCGGGGAGCCTGCTCGTCCGGCCCCCAGTTCACGTCGACCAGATCCTCGACGATGTGCGCGGTGGCAATGTCTCGGACCGATTCGGCGAAGGTCTGCACGGACTGGACGAAGGTGTCGGCCTGCACGCTGGCAAGGGCATACGAGCCGCCGCCGCTGAGGTTGAGGAAATGTGCGAGTCCGGCGATCGCGATCATGTTGTCGTGGTAGGCGATCGCCTGCTGGATGTCGGGCAGGTTGCCCTGCACTCCCAGTAGCTCCAGCTTCGACCCCGCGGGCAGGGCGGCGCCCGCATTGTCGCCGCCGCGGTAGGACTGTGCGATCTGTGCGAGCTCGTCGACCTCTTCCTGGGTCGCATTCTCCGGTGCAGTTCCGATCGGCACACCCATACCGTTGCGGCGGATCGCGACGGCCTGATACCTGATCAGTTCGTCCTTCAGGATCCAGTGCTTGTAGCTCGGGCGCAGGAGCGACTTGCCGATCCACATGCCTGGCTCCATGTCCCGGCTGTAGACCACGAGGCGATCAATCGGGATCGTGAGCGGCTTCGGCCCGTACATGACCTTCGCCGTCGAGGCTGGTGCCATCTGCTCGATCGAGGTCAGGCCTCCGTCGAGTGCGACGTTCCACGCCGATATCGTCCGCTGAGGACGGGGGGCGAGCTTGCGCAGCCATGCCCGGCCGTCATCGTCGATCCGGTAGATCTGCTCGAAGACCGAGTGCCCGTAGACGAGCATGGTCAGCGCTTGTTGCAGGTGGTTCTGCCATGAGAACCGACCTTTGGAGCGGCCCGGTAGGTCCAGATCGTCACCGCCCGCAATCGGTAGACGCAGATTGCGAGCGACGGCCTCGGTGACTTCGTCGCGCGCACCATTGGACTCGATTCGCCACGGCGTGCGCCTGATCGGGAGGCAGATTGCGGCGATCAACGACGAGACGCGAGAGTCCTCGCGCTCCATCCGCGAGTAGGTCTGGATCGACGCCGGCCACTGCAGGTCGGGGACGCGTTCGAAGTGCTCCCACTGCGAGAAGTCCGTCAGGCCCGCAGTGTCGGTCACGTAGCCGCGCTCACGCAGCGCGGCCTTGGGCCGGGTCGAGATCTCGGTCATGCGTCAGTGCCTCCTCTCGTCAGAACGCCGTGGTCAGTACGTCGAGCTCGCCGCTGCGGCGCGGGAGCCCTCGAACGGTGTCCTTGGGACCACTCGACGGCAGGGGTCGGTCGACCTGCGCGCGTCCGCCGAACTCGACGAGGCCGCCGTGCGCGAGCGTGGTGGCCTCGATCGGGGCGGTCGAGCCGTCCATCGCGCGGACCCAGGTGAAGTCGCCCTGCGGCAGGGTCTTCATCGCGACGGTGGCGACCGCGTCAGTCAGTGGCTGCTGGCCGGTGTGCGAGAGCAGTCCGGCCAATGCGTCGTCGAGGAACCCGCCCGACCAGCGCGCGATCTGCGGCGTCGTGGCCATCTCGGGTTCGATCCCGGCGTTGATGAGCTTCGACTCGATGACCGCGGCCGGCGACCGGGAATCGATCACGACGGCGGCCGGGTCCCAGGCCTCGACAATCAGATAGACGAACTCGACCAGTTCGGCGTGCGTAGCGGGCTGGAACGCCCCGATTTCGACGTGCGTGCGGTGCTCGGCGGTGCCCTGCGCCGCGGCGATCGCCCAGCGGCGACGGTCTGGGGACAGCGCCAGCCCGATCACGACGGGTCCGACCAGAGAGGGATGCAGGTTCGTCATGTCCGACCAGCTATCGGCGTTGATGATGGGCTCGTGCGCCGACGCATCGGCAGGCCAGCGCCCCAGTGCCAGGCGCTCGATCTCCCACTCGTCGAGCGCATTGCGGAACCCTTCGAGCTCCTCCTCGATGTACTCCTCGGTCACCAGGACGTGCCCCGGCGCGACCTCGCGGCCCATGCTCGGGTTCGCGATCGCCCAGTTCTCGCGGTCCTCGCGCCACTGTGTGCGGGCTAGTGCGTCGGCCAGCTCGTCGCCGGTCGGCTCCGGAGGCTCGGGTGCCGACCATTCCATCCACAGCAGCCGCGCCGGAGGCTTCTCCGACATCGCTGCGCGGCGCAGGCTCGCCCACTTTCCGCAGTGCTCGTGCACGTTCGCATCCGCTGCGCTCCCGAGGTACCAGATCTGCGGATCTTTCGCGGTCGTCAACAGTGGACGGATCGCAGCCTGGCTCGCCTTCGACCAGATCATCGCCTCATCGATGACCAGCCGGTCGACCGAGAATCCGCGTCCGCCGGATTTCGTTCGAGTGCGGTAGCGGATCTCGCTGCCGTTCTTGAGCTTGATCCGCTCCTTGCCGTTCGAGGTCTTGACCGACAGCACCTGATTCTCCAGCTTCGGGTGCGACAGGATCAGGTTGTGCAGGCGGTCCATCGACTCCATGGCCGTCTGGAACTCGTGCGCGGTGTGCAGGATGTGCACGCCCGGCTCGGTGATCATCCAGGCGAGCTCGACGACCTCGATCGAGGCCGTCTTGCCGTTCTGGCGTGAGACCTCGATGCCAACCTCGGCGGCGGCCCACCGGCCCGACGCGTCACGCGCCATGCCCTCGCGGACCACGTCCTCCTGCCAACCGAGCAGCGTCGCATCGGCCATGAACGCGATGTCGAGGGCCTTCTCGCCGCGGCTGTAGTCGGTTGCGCCGGCCGGACGGTGGAAGACCCTAGGAGTGCGCTGTCCGAGCAGCCCGCGCTTGGGCGAGCTCGTCGTCGAGGGAGGTGTCAGCGTCGCCGCCATCGTCACCACCTCCGTCTGTGGAACTCATCGCCATCCGCCAGGCGAACAGGTCGGGGCGGGCAGTCTCCCAGCCGCGCATCTCGCGCGAGGCCGCCCGTTCGATCTCCAGGGCCGGGTGCGGCACGCTCACGCCGTTGCGGGTGATGAACAGGCCGTCTTTGTCGATCTGCTCGCGGGCCTGGCGCATCCGATCGGCCTGCCCCGCGAATGCCTCGAGCGCGGCGCGGTCGACGGCGTTCACGGACTCGGTACCGGCGAGGATGTCGTCGCTCATCCGGACTCCTGGACTAGACGCGCGCATCGCGGCGACCGGCGACCCGACAAGGCTGCACGAGGTCGGTAGGCGCGCATTACGCGGCTCCCCGGCCTGTTTTCCCAGGCCGGGGAGAGAGAAAAGCGAGACTACCGGCGGAGTCTCGCTGAGGGGGGTGCCGGAATATTTCCGGCCCCGGCGCCGAGGGCGGGCCAGGGCATGGCCCGGACGCCGAGTGGGTCGGCGGGCTCCTCCCCCGGCCACGCCCCGGTCACAGCGGGACGCAGCGCGTCCCTAGACCCGTCCCCACGCTGCCGGTTACACGTGTGGTGCAGTAGCCGGTCAGCCTTGCGCAAGGCCGACACCGCGATGCCGGCGGCGCGCTGAGCTTTCCGGGACTGTGAGTGATCGGCCTCGAGCGGCGCGGCGTCGAAGTTTCGTGTCGGGTCGCGCCACATGGGCTGTCCGCACCACCAGCACGGCGAGCCGTCGACGTGCCTACTGAGCAGGCTGTCGCGGTTCTTGCGGTGTTGGTATCCGAGGCCTCGACGGTGTGCCGATGGCTTCTTGGTCATGAGCGAGCGAGTACGTACACGTCGAGTCGACGTGGTACGAGTCCAGCCAGGTGTAGCGCGGTCGCGCCGATGGCGAACAGGATGGCGGCGTTGGCCGCCGGGCTCGATGCCCGAGCGCGCTCGATGCCGCGCGAGAGCAACTGTTCGTCGTTACCGGTTGCCACGCACCACAGTTCGTAGCCGGTGACGCCGCCGACCACTATGGACCAAGCGCGCATGGCGTTCACGACACGCTCCCCTCGACAGGCTAGGCCCCGCCGGCGTCGCGCCCCGCAGCAACCACCTCGGCCCTGTAACGAGAGGCGGGCGTCATGGGTATGTGCCACCGAGGTTGCGATGCGCGGTGCGCTTCGGCGGGCGGTGGCGGCGCTTGCTGAGTGAGCAGATCGGATCAGATCCCAGTTGACGGGGCGCGACGATCGGCGAAACGACGAAGGCCCGTGCGGGAGCACGAGCCTTTTGGGCAGCACTGTTGTACTGCGATTCAGAGTCTAACCCCCCTGACCTGGGGTTTCAAACAGGCTCTTCCGTCGCGTGCCCGCGCCCCGTACCATCCCTAGTATGTCATACATACTCGTTGCAATTCTCGGGTATGTATGACATACTAGATGCATGCGATACAAAGTCTCCCGATCAGCCCGCCGCCACCGGATCGGCAACGCGCACATCATCGCCGCGCTGCAGAGCGAGACGGCCACCGTTGTCGAGCAGCGCGACAACGGCGCGCAGCTGATCATCGCGACTGACGATCGCGGCGTCGAGTTGGAGATCGGCATCCGCCCGTCGATCGAAGACCCGGCTGACCTGGCCATCATCTTCCACTGCATGCCCACCCACTACCGCAAGGAGCAGTCATGAACGACAAGGATCGGGTTGAGCGCAAGGGCTCGACCATCGAGAATGTTGACCTCGACGCCGAGGAGGTCCGGGTCAACGGCGAGCGCTACACCGAGGCCGACGCCGAGGACGACGCCGCATGGGCCGAGGGCGCGGCTCGGCGGCGAGCATCGAACCTGGTGCCCGGCGGCAAGTCCCTCAGCGGCGGCAAGGCCCACTCCCCCGTGCTGAACGTCCGCGTTCCCGCATCGGTGAAGGACGCTCTTGATGCCGAGGCGAAGGCCGCCGGCATCGGTACCTCGAAGCTCGTGCGCCGAATTCTGGAAGCGCACATGAAGGCGAGCTGACTGCGGTCACATACGGGCCGTAGTGGCGGCCATGCCCGCTTCTCGCAGTGCCCGCACGTCGTCGAGCCTGTAGAGCTTCTCGTCCTCGGACGTGAGCCAATAGTTCACGATCCGTCCGCGGTGCCGCCACGCGCGCGGCTGGATCTTGCCTTTGGCTCGCCAGTTGTGCCAGGTGCTCTTGGCGACTGGTTCGCCGAGCTCGCGCATGACGCGCAGGATCTCGTCGGCCGGCATCAGGTAGCCACTCATCTTGGCCAGCAGCTTCTGCTCGAGCGCGCGCCCGTCGTGCGTGGTGCCGCACCGCACGCACGTGACCATGTCGGCGCCGACGGTCACGCCGCCCTCGGTTTCGGTGCGCTGAGCGTAGAGCGGGACCCCGCAGGTGATCGGCCGACCGCGCTGGTCGGTACCGACGACCGCCGGGCACGGACCGCGGTAGACCGGTGGGACCGGCCGGTTGATCGCGGCGATGCCGCGCTCGGCAACGTCGACGAGCTCGCCGAGCGCCAGGCCCGCGTCCTCGCTGGTGATCAGGCGGTCCAGGTGAGCGAGCAGCCACGCCGACAGGTCGGCGATCGTCGCCGGTTCGCTGCCGGTGAACTCGATCCCGATCTGCTCGCACAGGTCGCGCACCCACCGCACCAGCACTGTCCGGATCTCGTCGTATCGGTCACGTGCGGCGGGAACGAACGGCAGCGGCGACTCCTCGTCGTCCTCGCTCACTGGACGCCGACGAGCCGCACTCGGCGCAGGCGTGAGGCGGCTCTGGCGCGCGAACGTGAGCGCGAGCTGGTTGGCCAGCCACGGCAGTTGCTCGACGGTCTGACGCAGCGTCGCGGTGCACGAGTTGCAGATCCACATCTCAGTGCGAGCCCCACAGTGCTGGCACGGTGACGGGTTCATCGATCAGCCTCCCTGTTCGGCGTCAGTGGTCGACCAGAGCCTTGGCCGACGGCGATTCCATCGGTGACGATGCGCCTGCATGCCTCTAGTGCCTGCGGATCGACGGCGACCGACAGGAGCGCCCGGACGGTATCGCCACCCGCCTGCCACAGGTGGCCGATCAGCGCCGGCGGCACGGTGATCTGGGTCGTCCTCCCGGTGATGATCCGATACGCGCGGGCGTAGTCGGCGTGTTCGCCGCGGGTCATCGGGGCGTCGCCTCCTCGGGCCAGGTGATGTTCTCGATTCCCGCGTGATGCCGACGTCGGACTTCGAACGGAAGCTCTCGGCCGAGGTGGAGCGCTCCCATTGCGGCCATGGTCAGCGCGTCCGCGCAGTCGTCGTTCGGGATCCGCACCTGGGACCAATCAGCCCGGACCGCGGCGAGCACGGCGCGCTTGTCGCTGTTGCCGTTGCCGGTCGCCCACTTGGCGCGAGTCTTCGGATTCACGACGGCGATCGGCGTCTGACGGGCACGGATCGCCGAGTACAGGCCCCACCAGAGTGCCCAGCGGTCGCCCAGGCCGGGCTGGGGTCGCATGTGCGACGGCATGTCCTCGATGACGACGAGCGCGGCGTCGACGGGGATCTGGCGCAGCACCAGGCGCGTCTGCGCGACGATCCGGTCCGAACGGTCGGCCCAACTCGCGCCGTCAGTGCCGGTGTGGCCGACCGACCAGGTGCGCGCTGATCCGTCTGCGCCGAGTATCGCGATACCAGCCGAGACCAGGCTCGGGTCGAGTCCGACGACGGCGCTCACTGGCCGCCCTCCTGCGTCTGACTACCGATGCCCAGGCCGAACAACGCGCCGAGTTCGCGGCGCCAGCGCTCGCTGCGGGGGTACATCTGGAAGGTCAGCTCTCGGTAATCGTCGTCGCGTGGTTCCTCTCCCGTGATGACGCCGGTGTAGATCTGGCCGCGAGGTCCCTCGAACGCGACGGTCTGGCCGACCTCGAAGCGGTGAGCGACCTGCCATGGCGGCGGCGGGTTCCCGTCGCGGTCCAGCCAGGTGCCGGTGATCTCCGGCGGCGGCGACGTCGCATAGATCTCCACGGCCGTCGGTGCCGACTCGAGATCGGGTCGTTCGATGCGAATGTAGTTTCCGTTGCCCGGGTCGGTACGCAGATCGATGAGGCAGATCGGTGGAGCGTCCGCGCTGCGTCGCACGATCAGCGTCGCCGTGAAGTGTGTCGGTCCGACGGTGTAGCCGAGCCAGTCGCGTTCACGGCCGGATTCTCTGGTGACCTCCCACTCGAGCTCGTTGTTCGGGTTCTCGCAGCGCCACCACTGCGCGGACGAGACCGGCGTCGCTCCGGCTCGGAGCGGGCCGCCGTCGTCGCCGTAGCGTGCGGCCAGGTAATCCCGCGCGGTCGGCCAACCCTCCCAGGGTGTCTGACTCCGCCTGTTCTCACCTGGTCGGGGTGCGCGCGGCCCGATGAACGTCGAGCCCGGGCAGAGCACCGCCGAATCGTCCTCGTCGTAGCGGTAATCGCCGAGGATCGCGCTGGTGGCGTACTCGATCTCGCCGCCCTGGCGCTCACGCTCGGACGCCATCCGGCCGTACTCGCGGCGCATCTGATCCATCCGCTCGGTGATCGCCAGGCCGTGCCAATCGCGGTGACAGTGCGGGCAGCGATCCGACACCGCAGGCTCGGGCTCGTCGGTCTCGTCGAGGAAATCGTCGAGATGATCGAGGAAGTCGCGGTCAGGCATGGCTCTGGTCCTCTCGGTGAGTGCAGCGATGGGCGCGACCGGCGATGATCAGCCAGCCATTCGGGTCGCATCGGCCGCAGGCGGCGATCTCGCGGCGGCGGGCGGCGGCGGCCTCGCGGCGCCGCTCGGCGGTGGTCTTGCGATCAGGCACTGCGATCGCTCCGCTTGCGGGCGGCGAGCGCTTCGCGGGCCGCGGCGATGCCACGAGCGTTGCGCTCGTCGGCCTCGGGGTCGTGGTCGCAGACCCGACCACCGCGGTAGCCGTCGTCGTTGCAGAGATCGCACCGATCGATCGCAGCGCGCTCGACCTCGGCCTGGCGCTGGAGATCGGCCTTGCGGGCTTCGTTGGCCAGTTCCGCCCGCCGGGCCTGCCATGCCTCGAGCCGCTGCCGGGCCTCGCCGCAAGCGCGGCAGTTCGGCGGGTTCGGGTCACCGAGATGATCGGGGCAATTTCGGGGTGGGGGGTCGTCGCGGTCGGTGTCCGATTCCAAGTGCCGTTCCCCAGTTACGTAACCACCCACTATGGAGCTGGCTGTAGGAGCTGGAGCAGGAGCTGGTAGGGAGTCGACCCCTAAACCTTGGGGGTCGGTTTCACCCTGAGTGACCCCCAAACCTTCCCCTAAACCTTGGGGTAAATGGTGGGGTAAACCTTCCCCCAAACCTAGGGGGTAACGTTCCCCCAAATGGTCCCCTTGACCCTCGGGGTAAGCGTCCCCATCTTCGACCCCGAAGCCTTCCCCCAACTCGTCCAGAAGCGATGACGGATCGATGCTCTCGCGGTCGAGGATTTCGGTGACCTTCTCGACTCCCCACGCCTTCAGATCAGGCTGTGCGTCGCGGAGTCGGTGGAGCTGATGGACGATCACCCCGCGCAGGGTCGAGGACGCCACGGCGGCAAATGCGTTGGCCATCGAGACACTCACCTTCGGGTTGCGCAGGAGGCCGTCGTGCTTCACGAACGACCGGATCAGTGCCTCCTCGGTGTCCTCGTCGACAACAATGAACAGCCCGTCGATCAGCTCAGCCGCGGCGGCGCGCACAGCCATAGCGCTCCATCCCGCGGCGCCCGCTGCGATTCGTCCTGGACGCCAGTCGACGACGCCGCAATAGGTCATCGTCGGCGACGTCAGTAGGGCGAAGTAGAGGTGTTGGGCGCCCGGCGTGAGCTTGCGCCACTCGTCATCACCCCAGATGTCGAGCCGGATCTGTGCGTAGTCGCGTGCCATGGCCTATCCCTCCTTCCGTGGCCGGCCAGTCGGCGGTCCGGCGATGATTTCCATGTCGACGAGGTCCTTCATGACGACCTCGAACGGCACATGCATGGTGGCCGCGATCGCGGCGGCAGGCAGCCCCGCTGCGGCGAGCTCACCGACGCGGATCTGGCGGCGGGCCTTGGCGCGTACCGACTCGGTCATGCCGCACCCCCGAAGAGCACGTACTGGTCACCGACGGCGGCCGCATCGTTGCGGCGCACGATCGGCGAGACCGGATACTCCGGCGGCCCGAGGAGCCTGACGCGCAGCCAGTGGTCGTCTCCGACGCATATCTGCACCCGTTGCTCGTGCGTCGTCGCCTTGATCGGCGCGACGACGTCGTCGGGAAGGCCGCTGGCCCATGCGGTGAGTCGGGTGAAGCTGATCGACGCGGTGCGGTGGGTGCCGACGCGCTCCCAGTGGTCGTGGTGACCGGTCTGCTTGTCGTCGGGGTTGCAGATCGCCAGGCGCGGCCACCTGCTGTTCACGCCGGTGGTGCATCGGGCAGTGCAGTTGTCTCCTGATGTCGACCGAGTGCCACGTGTAGACGAGATGCGTCCTGGTGACCTGGTAGCCGCCGAAGATATCGCCGCCGCTGACATGAGTGTTCTTGATCTGCTCGATCGTTGAGTCAGGCGCTGCAACCAGAGCAGCGAGCGCTTGGCCGCTGATTCCCCACCAGATCGCGGCGGCCTCGTCGGCGGTGAGCGGCTTCATGCTGCCACCTGCTCAGGCGTGACGACGGCAGCGATCGCGTCGAGGTTCCAGATGCAGCCCGATGCGCAGTCCCAGCCCGCGTACCAGAAAGTGGACAGGTTGTTGCGCCGCCGCCACTGGTAGGGCGCGATGATGATGCCGTCGTACTCGCGGGCCAGGCGTGGCCAGTCGATGCGCCACCCGTCAGGGATGTCGTACGCGAGGCCCGGGAGCCCGTACTCAGCCGTGAATGCGTCGATGTGGGCGACCGTTCCGACGGTCAGCAGCTGGGCAGTGTCGGCGAGGGTGACGGTGTGCTCGTTCTCGTCGACCGTCGAGTCGACGGAGAACTCTTCGCGCTGAGTCCACTGCTGCCAGTCGTCGTCGCCCTTGACTGAGACCCAGAGCCCGTCCGGCTTGTCGTAGCGTCGCGTCGGGTCGTACGTCCGTGACCGGTCGAAGGTGAACGGCCCGTCGCCAGCGGGGTAGTGCTTAAGATCCATTGATCAGCCCTCCTTCGGCTCGGCGGTGGTGGTGCCCTCGCAGCGCTGGTAGTACGCGCCGCCGCGAGCCGGGATGTGGACCCAAACGGTCGTCCGGCCGACTCCCATGCGGGCGGTGATCGGCTTGCCACAGTGACGGCAGGTGAACGTGTGTCTCATGGCCGGCCTCGCTGCGCGGCTGCGCGGCGCCTCGCTGCTCGTGCCCCGGCACTGACGCCGTTCAGAAAAGCCCACGCGTCCTCGAACCTGAACGCAGACACGGAGATGGTCTGCCCGACCAGAAAGCCGTACAACCCCGGAATCGGGGCACCACCATTCGTGACGTTCGCGTGGTGCACGCGAACGCTCAGCCCGGTGTCCAGGGCGACCAGGGCCGCCTTCCATCGGAGCTTTGCCAGCGGCGACCAGTCGGGGTTCAGCGGCGGCTCGACGCCCTCCTCGGTGCGGGTGACGGTCATCATCCCCTCGGCTGCTTGAGGCTTCTTCTTGCGCAGGTGCACCGTCCCAGTTCGCGCGAGCGCGTCAGCGACATTGATCGCGTCGGCGAAGGATCGGGCGGACGCGAACGGGATACCGCCTTCCGTGACGCCGACTGACCACTTGAGGTATCCCGGCTCCGAGAACGAACTCCGGTCGGTCCACTTCGCCTCTCGGTTGCCGTACGTGCGACTCGGCTCGGGCAGCTCCACGACTGTGAAGTCTGCGGCGGTGAGTCCGTCGAGTGCCGCGTCCGCCATGTGGAGGTACCGGAGCCGGGTCAGGTTGTCTGGGGCGTAGTCTCGCCAAGCCGTCCTCGCCTCGTTTTCGGGCACTGGGTGATTGGCGCGCACGTACAGCGCTTCGGCGATCACGTCCCGCGCGTTCTGCCCGCTCATGCCGCACCGTCCTCGGGCGTCCACACGACGAGAGCGGGCACGCCGAGGTCCTTGCCGACCTCCATGCCGGAGAATCGCCGATGACCGGCGAGCTTCTCCCACACGCGCCCATACCCGCACCGAAGGATCGTCCCGACCGGTAGCGCATCGAGTTCTTCAACGGTCTGTACCGTGCGAGCCTCACGCCAGGTGTCGGCTACATGCTCGGCATGTTCCTCCGTGCTGAACATGGTCGCACCGCAAACACAGTCGCCGTCTGCATCCCGTTCATGCTGAATGAGATGCACGTCGAGCGTAATCATGCTGCTGCACCGCCGTCCGACTCCGGCGCAGACAGGAAATTGGCGTCCCAGAGGGCGCGAGCAGAGGCGATAAACGATTCCTTCGTGCGCTCAGTAAGAACATCCCACTCGGTGTCAGGGTTGTGCTCAGCCGCCATAGTGCGAGCGGCCTCCTTGATTAGCTTCTCCCGCTCAGCCTCCGCAGCAGCCTTCTTCTCCTGCTCAGCACGGTGCTCGGCTTCGAGTCGGTCAGCGAGACTGGTCGCGGCCTCGTGCCAGGGCCTCGGACCTACAAAGTCATAGCCGACCTGCGCGGCCTGCCGCAGCACCTCCCACGGCTGCGGCTCCTGCGCGTGGCGAGCCTCCACCAGCCCGCGATCATCACACGGCGCGATCAGCACGCCGTCGATCGTCACATGTGACCGTCCATCTCGGACGTCGCGGACCAGTTGCGCCAGGGCCTCGCCATCAGCGGTCGGCTCGTCACGGGTGGCGAGTAGTACGAGGTCAACAACAGCGCGGACCCCGGCGTCCAGGTGCCTCGGGTCGGTTAATGGCCTCCATTCGTAATGCTCGTCGCGGATTTCCCGGTACTTGTCAATCGCCTGCTGGTACAGGTCTTCGGTGGTGGTCATGAGTAGTCCGCCGATCCGGTAATCGGAGCCAGCCCGGCAACCGACTGCGCGATGGCCTCGTCGTCCCCGGCCTCGTGCGCCGCGGCGAGCGACTTCGCGAAGTCGTGCTGATTGCCGGACGTGCCGAGCTCACGGGCGAGGCGGTCGACCTCGGCGTGATCGTCGGCGGCATAGGCCACGGCGAGCTGGGCGATCGCGAGTTCGTACCCCCACCCCTCGAGGAGGAACTTCTCGCCGGCAGCCTCGCGGAACCGATTGATGCGCGCGCGAATCCATCCCGGTAAGGACTGCTCAACCGCCCACCACTTCGCCTTGTTCGCCTCGAGCTGCTCGACCTGCTTCCGCCGGAACGCTTCGGTGCGCTCACGGGCCTCACGAGCCAAGTCCTGGTTCGTGAGCCGGAATCGCCACCGACCATCGACTCGGAAGCCGGTGATGATCGAGATGTTCACCGTCTCGAGATCGAACTCGGCACCGGGCGCAAGAGGTGCGCCGACGTCTGCCTTCGACCGGATGAAGCCGATGCCGTTCGTCGTCGATATCTGGTAGTCGCCGCGCTCTGTCTCAACGCACTCCCTGACCGTGTAGGTGTCGATCGATCGCGGCCGGGCCGCCCAGAACTCGGCGTCGTGTGAAGTGTGCTCGCTCATGCCTGCCCCGCCTTTCCTGCCGGGAGCCATTCCCAGCCCCAGGTGCGCCCGTTCCAGTGCCACACCGAGAACCACGACTGGCCGCACGTCGGGCACTGCCAATCACGTGGTCGCAGAATCGCGAACCGCGGGCGCTTCGGGCACTGGCAGGTAGCCGTATTCGAGATGCTCATCAGTGGGCCTCTCGCTTCGGCAGATGCGCCCGGACGAAGGCGATTCGTGCGCACGAGAGCGCCACGAGCACGAGGATGTAGACCCACAACATGAACAGCGAATGTCCGTGAGCGAGAACCAAGAGTGAGTAGAACCCGGCAGTCGCAATCGCTGCGAGAGCGGTGTTCACCGTCAGCAGTACCTTCAGGCGGGCCTCGGCCCGTTCCTCGGTGGCGGTCATGATTCCTCCGAGAACTCGAGTGGCGGCACGGCCGACAGTTCAGCGCCCCGTTCGTCCTCCTCGTCAGCGGCCGGAGTGGTGACGGAGTTGTCGACGGTCTCCATCTCGTCGTGGTCGTCGAACAGACCTGGCTCGCCCTTCTTCTCGTCGACGATCGGGACCTTGCCCTTCTCGTAGATCGAGGAGTGCTCCATCACGCACACCAGGCGCGTCTCACCGTCAACGTGATCGAGTTCGTGCTTCTTGCAGAACGCCTCAACCCAGTAGATGCGCTTCTCGCCGATCCGCGGCGGGTTCTGCAACGCGTGCTCGCTCATGCCGCCGATGATCTTCACCTTCGCGGTCGACGGCTCCTCCTCGAAGATCGGCGCGTTGGCCTTCGGGATGTCGTCGGGCGGCTGGTGGTATTCGATCGGGACGTCGTTGCCGTCGTACTTCGTCATCGTGAGAGGCCTTTCAGATCTGGATCGTGTTGTCGTAGAGGCGGACTGCCGCGGTGTGTGCGAGGGCTCGTGTGACGGAGCAGCCCGTGCACTGGCATTCGAGGTCGCGGCGACGCTGGCTGCCGTATCGCTCCTCGACGAACGTCGGATGCCCCTCGGTCGCGGCCGTCAGCTTGTGCTTGATCAGGTCCAGCTCCGAGCGCAGCTCGCGCAGCTGCTCGCCGAGCTCGGCCTCGCGGCAGTCGCACGCGAGGTGGTGGTCGGTGCACTTCGCCCAGCGGTCGCCGTCGACGGTGTCGCGGGGCGGCGTGCGATCGACCGGGACCGCGTACTGGTTGCGGAAGTAGACGACCGGACCGACGAGTTCGCGGCCCGGACGCCACGGCGGGGTTCGGTAGCCCATCAGAGGCCCCGATCCTTGGGCTGCCGGGCGGCCATTACTGCTGCCCCTTCGCCGCGTCCTCGGCTTCCCATCGCTCGAACTGCTCGATGAGTGAGTGCGCCTCGGCCTTCGAGATGTCCTTGCTGGTGGTGATCTCCCGCTTCAGGTTCTCCGACAGCCAAGTCAGGCCTGCGGCGCGGTCGCCGAGGTCGAACTTCGTCATCATCGCGTGTAGCTTCGCCAGCTGCGGCTTGGTGATCGCCTCCTCGCCCTGCGAGTTCTGCCCCACCTCGGTTACCGATTCCGTTGCCGAACTTGCGGCAGTCGTTGCTGGCGCCGGGTCGTCACCCGGGAGCGGCGGCTGGTCGCCGGGATCGTTGACCGGCGCAGCCGTCGCCTTCTTCGGTGCGGCGGCAGCCTTCTTCGCCGCGGCTTTGCGGGGGCTCGTCTTGCGCTGGATCGGAGCGGACTCGACGGCGCGCTGCACGCCATCCTCCGTCGAGGTCGGGTCGGCGATGATCTCGCCGTCGATGACGTCCTCGATGATCAGGGATCCGCCGAGGACGTCGGGGAACACGCGGCGGCACAGGCGCGAGCTCGCGCGCGCGACGAGCTTGTCTGCGGGATAGGCCTTGATGTCGATGCCCGCGGTCTTGGCGTTGTCCGCGGTGAACGTGACGCGCTGCCACTCCTCGGAGTCCTTGCGACGCCCCTCGATGACACAGCGGGTATCGGTCGATTCCTTGATCCGGATCTCGTGGCCGGCCTCGATGATCCGTCGCCGCATGAATTCGGCGGCGAAACCGACCTTGCCCTTGACGACGTGGATGTTCTGCAGCGCATCCAGTGGATCGATGCCCAACTCGGAGCCCTTCATCATCGCAGCGGCGACGGCTTCGGGCTTGCCCTGCAGGCCTGCCGGGACGAAGTCGGTTGCGGCGAGGTACTTGGCGGCTTCGCCGATCTGGATGTACAGCTCGGCCCACTCGCGCAGGCGTGCCATCTGATCCGGCTGCTGCGACGCGCGAACGACTGTCTGATTGGGCTGGAAGGGGCTCGGCGCGTTTCCGCCGTACTGGGCGATCTCATTGCTCACTGGTGGTCTCCTTCGGTGGTACGGGTGGCGGTTGCGTCGGTCGTCGGGGGCCACGGGTCGTCGCCGGTGACGATGTAGGTGGCGACGTTGACGAGGTCCATCGCGTCGGGGCCGGTGCTGCCGACTAGCCCGGATCGCGTCGTCAGAACCCCTCGTGCCCGGTCGAGCGCTTCGGCGCGCTGCTGCTGGTCGAGGGTCAGCGTCGTCGTGGCAGCATCTGGTTCAGTCATTGCCATCGACCTCCATCAGTCGGTTTTCGAACGATTCCGGTGGGCGCCAACCGTTCTTGAGAAGCCAGTCGGCAAGGTCCGCGCCGATTGGCCAGCGATCGCCCGGCGGAGGGTCTGGAATGTGGAGCTCTTCGACGACGTGGTGACCGAGACTGCGCAGGGCTGCGTACGTTGCCTGCTCTCGCTCGGCGAGGCTCCTGTACTGCATGGCGAGCCGCTTCTCGCCGTCCTCGTGCAGCCGGTCGGCGAGCATGTCCAGCTCGTTATGCTCGACGCCGATCTTGCGTCGGTTCAGCCTGATCACTTCGCCGCCTTCCACTCGATGGAGGCGATCGTCGTCTCGCGGGGCGGGTCCATCGGGGCGCCGACGAGGTCGCGGGACTCTGCGTCGAAGCGGCGGATCTCGCGGGCGTAGCGGAAGTCGAGGAACTGCTGACGCTCGGCCGTCACCGGGATCAGCTCGGCCGAGTCACTGGTGACGTGGATGGCGGCGCAATGCGAGACCTCGATCATCGGCCTCTCTTCGCCGCCGTCGCCCTCGGACAGGAACTCGGCATACCGGTAGGCGGCGAGCTGTAGGGCAGTCTCGCCGTAGATGCCCTTCTCGTTGGTCTTGATGTCGGCGAGGATCCGGACGTGTTCGCGTGTCCTCGGGTCGAGAATGTCGGCGATCATGTCCAGCGTTCCGGCGTAGCCGACCGTGTAGTTGACGACCGAGGCCTCGACGACGACGGGCTGGACGTCGAACTGGTCCAGGAATCGCGCGTAGGCCTCAACGTGACCCCTCAGCAGGTCAGGCACCCCCTCGACCTTCTCCCCCTGGATCAGACGCTCGGCGTAGCCGTGGACCTCGGTGCCGCGCTTCTTGGCCTTGTCGGTGATGCCGTAGCGGCCGCCCTGCATCTTCTTGAGTCGCTCGGAGGCCTTCATGTCGCCTAGCTCGTCCCAGTGGTCGATCGCGTACTCGGCGGTGGCGTTGGCGGCCCAGTTGATCAAGGCCTTCTTCGGCAGGCCGTCACCGAGGATCGTCGTGACGCCCGGGATTCGGTCGCCGTTGGCATCGACGTAGTAGTGCCCCTTGCCGGTGTTCCGGCGCTTCATCGGGGCCTGGAATCTGCTCACTGCTCGCTCTCTTCGGGTTCGTGGTGGGTGCGGATCGAGATGACGTTCACGTGTGGAATCAGGTAGGTGTCGTCGGCCGTCTCGACGCGCAGATAGATCGGGTCGTCGAGCAGGACCTCGCCCTCGATCTGTTTCGGCGCGGGGTCCTGCAGCCTGGGGGAGAAGTCGCGGTAGCGGACGGTCGTCACGTCGGCTACGCAGGTGGTGACCGAGTCGGAACTCTCGAGGAGATCCGATGGCGCGACGTCGAGGACATCAGCGAGTGCGACCAGGTCGTCGACGTCGATTCGGCGCCTACCGGTTGCCATCTGACTCAGCGAGGAATAGTGGATTGGGTGACCGGCCGCTTCCAACTTCAGAGCCAGTTGACGCAAGGTGACGCGCCTCTGCTTGCGCACCTCGGTCATAATTCTGGCCGTTCGAAACCCGTTTTCACCCACTCTGATCGGCTCTTTACTCATCGGCGTGCCCTCGCCTTCTTGCGGAAGTCGTCGGCGTTGGGACACGTCGCGAAATGAGCGCGGTAGGTCGGAATCCCCGCCTCGCGCATACCCGCCGCCTGACCTGGACGGACGACGATCGCGGTCGGACTGCTGACGCCTGCGAGGTAGAGGTTCCCGTCGCTGGTGGGCTTCTCGTCGATCGGAATCCGCCGATCGTCCGGTGTGATCGCGAAGAAGATCGGACGACGGCAGCCGCGGCACCGTGTGATCTGCTTCGGCGACGGTACGAAGACCCGGTGGAAGTCGCTCATCCGAATACCGCCTCAGCACGGCGGCCCACAGGCACACCCTCGACCGGGCGCCGGTTCGACATCTGGCAGCGTCGACCCGCGGTGTCGAGGTGTGTGAAGACGGTCTTGCGAACGTAGATCAGCCGCCAGCAGACGGGGCAGGTGCGAACGACGGGCTCGTCCACGTTGCCGAGCGTCATGACCAGTCCTCGCGTGAGATCCGGTCGAGCGCCCGGTCCAGCATCTCGACCGGGTCATCGCTCTCCTCGAGGATGATGCGGTCGCTACCCGGTTCGGCGCCGAGTTTGGTGACTCGGATGGCGCAGCTGTCGGCACCGGCGTCGTAGTAGGCGAGCTGAACGTCGACGCCGTCGTTGGAGACGTGCGCCCGCAGTGCGCGCAGCAGCCGGCCTTCGCGCTCGTCGCGGTTGCGATAGTCGGTCGACGTTGCGACGCGGATGTTGTCGGCGATTTCGCCGTAGCGGTCAGCGCTGCTCATGACAACTGCCCATCGAGCTTGAGCGAGATGTCCCGCAGCGCCTCGGCGAGCTCGTGCGGCTCCATGGCCGACGGATCGCAGAGGACATGCGAGTTGACCGACCCCGGGGCGCCGTCGGGATCGGGGCCGACGGTGATGATGGCTCCGGCGTACGGCGCGTCGGCGGCCATCTTCCGCAGCTCCGACGGCAGCATCGCCTTCAGTTCCTGAACGAGTCGCTCCTTGACGGCGTCCGATTCCATCGATCGCGTCTCGCGGCGGATCCGGCGCGAGTACGCGAGCAGCCCGAACGAGCAGAGATTGATCACGGTCGCGAGCCCCAGTAGCGCCCAATCCATCAGAACACCTCCTTGGACTCGCGGAGGTCGCCGTCGTGAACGAGCATCGGATGCCAGTCGGCTGGCCCGTCATCGCGCCGGTCGTCGGCGATCGCACGCAGCAGCCACATCGTCAGCGCGTACGCAATACCGGCCAGGATCGATGCGGCGGCCAGGAGGAGGAAGAAGGTCAGATCATCGCTCATTGCGGGTGAAGTCCTCTCGGGAGGTAGTGGATGGGAGGGAGGAAGGCCCTGGCCCCGCTTCCCCGGCGGGGCCAGGGGGCTCAGGGGCGTGGCGGCGGGGTGAGTGCGATACAGATGCCGACGACCGCGAACAGCGCGAGGAATGCAACTGCGAGGAGCCCGAAAGTCATTGCTGACCTCCGGACGGGGAAACGGCACCGACGGCGGGTGATTGCCGCCGGTGCCGCGCCTTACGCTGCAAGCAGACCGCCGCGGCAAGGATCGCGACGGCGAGCAAGCGGGCTGCAACCCGCGCAACGCAAGGAGAATTGGGATGGCTCACCCGCAGTTGCCAGAAGTTCCGGATGACCTGCCAACGACGCAGGCCCTCGTGGACAAGCTCCGAGCACTTCGCATGGACGACGACAATCGGACCCTCGATCTGTACGTTGGCGTGGCCGACCGCTACGTCGTCGACGCCGTGGCCGACTTGGAACGCCGCATCATCGACCTCGAGGCCAGATAGCTGGGTCGGGATCTTCATTGCGTTCCTGCGGGGCGCGACGCCCGGCGTGGCGTAGACGCGACGGGCGGCCTGTACGGCACTCTCGGCCGAAGCTGCTGACTCGGCTGCAGACCGCGCCGAGGCGGCGGCCGAACGTGCGCTCTCGGCCGCACTGTTGACGCGATCCTGCTGGTTCACGCCTCACCACCGGACCGGATCTCGGCGAGTTTGGACCGATCAAACCGTCGGTGCCCTGTCGGCGTCCTGAACGCAGTGAGCTTCCCTGCGCCCTCCCAGCGGCGAATAGTGTCCGAGGAGACGCCGAGAAAGGCGGCTGCCTGACCTACACTCAGCCAGTCTGTTTCTTCTTCAGCATGCTCACTTTGCATACGGCAGAGTTAAGCATGCTTATTTCTAGAGCGTCAAGGCCCCTTCGGGCAATCCATCGTCATACTTCGGTGCTTGCGCAAGTTTGCGCA
The DNA here is from genome assembly GCF_001578675.1 of Gordonia sp. QH-12. NCBI lineage: Bacteria > Bacillati > Actinomycetota > Actinomycetes > Mycobacteriales > Gordoniaceae > Gordonia > Gordonia sp. QH-12. The sequence continues at coordinate 42,201 of NZ_KQ969302.1, forward strand.
TGTATGCCATAGTTTGGGCATGACTGTTGACGCGGGCGATGCATACGTCTACCCGGAGTGGACGTTCGGAGACAAGGTGCGCAAGGCACGGTCGATCTCAGGCCTGGACCAGCGTGCGTTCGCGGAAGCGATCGGAGTTAAGTCAGGGTCAATCGCAGCATGGGAAACTGACCGTGCGAAGCCCCGCGACATTGTCGCGATCGCCCGCCGAATCGAGATGCTGACGCGCATCCCTGCGGGATGGGTGCTTGGAGTACAAGAAACCCCCGCCGGACCGAATGGTCCAGACGGGGGCTCCGTGGTGCGCCATCAGGGACTCGAACCCCGAACCCGCTGATTAAGAGTCAGCTGCTCTGCCAATTGAGCTAATGGCGCTTGGCCTTGCTGCATCGCCGTGGCGGTCTGCGCCGCTGCGGCCTTGCGGAGAAAACATTAACACCATGGTTGCCGAGATTAAAAATCGGCTGGTCAGATGCAGTTTCGCGTCATCTTCCGCGGTTGCAGCACGCGCGGCTCAGCGGAGGATCTTGCGCACCACCACGACCGCGACGAGCGCTCCGACGGCGATGAGTCCGTACTTGACCGGCGGACGGCTCACGATGGCGACGGCCTTGGTCTTGGCGTCGTCGGCCAGCCGCTGCGGATTAGCTCGCTCCACGAGCTGGTCGAGCGTGCCGGCGAGTTCCTCGCGGGCCTTCGTGATCTCCTGCTCGATGCGTGCGGTTTCGTCGGCCACTGCGATCCTCCGTGATCTGTCGGGACGTATAGACGGCTGTACGCTGCGCGAGTACACAACGGTTCTGAGCCTACAGAGTCAGACGTCGATCCGAATCCGATAGCCTGGCCGTATGTCTGCCAATGGACGACTTTCGGTCGGAGACAAGGCCCCTGCGTTCACTCTTCCCGACTCGACGGGCAAGCCGGTCTCGCTCTCGGACTACGCCGGCCGCAAGGTGATCGTGTACTTCTACCCGGCCGCGATGACGCCCGGATGCACCAAACAGGCCTGCGACTTCCGCGACAACCTGGCCGAACTGAACGACGAGGGCATCGACGTCATCGGTGTCTCGCCCGACAAGCCGGAGAAGCTGGCCAAGTTCGTCGAGCGGGATCAGCTCACGTTCCCGCTGCTGTCGGACCCGGAGAAGGAGGTCCTCGCCGCGTGGGGCGCCTTCGGTGAGAAGGAGCTGTACGGGAAGATCGTCAACGGCGTCATCCGCTCCACCTTCCTGGTGAACGAGGACGGAACCATCGGTGCCGCGCAGTACAACGTGCGCGCGACCGGCCATGTCGCGAAGCTGCGCCGCGACCTGTCGATCTGATCGACCCCGGCATCACTTCATGTCCGAGCATTCGACGTCCGACATCAGTTCCCCGGAACCGCTCGTCCCCCGCAAGCGGCCCACCCAGGAACGGAGCAGGCGCACCTTCGAGTCGATCCTCACCGCGGCCCGCGAGGTGCTCATCGACGTCGGCTTCGAATCGCTGACATGCGAGCAGATCGCCGCACGCGCCGAACTGCCGATCGGCACCATCTACCAGTATTTCGCGAACAAGTACGTGGTGGTCTGCGAACTGGACCGCAACGATTCGAGCGCGGTGCGCGACGAACTCACCTCGTTCGCCTCGGAGATCCCGTCACTCAAGTGGCCGGAGCTGCTGGAGAAGTTCCTCGACCACCTCGCCGAACTGTGGCGCACCGATCCCTCGCGCCGCGCGGTGTGGCTGGCCGTGCAGTCGACCCCCGCGACGCGCGCGACGGCCTCGATCAACGAAGGGATCCTCGCCGACCAGGTCGCGCGGATCCTGGCGCCGTTGACGCCGGATCAGCGCGACCGTCGGGCGATGATGGCCCAGGTGCTGGTCCACACCGCGTACTCGCTGCTGAGCTTCTCGGTCCAGGACGGTCACGATCATGAGATGACCGTGTACGAACTCAAGCGGATGCTCGGCGGCTATCTCATGCTCGAAGAGGTCTCCGGCCGGAGCTAGCTCTCGCCTCGATCCTCGAGGATCGCCACGGCGGCGGCCATGTCGCCGTCGTGGGTGAGCGATACGTGGATCGACAGTCCCGCGAGTGCCTGGGCGATGTCGCCGTGCAGCCGGATCCGCGGGCGTCCGTGAGCGTCCGACTGCACCTCGACGTCGTTGACCGCGGACTCCGGAAGGAGCGGCGCCAAGCCGAACCGGCTCGACGACCACGCCTTCACGACCGCCTCCCTCGCAGCCCAGCGGGCCGCGAGGTGACGCGCCTCGTCGCCGGTGCGCTCGGCCGCATCACGCCGCTCCCCCACGCTGAAGTGAGCGCCGAACGAGGAGCCCGGAGTGCGGAGTTGCTCGGCGAACTCCGGCACCGACACCATGTCGATGCCGACCCCGACGATGCTCACCGGGCGAGACCGTCCACGGCGTAAGCGCCCTCGTCACCGAGGCGGACCTCCGGATCGAGCAGGAGCCCGGCTTCGGTCTCGTGCTCGTCACCGTCGCCGAGGCGGCGGTCGGCGGGACGCTGGTACATCGCATCGCCGCCGCACATCGCCTGCAGCAGACGCTGACGGCCGTCGCGCAGACGCCGGGCGCTCTGCTCGCGGTACGTCGCCCGCTCGGACTCGTCGAGAGTGGCGACGAACGCCTCCGGATGCACCACCGCGATGAGACCCGAGACGTGACCGAAGCCCAGCGAGGTCAGCAGTCCGGCCTTGAGCGGGAAGCGTCCGCCCATGCGCAGGGTCTCGCGCGGCCACACCAGGTGCGGGTACTCTCGCATCTTCTCGTCGACGCAGTCCAGGCTGCGGTTCGGCGGGATGACGCCGTCGCGGAGCACCTGGCACAGGCCGATCAGCTGGAAGGCGGCCGCACCGCCCTTCGCGTGACCGGTCAGCGACTTCTGCGAGACGACGAACAGCGGCGCGCCGGTGTTGCGGCCGATCGCCTCGGCCAGACGCTCATGGAGTTCGGACTCGTTCGGATCGTTGGCGCGGGTGGAGGTGTCGTGCTTGGACACCACTGCCACGTCGTCCGGGCTCACCCCCAGGGCTGACAGCGCGGACGCCAACGGCGAGGCCTTCTCGCCGCGGGCCGCGCCGAGCGCCCCCAGTCCCGGCGCCGGGATGGAGGTGTGGACGCCGTCGCCGAAGCTCTGAGCCCAGGCCACCACGCCGAGGACCGGCAGTCCCAGCTGAGCTGCCACATCGCCGCGCGCCAGCAGCACCGTGCCGCCGCCGGCCGACTCGACGAAGCCGCCGCGCCTGCGGTCATTGGCTCGGGAGAACCGTCGGTCGTCGATGCCCTTGGCAGTCATCTTGGCCGAGTCGGCGGTCGCCGACATGTCACCGAATCCGACGATGCCCTCGATGCCGAGGTCGTCGAATCCGCCGGCGACCGAGAAGAGTGCCTTCCCGAGGCGGATCTTGTCGACGCCCTCCTCCACCGAGACGGCGGCGGTGGCGCACGCGGCGACCGGGTGGATCATCGCGCCGTAGCTGCCGATGTACGACTGCACGACGTGCGCGGCGACCACGTTGGGCAACGCCTCCTGCAGGATGTCGTTGGCCTTCGACTCCCCGAGCAGGGTGTCGACGTACAGCGACCGCATCGACGTCATGCCGCCCATGCCCGTGCCCTGAGTGTTGGCGACCAGACCCGGGTGCACCCAGCGCATCAGCTCCGACGGCGAGAAGCCGGCGGTGACGAAGGCGTCGACGGTCGCGACCAGGTTCCACAGGGCGACGCGGTCGACCGACTCGGCCATGTCCGGAGAGACGCCCCAGCGGACCGGATCGAAACCGGTCGGGATCTGGCCGCCGACGGTGCGCGACAGGCTCGCACGGCGCGGGACGCGGATCTCGGTGCCCGCCAGGCGGGTGACCGTCCAGTCGCCGGTCTCGGCGTTGGGTGCGATCCGGGTGCGTTCGGGGTCGGCCGAGACGAACTCGCGGGCCGCGGCCTCGTTCGGGACGGTGAAGGTCAGATCCTGGTCGAGGAACACCGACTCCAGCAGCGGCGAGGTGTTGTCGACCATCGCCCCCTCGTCGGCGTAGCGGCGGATGCCGCACCGTTCGACGACGGCGTCGTGATAGCGCTCGGCGATCTCCGACTCGGCGACCGGCTCACCGGACTCGACGTCGTACCAGCCGGCCTTCGGGGTCTCCTCCCACGTCACCAGACCCGTGGTCCACGCCAGTTCGAGGACGCCTGCGGCCGAGAGCTTCTCGTCCACCTCCATCTCGAATCGGGTGCGTGCCGAGCCGTAGGGGCCGACCTCGCCTGCGCCGACGATGACCACCAGATCCTCGGGGCGCGAATCGAGTTCGGGCCACGCGTGCTCGATCGGGACGTCGGCGCGGGCCGGCGCGGGAAGCGCCGCCACCGTGACGCCCGCGGTGCTCGCAGCGCCGTTGTCCTCACCGCCGTTATCCTCAGGGCCGTCCTCGGTCTGTGCCTCGGCGGCAGCAGCCGCCAGGGCCCGCAGATCGATCTTCTCCGGGTCGAGCCCGGCCGTCAGATCGGCGATCAGCGGCTCGGCGACCGCCTTCTCACGCGCCTGCTCCGAGCACAGTTCGACGAGGGCCGCGGCCATCTCGGGCGTGCTCCAGGTCTTGACGCCCGCGGCTTCGACGGCCTCGACGAGTCCGTCGTTGTGGCCCATCAGTCCGGTGCCGCGCACCCAGCCGATGAGGGCGTGCGCGAGGGTGGTCCGCTTGTTCCAGGACTCCTCGGCGCCCCACCGGGTGACGAGCGCGTCGAGCGCGGCCTTGGCCTCGCCGTAGGCACCGTCACCGCCGAACATGCCGCGGTTCGGCGATCCCGGCAGCACCACGTGCAGACGGGCGTCGATGTCGTGGTCGGCTCCGATGGCCGTCAGACCGGCGATCAGCCGTTCCACCGACCACAGCAGCACCTTCATCTCCAGTTCGGCGCGCGAACCGGCGTCGGTGAGATCGCCCGCCACCCGCGGCGCGGCGAACGGGAACAGCAGCGTCGGGCGCATCACCGGCTTGACGACGGCAGTGCTGGCACCGAGGTTCTCGGTCTGTTCGGAGCCGAGCCACTCGATCAGTCCGTCCACATCGCCGTACGACGCGAGGTTGGCCGGCACCACCCACAGCGCGGCGTCGTGCCGTGCGTGAGTGCGGTAGAGCTCCTTGTAGAAGTCCATCCGGTCGCTGTTGAGGCGCGAGGTGGTCGCGACCACCGTCGCGCCGCCGGCGAGCAGCTCGCCGACCACGGCCGCGGCGATCGATCCCTTCGACGCACCGGTGACGACGGCGATGTCGTCGGCGAACCGGCCGGGCTCGGGCAGCTGGGCCGCGTGGGCGATGGCACCGTACACATCGGCGTGCTCGCTGTATCCGAGGGCCAGGGCCTTGCCCTGCCACCAGGTGGCGTGCTCGGCGACCTGGTCGCCCGCACCGGTCATCGCCTCGGCCAGCTCGTGATGACGTCCGTGGACGTCCTCCTCGGAGTCCAGCCACAGGCGGGCGAGATCCTCGCGGGCGGTGGCCCAGCGGTCGTCGAGCAGCACCGCGCGCTCGGCGTCGAACGCCGGGGCGACGGTCCGCTGCCAGTCGGAGCCGAGCTCGCTGCTGACCAGGTCGGCCAGCTCAGCGGTGGGGTCGGTCTCGGCCTGCGAGGCGTCGACCACATCGGTCAGCCCCAGCTGATCGAGGATCGTGTGCGCAGTGCGTGCCAGGACGCCGCTCGGGCCGGTGATCTGCTCGGTGAATTCGCCGAGCGCCGCCGCGTCGACCGTCCCGCCGGACGCCGAGGCCGCGGCGGGCAGTTCCACGGCGATGCCGCGGGCCTGGCCGACGCTGCGGACCGCGCGGTCGATCAGCGCGTCGAAGTCGGCGGCCGAGCCGACCGCGCCATCGAGCAGATCACCCAAGTCGCCGCCCCGGACGCTGACGCCCTCGCGGGAGCCGAGGGCCACGGCCACCAGCGTGTGCCGACCCCAGCCCTCCCCCAGCTGCCAGGCGTTGGTCACGCGATCGGTGATGTACGAGGCGCGCTTGCCGATGGGACCGGCGATCTTGCGGATCTGGTCGCCGACGGCGTCGGTGAGCACGTCGCCGAGCGGCTTGTAACCGCGGGCCAGGGTGCTGACCGTGGACGCGAGCGCCCCCATGTCGGCCTCGGCCGCACCGTCGATGGCTCCGAGTCCGAGCTCGGTGCCGATGTCGAGCAGCAGCTGGTTGCGCCGGGACGACACGCCGTCGCACAGCGATTCGATGGTGTCGGCCGGGCCGATCTGCGCCGGCGTCATCTTGGTCCACAGGGCGATCACCGCGCGCACCGCGTCGGCCGGGCCGAACGCGATGTCGTCCGGTCGGGGCCCGGCGGCAGCCGCCGGAGCCGGAGCGGGAGCCGACGGTGCCGGAGCCGCGGCGGCAGCAGTCTCCGCCGGCGCCTCCTGCACCACGTCGTCCTCGACCGGCTCGGGTGCGGAGTCCTCCGCGCGCAGCACCGCTGCGTCGGACTCGGCGTTGAGCACCTCGGCGGCGGCTGCCGCGTAGTCGGGCAGCTTCAGGGTGTTGCGGGCCAGGCCGGAGAGCGTCGGGGCGTTCTTGACGCCCACCTCGACGAACCGGTCGATGCCCAGGCCGCCGTCGGCAGCCGGTGTGAACAGCAGATCCTGCGTCTCGATCCAGCGGACCGGGCTGGCGAACTGCCAAGCCAACAGCTCGATCAGGATGACGCGCGTCAGCTCGAAGGGCCGTGCGGCCCACGAGTCCCACTCGGCGAGCACCGCGTCGAGCGGATCGGACGGCACCAGTCCGGCGATCTCGGTGACGAACTCGCGGCTCAGGTTGAACAGCCGAGGCACCAGGTTCGGAATGTAGCGGCCGACGAGGATGTCGGGATCGATGTCGGCGGGCAGGAGTTCCTCGAGCTTGCCGCGGAACTCGGGCACGCCGGCGCGGAGCACCGTGGAGTGGAACGGCACGTCGATGCCGGGCACCAGGATGAAGGCGCGCTTGCCTCCGAACTCCTCGACGCGGCGGACGATCTCGGCCTCCAGCCGCTCCAGTCCGCGGACGGTACCGGCGATCGCGTACTGCGAACCGAGCAGGTTGAGGTTCACCACCTCGAGGTACTCGTCCACCTCGCGGCCGACGGACGCGACGAACTCCTCGACGTCGGCGTCCTTGAGACCGAACTGGCTGGGCCGGATGGCGGCCATGCGGTAGTCGGAACGGCCCTGCTCGTCGCGCGGAACCAGGTGGTGCATCGCGGAACCGCGCTGGAACACCACCTCGAGCACCGCCTCGAGCGGAAGCACGCCGGCGCAGGCGGCGAGCGCGTTGTACTCGCCCACCGAGTGACCGCAGGTGATGGATCCCTCGACGAAGGCCCCGGCTTCACGGAGCTCGGCGATCTGCGCGACACCGAGCGTCGCCATCGCGACCTGGGTGAACTGCGTCAGGAAGAGCACGCCGTCGGGGTGGTGGTACGTGGTGCCCTTCGCCACCAGAGTGGTCGGATTGTCGCGCACCACTGCGAGGATCGAGAAGCCGAGCGCCTCGCGGGTGTGCTTGTCCGCGCGGTCCCAGACCTCGCGGGCGGCCGCCGAGCGCGAGCGCGCCTCCAGGCCCATGCCCTTGTGCTGAATGCCCTGACCCGGGAAGGCGTACACCGTGCGCGGGGCGTCCAGCAGCGCGGTCGCCGCCATCACCAGTTCGCCGTCGACCTTGGCGGTCAGTTCGACGGTCTCCCGACCGGCATCCATGCCGACGCGGTCGATGCGGATGTCGACGGTGTCGCCGAGCCGGACCATGCCGAGGTAGCGGGCGGTCCAGCCGCGGATGGCGCGCGGAGCGGGAACCGGGTTCTCCCGGTCGCCCGCCGCCAGCACCTGCTGGGCCGCGGCCGAGAGCCACATGCCGTGGACGATCGGATCGCCCAAGCCGGCCAGGCGGGCCGCCAGCGCGTCGGTGTGGATGGGGTTGCGGTCTCCGGAGACCACGGCGAATCCGTTCATGCGGGCCGGTGCGGTCAGCGAGGCCGAGCGCAGGAATTTCCGCGTTCCCGGCTGCTCACCGGCGGCCGCGCCGCCCGCGCGGACCGGGTCGGGCAACGCGGCCGAACCGATCCGGCCGCGGATGGCGAAGCGCTCACGCAGCACCGCGATCGGAGAGTCGTCGGCGGCGGCGACCTCGACATGCACCTCGACCACTCGGCCGACGCCGGTGTCGGAGACGCCGATGAGGCGGGCGGTCACCGTCAGCTCGGTGTCGACCGCGGGGATCTCACCGGTGAGCTCGACCGCGTGGTCGAGGTGGACCAAGTCCAGCAGACCCTCGACCACGGGATGGCCCGCGTCGGTCCGGGCGGCGCCGATGACGCTGAAGACGCTGGGCCAGCAGGCGACGACGAGGGTGTCGGGCACGGCGAAACCGTTCGGGGCCACCGGCGTGGTCGGGGTCAGCGGGCCGGGCAGGCTCGACGCGGTCGCTCCGCTGTGGTCGGCGACCGAGTCGGCCTTCCAGGCGACCGTCGACGTGACGACGCCGTCGACCGAGTCGAGCAGCGAGCCGCCGGCCGCGACGGTCAGGAGTTCGGTCATCGCGTCCGCCGCGCCGGCCGTGGTGATCCGAGGGCTGCCGCCGTCGGTCGCCCGGAGGTCGCCGGTGAACGGGATGCGCAGAATCGAGCCCGACACCGGGACCACCAGGTCGAGCCGGATCTCATCGTCGGCCGTCTCGGCATCGGGGACGAAGGCGACCATCGCGCCGCTGGGGTGTTCGGCGTACTCGCCGTCGTAGAGCTTCCAGGCGTCGCGGTCGCCGAGCAGAGCGATCGGGTTGCGGACCTGTCGGCCGGCCCACAGCACGTCCTCCGCTTCGATGAGAACGCTGAGCGGTCCCGACTCCGGGACGATGTCGCGGTGACGGCGGGCCGCGACCACCCGTGCCTGCTCACCGGCGGCCCGCAGGTCGGCGGTGACCTGCGCCTCGAAGCGGTTCAGCAGTTCGCCGACCGGCTCGTCGACGCGGGTGATGCCCGCGACGGCGACGGTGCCCGGGATGATGCAGACCTGGTCGGCCGAGTAGCGGGCGTCGTGCGCCTGCCACAGCGAGTCGCTGCGGTACCAGCGACGGACGTCCTTGTCGATCACCGGAACGAAGTTCACGGGCTTGCCGGGCGTACGGCACAGCTCGAGGAAGAACGCGACGTCGGCCGGGTGGAGGATGTCGGAGTCGATGGCCGGGTACAGTTCGGCCAGCTCGGCGATCGCCTCGTGCGGGTTCGGGACATCGCCGGCGAAGGCGGAGACGAACTCACCCGAATCGAGCTCGTTCATGCGCGCCTCGGTGCGCCGCAGCATGTCGGAGAAACGCTGCTCCCAGGTGATGTCGGCCCACTCGAGGGGCGCCTGCGCGCTGCCCACGGCGAGTTCGGCGTAGCGGTCGAGCCACTCGCGGTACGTCATCGTCGCGACGTCGCCGAAGTACGGCTTCGCGGTCGCGGCGAGGGCCTCGATGATCTCGTCGCGGCGTTCCGCGACGGCGGCGGCGTCGCCGGCCACCTCGTCGAGCAGGCGGCCGGTGCGCGAGGCGGAGTTGTCGATCTCGTGGATGTCGGCACCCAGCTGGCTGCGGCCAGAGGCCATGCCCGCCTCCGCGTGACCGGCACCGATCCAGGTGTCGCAGCCCTGGGTCTCGACGAGGAGCTGCTTCACCTCGGGCGCGGTGGTGGCCTCGAGGGTCGCCATCGCCGCGGTGCCGACCAGAATGCCGTCGAGCGGCATCGCCGGGTAGCCGTGCGCTGTGGCCCACGCGCCGGTCAGGTACTCGCTGGCACGCTCGGGCGTGCCGATGCCACCGCCGACGCAGAGCACGATGTTGGGACGGTCGCGCAGTTCGGCGTAGGTCGCCAGCAGCAGGTCGTCGAGGTCCTCCCAGGAGTGGTGACCGCCGGCGCGTCCGCCTTCCACCTGGACGATCACCGGGAAGTGCGGCACCTGCAAGGCGATGCGGACCACCTGACGGATCTGGTCGACGGTGCCGGGCTTGAACGCGACGTAGTGCAGGCCGGCCTCGGTGAACTCGTGGACCAGGTCGACGGCCTCATCCAGTTCGGGGATGCCCGCGGTGACGATCACGCCGTCGAAGGGCGCTCCCTTGGCACGTGCCTTCTGGACCAGCTTGTTGCCGCCCAGCTGCAGCTTCCACAGGTACGGATCGAGGAACAACGAGTTGAACTGGACCTGGCGGCCGGGTTCGAGCAATTCCTGCAGACGCGCGAGGTTGCCCTCGAAGATCTCCTCGGTCACCTGACCGCCGCCCGCGAGCTCGGCCCAGTGGCCGGCGTTGGCGGCCGCGGCCACGATGGCGGGGTCGACGGTGGTCGGGGTCATGCCCGCGAGCAGCATCGGCGAGCGGCCGGTGAGACGGGTGAACGCGGTGTCGACCACGGTGCGACCGTCGGGCAGGTTCACCAGGCGCGGCGCGAACACCGACCACGGCCGCGAGACCTCCGGAGCCGAGCCGGGGACGAAGAGGTTGCGCTGACCGCCGCGGGTGGCCGCGGCGATCACGCCGACGCCCTGCCCGCGCAGGTTCGGCGCCGACAGCCGCGACGCGAGATCGGCGGGTCCGAAGTCGATCACCCAGCGAGCGCCGGAGTCGACGGTGTCGCCCACCAGCTCCACCCAGTTCACCGGGTCGACGAGCACGGCCGCGGCGTGCCTGCGGACCAGCTCGGTGTCCAGACCGCAACGCTGAGCCCAGTCGACGGCCAGTTCCACCGCCGGTGCGAGATCGGGGTGATGGAAGGGGACGGTGACGTTGAGGTCCTCGATGACCGGCGAGAAGGGCGTGCCGCCGGTGACCTTGCGCTTGCGTTCGTCGGCCTCGGCGGCCGCGCGGAGCTCGGCGAGCGCACTGAACGCCGCGAGATGGCGCGGCGAGCCCGTCAGCACCACGGTGCGCCGGGAGTTCACGATCGCGACGGTCGGCAGCCCCGTGGCGTCGGCGGGCTGTCCCGCGACGTACTCGGCGAGCAGTTCGTCGATCTGCGCGGGGCTCACGCCGGCGACGGAGATCATGGGGGCGGCCTCGTGGGTGCCGAGCAGACCCGTCCGGCGGGACACGACGGTGGCCGCCGCGCCGATCAGCTGAGCGATCGCCAGCAGGTCGGACTCCGCGACTGCCGGCAGCTGGCCGTCGGCGGCCACGGCCTCGGTGGCGAGGATCCCCTGCGAGTGGCCGATGACGGCGCTGGGCGGAAGAACCGTGGTGTCCAGCCCCTGCTTGCCGAGGTTCGACACGGCCGCGAGCTGGGTGAGCAGGATCCCGGGCAGCGAGACGAGCGCGTCGGCCAGTTCGGTCTCACTGGGAACCGGCAGTTCCTCGTCGTGCGCGCGGATCCAGGTGAGGGGCTCGAAGCGGTCGGCGCCGGCGGCGGCGAGCTCGTCGGCGACCGGCTCGAGGACCTCGCGCGCGTCGTCGGCGATTCCGGCGATCGTCTCGCCGAGATCGGCGTCGTTCACCAGTTCGGTGAGCGTCGGCAGCCACGCGCCGCCCTGTCCTCCGAAGCAGATCGCATAGCTCTCGCCTGCGGCGAGACGGTCGAGCAGACTTCCGGAATCGATTCTGTCGGTGTGCTGGCCGGTGCGGTGCTGGTCGAGGGTCACAAGCTCTCCTGTCGATGCGTCACGTCGGACATGGTCCGTCGCTGGAACGTGGCCAATCGTCGCACAGAAACATGAGGCATCCCTCATGTTTGTCGGCGACCGACAGGTATACCCGCTGGTAGACCGGCGGGTAACCGCCTCGGCCAGCGCCGAAGGAATTTTCGTGACCGTTATCACATTCGGGTCCGGGCTCCGCGTGTCATCCCGATGATCGACTCATTCTTCGCGCAGGTCACTCATCGCTGTAAGTTCCGTTGCAGGGACTCGCGACAGCCGTCCAGATCCGCTGGAGGGGCCTGCTGCGGGGAGAAAATCAGGAGGATCCCACTTCATGAAACGTTCGAAGCGATTCGCGCTTGCCTCGGCGGCAGCCGTCGTCACCGCCGCCGTCGCGCTGACGGGATGCTCCAGCAGCGACAGCGGCGACACCGACTCGACGACCACGTCCGACTCGGCCGCCACCACCTCACTCGATGCGGCCGCCGACACCGCCGCCGCCCTGACCGGTGCGAAGGTCGACATCGAGGTGGAGGGCTCGCTGCAGGGCCTCAACGCCTCCGAGGTCGAGGCGTCCATCGGAACCAAGCCGAAGATGGTCGGCGAAGGCACCGCGACACTCGACATGGGCGGCAAGTCCGTCGAGGCGCCGTTCGTATACGTCGACGACCACATGTACGCAGACGTCGACGACAAGGGGTACATCGACTACGGCAGCGGCCGGTCGATCTACGACGTCTCCAAGATCCTCGACGTCAACGAGGGCGTGCCGCACGTCCTGCGCAGCATTCAGGGAGCGAAGGAGGAGGGCAGCGAGACCGTCGACGGTGTCGAGGCCACCAAGATCACCGGAACCCTCCCGGCCAAGGATCTCGCGGGCCTGACGGGAACCTCACCTCAGGCCAAGGGCCTCGACGGCGACATCCCGGTGACAGTCTGGGTCACCAAGGACGGCAAGAACAACGTCGTGCGCGTCGCCTCCGAACCCGCCAAGGGTGCCTCGATGACCGTCACCCTGAGCGACTGGGGCAAGACCGTCACCGTCACGAAGCCGGCCGACGTCAAGTCGCCGAGTGCCAAGCCGTCTCACGCACCGAAGTCCGGTGAACCGACCCGCAGCCCGGTCGGCTGATCGCCGCCGATCCAGAGAAGAGAAGACCATGAAGACTCGTCCGATCAGCCTGCGCAAGCGCCTGGCCACCGCGGCACTCGTGACCGCCGGTGTCGGTGCGGCGCTTACCGTTCCCGCCACGATCACGCCGGCCCCGGCCCACGCGGCCAACTACTACGGCGCCATCGCGCTCTCACCCAGCACCGGAGCCACCGGTCGCGCCATCGACTATCCCGACTGGTCGAGCGCGTCCAACGCGGCCCTGTCGTGGTGCGGCTACAGCGACTGCCAGGTGGTGGTGCAGATGCGCAATGCCTGCGGCGCGATCGCCAAGAGCAGTTCGTACTGGGGTTACGCGTGGGGCGCTGACCTCTACACCGCGGAGTCGAATGCCCTGTACTACTCGGGCGGCGGATACATCCACGACTGGGCCTGCACCTCGGGACACCAGTAGCCGAAGCAAGCGCGAGCGCCGGGACACCCTCATCGGAGGTCCCGGCGCTCGTGTCGTTGCGGGCGGTTACGCTCGGGTGCCATGACCGACTGCGTCTTCTGCGGCATCGTCTCCGGCGTCTCCCCCGCCCACGTCGTGTACTCCGACGACGACGTGATCGCCTTCCTCGACCTCTCACCGATCACGCGGGGACACACCCTGGTGGTCCCGCGAAAGCACTCGTCCGGTCTCGCCGATCTCGATCCGGAGATCGGCGGAAAGATGTTCGGCGCGGGTCAGCGGATCGCCGGTGCCATGCGGTCGAGCGCGATCGGCGCCGACGGAGTGAATCTCGCGATGAACGACGGCCGTGCCGCGTCCCAGACCGTCTTCCACTCGCACCTGCACGTGGTGCCCAGGCATGCAGGCGACAAGCTGACCTTCGCTAAGGGGTTCCTGACGCGTCGTGCCGGCGACTTGGAGTCGACCGCCGCCGTGTTGCGATCGGCGCTGGAGTCACAGTCGTGACCAGGACTGTCACTCCCGAATCGCTGTCGCAGGCAGCCGCACTGATCGCCGCCGCAGACCATGTCTGTGTCTTCTCCGGCGCGGGGATGTCGGCCGAGAGCGGGATTCCGACCTTCCGCGACGCCCTGACCGGACTGTGGGAGAACTACGATCCCGCCGATCTCGCCACGCCCGAGGCGTGGCGGCGCGACTCCGACCTCGTGTGGGGCTGGTATCGGGACCGCGCGGCGCGTCTTGGCGAGGTGGAGCCGAACGCCGGGCACCACGCGGTGGCCGAGCTCGGCCGGAAGAAGGAGTCCGCGGGCGGTCGTGTCAGCGTCATCACGCAGAATGTCGACGATCTCCACGAGCGAGCTGGGTCGACGGTCGACGCTCATCTGCACGGCAGTCTCAAGGCTCCGCGCTGCGAGGCCTGCCCGCATCGCGCGGATCCGGACGTCGCACTCGAGTCGGTGCGCCCCCGATGCCCCGAGTGCGGCGCGAGTCTGCGCCCCGGCGTCGTGTGGTTCGGCGAATCGCTTCCGAACCTCGACTGGCTGACAGCGTCGCAGACGGTCGGGGCCTGCGATCTGCTGATCATCGTCGGCACCAGCGGGGTGGTCCACCCCGCCGCGGGACTGCCGATGCTCGCCGCGGAGGCGGGCACGCCGATCATCGAGGTGAATCCCGAACCGTCCGCGCTCACCCCTCTGGCGACCCTGTACCTTCCGACAACCGCCGCCGCGACGCTGCCGCTGATCATCTGACGGCGGCGGGTGTCGCCTCGTTGAGCGACACCCCCGACCCCGCTGATTGAGCGAGCGGAGCGAGTCGAAATCATCCCGCCCCCAACCCGAGAACCTCAGCCGACGATCATCAGCAGCGGCGCGACCAGACCCATTCCCGCGAACCAGCCGGGCTGCTTCTGCTCGAGCGTCTGAGGGGGAAGGCTACTCGCAAAGCCCCATGGGACAGAGCAGCCGCACAAGATTGACCGCTCACGGCCCACACCTGCGAGAACAGGCATCCTGGGCTGTGAGCGGTCAATCTCATGCGGCAGTGCGCCGTGAGCCTAGCGACTGTCGCGACCGCGGCCGGCCACGCGGGCCGGTCGCTTGCCGAACTTGTCGCCGCCCTTGCGGTAACCGCCCTTGCGGCCGCGGTCTTCGTATCCGCGCGCCGATCCGCGGGCGCCTCCCCGACCGCGCGGCGGACCCATGTCCGGGCGCAGGTCGATCGGATGCTTGCCGATCTTGGTGTGCTTGAGCATCCCGAGCGTCTCGGCGTCGAGATCGTTGGGGAGTTCCACGAGGCTGAAGTCGTCGCGGATGCTGATGTTGCCGAAGTCACCGCGAGTGAGGCCGCCCTCGTTGGCGATCGCGCCGACGATCGCGCCCGGCGACACCTTGTGCTTGCGGCCGACGGCGATGCGGTACGTGGCGAAATGACCGCCGCCGCGCGGTGCACGGTCACGCCGGTCCCCGCGATCGCCCCGCTCGCCCTTGGGCGGATCGGGAGCCATCAGGAAGCCGCCGTCGCGGGTCTCCAGGGCCAGCGCCGCGGCGATGTCGGCCATCGCGACGTCGTTCTCGCGGGCGTAGTTCTCCACCAGCCCGCGGAACAGATCCAGATTGTCGGAGGCGAGGTTCTCGGTGATCGAATCGGCGAACTTGGCGACGCGCTGGGCGTTCACGTCGTCGACGCTCGGCAGATCGATCTCTTCGAGATCCTGCCGCGTGTGGCGCTCGATCGACCGCAGCAGATGACGTTCGCGAGGCGAGACGAAGAGCAGCGCGGTGCCCGACCGCCCGGCCCGGCCGGTACGCCCGATGCGGTGCACGTACGACTCGACGTCGTGCGGGATGTCGTAGTTCACCACATGCGAGATGCGGTCGACGTCCAGTCCTCGAGCGGCCACGTCGGTGGCCACGAGGATGTCGAGCGAACCGTCCTTGAGCTGATTGATGGTGCGCTCACGCTGGGCCTGGACCATGTCGCCGTTGATCGCCATCGCGCTCAGGCCGCGGGCGCGCAGCTTCTCAGCGAGCTCCTCGGTGGCCGACTTGGTCCGGACGAAGACGATCATGCCGTCGAACGGCTCCACTTCGAGCACCCGCGTGAGGGCGTCGAGCTTGCGCTGGTGCGATACCTGCAGGTACTTCTGCGTGATGTTCTGCGCGGTCGCCGTCTTGTTCTTGACGGTGACTTCCTGCGGGTTGTTCAGGTACTTGCGCGCCAGGCGGCCGATGGCGGCCGGCATGGTCGCGGAGAACAGCGCGACCTGCTTCTGATCCGGGGTGTCGGCGAGGATTCGCTCGACGTCCTCGGCGAAGCCCATCGTCAGCATCTCGTCGGCCTCGTCGAGCACGAGGAACTCGAGCTGCGACAGGTCGAGGGTGCCCTTGTCGAGATGATCGATCACGCGGCCCGGCGTGCCGACGATCACCTGGGCTCCGCGGCGCAGGCCGGACAGCTGGATCCCGTAGCTCTGGCCGCCATAGATCGGCAGCACCTTGACCTCGGGAAGGTACGTCGAATAGCTGCCGAAGGCCTCGGCCACCTGCAGCGCCAGTTCGCGCGTGGGCGCGAGCACGAGGGCCTGCGGCTTGCGGGCCGAGGTGTCGAGTCGGGTGAGGATCGGCAGTGCGAAGGCAGCGGTCTTGCCGGTGCCGGTCTGCGCCAGTCCGACGACGTCGCGTCCCTCCATCAACGGAGGGATGGTCGCCGCCTGGATCGGCGACGGCGTCTCGTAGCCGACGTCGTCGAGCGCCTTGAGCACGCCGGGGTCGATGCCGAGGTCACCGAAGGCGGTGGACTTCTCGGCCGCGGGCGCGGTAGAGCTGGTGTTCTCGGATTCGCTCATCGGCGAACATTCGTAGTCATCGGGTGTAGATAATACCCCGCCGACACCCTGTGACGCCCCTCACTGAGATGTGCGGTACGGTTCCATCACTTGGATCGCGTTAGACAGATCAAGCAATTCGTATCACAAGGGGACGTCACCATGCAGGAGTTCACTGCTCCATCCATCACGACAGTTGATGAGAACGCCACCACGATCACTGCTCTGCAGCGCTACCGGAAGGACCGCCCGACTCTGCCGCTGTTCCGCAGGCGCGCGGACTCCGGGCAGTGGATCACCGTCACCGCCGGCGCTTTCGCCGACGACGTCGACGCCGTCGCGAAGGGCCTGATCGCCGCCGGCGTGAGCCGTGGCGACCGCGTCGCGCTACTGTCTTCCACCCGGTTCGAGTGGAGCCTGATCGACTACGCGATCTGGCGCGCGGGTGCCACCACCGTCGCGATCTACGAGACCTCGTCCCCCGACCAGGTGGAGTGGATCCTCACCGATTCGGGCGCATCGATACTGATCGTGGAGACCGCGGCCAACCGGTCGACCCACCAGGAGGTGATCGCGACGGCGCCCGAGCTTCGCGAGACCTTCGTCATCGACGACGGCGCGATCAACGCGCTCCGCAAGCGCGGCGCCGACCTCCCCGACTCGGTGCTCGACGAGCGGGAATCGCAGGCCCGGGCCTCCGACGCCGCCACGTTGATCTACACCTCCGGGACCACGGGCCGGCCGAAGGGCGTCGTCTTGACGCACGACAACTTCCTCGCCGAGTGCGCGGCGACCGCCGAGGCCGTCGGCACCGGCCTCGAGGAGGGGAAGTCGACGCTGCTGTTCCTGCCCCTCGCACACGTCTTCGCACGGGTCGTCGCCGTGGGCTGCGTGGAGAACGCCGTGGTACTGGGCCACACCAACGACATTCCGAATCTGATCGCCGACCTGGCCGTATTCAAGCCGAACTACGTGCTGTCGGTCCCGCGCGTCTTCGAGAAGGTGTACAACACCGCCGAGCAGAAGGCGATCGACGGAGGCAAGGGCAAGATCTTCGCGAAGGCCGTCGACACGGCGATCGAGTACAGCCGGGCGGTCGAATCCGGCGACGCGGGCGTCCTGCTCAAGGTGAAGCACGCGGTCTTCGACAAGCTGGTGTACGGAAAGCTGCGCGCCGCGCTCGGCGGCAACTGCGAGGGCGCCATCTCCGGCGGCGCCCCGCTCGGTGAGCGGCTGGGCCATTTCTTCCGCGGCGCCGGGGTGCCCGTGTACGAGGGCTACGGCCTCTCCGAGACCACCGCCGCGGTCACCGCCAACAACGAGGAGCACAGCCGCATCGGTTCGGTGGGGCGTCCGGTGCCCGGCGTCACGGTGAAGATCGCCGACGACGGCGAGATCCTGCTCAAGGGGCCGATGGTCTTCTCCGGCTACTGGCGCAACGAGCAGGCGACGGCCGACGCGATCCGCGACGGTTGGTTCCACACCGGCGACATCGGCCGCCTCGAGGACGGCTACCTGTTCATCACCGGGCGCAAGAAGGAACTGATCGTCACGGCAGGCGGCAAGAACGTCTCGCCCGCCCAGCTGGAGGACACCATCCGGGCGCACCCGCTGGTGAGCCAGTGCCTCGTCGTGGGCGATCAGAAGCCGTTCATCGCCGCACTCGTGACCCTCGATCCCGAAGCGGTCCCCGGATGGCTCGAGCGCAAGGGGCTGCCCGCGTCGACGCCGTTGTCGGAGCTGATCCGGAATCCGGAGCTGCGCGCCGAGATCGACGCGGCGATCGCCGGCGCGAACAAGACCGTGTCCAAGGCCGAGGCCATCAAGAAGTACGAGATCCTCGAGACCGACTTCACGATCGAGACCGGTGAGCTCACGCCCACGCTCAAGCTGAAGCGGAACGTGATCCACCAGTCGTACCAGGAGGCGATCGCCGACCTGTACAGCTGAGCGGCACGTCTCGACGTCGACTCCCGCGGCGGCGCACCGGCATCG
>NZ_KQ969303.1:0-58066 GCF_001578675.1 Gordonia sp. QH-12
GCGAGCGGAGCGAGTCGAAACCACCGCACGGGGGTGCACATTGGTCTCGATACGCCTACTCGACGAACCTCGGGACGAGGGGCAGGTTGAGCGAGCGGAGGGTGTCGAAACGGCTCGTGACTCGATACGGCTCGGCAAGGCTGTTCGGGTGCGTCGGGGGTCTCCACTACACTCGCTGAGGTGCGTCTTGTGATTGCCGATTGCCAGGTCGACTATGTTGGTCGGCTCACCGCCCATCTGCCGATGTCGAAGCGGCTGATCTTGATCAAGTCCGACGGGTCGGTCAGCATTCACGCCGACGACCGAGCCTACAAGCCGTTGAACTGGATGAGCCCGCCGTGCTGGCTCGTCGAGGAGCCGGCGGCAGACGGATCCGACGGTATCGACTCGGTCTGGGTGGTCGAGAACAAGGCGGGGGAGCAGCTGCGGATCAGCATCGCGGCATTCCATCACGACAGCAGCCACGAACTCGGGCTCGACCCGGGACTGGTGAAGGACGGTGTGGAGGCACACCTCCAGGAACTGCTGGCCGAGCACATCGAGACGCTCGGTGCCGGCTACACGCTCATCCGTCGCGAGTACATGACCGCGATCGGGCCGGTGGACATCCTCTGCCGAGACGCGGATGGCCACACCGTCGCTGTGGAGATCAAGCGACGCGGCGAGATCGACGGTGTGGAGCAGCTGACGCGGTATCTGGATCTGCTCAACCGCGATGCGACGATCGCACCGGTCAGCGGAGTGTTCGCGGCACAGGCGATCAAGCCTCAGGCCAAGACTCTGGCCAACGATCGGGGGATCCGGTGCGTGACGCTCGACTACGACAAGCTGCGCGGCACCGAGGACAACGAGTTCAAGCTGTTCTGACGGTCAGGCCGTGACCTGATCGCCCTTCGGTGAGTCCTCCTTACGCGCCGGACCGCCGTAGCGCTCGTCACCGTGATCGTCGTCGTATTCCGCGTCGACGGCGTCGAGCACATCGGTCTTCTCGGCCGGCGTGGTGGAGGCGTCGTCCTGCGGGGTGAATCGATCCCTCCCGAGCAGCGTGCGGTTGAGGAGTTCGAGGTCGTCGGTCTCGGTGAGAGAGACCAGATCCCGCTCCTCGTCCGACAGTTCGAGGGCGCCGGGGAGGTTGGTGATGTGCTCGCGGAGAGCGTCGAGGTGGTCGAGGATCTGCTTGTGTGCATCGTGGGCCGATTCCGCCAGCTCACGAGAGCGTGCGAGGCGGTTCATCGCGACGTTGTGCGCGGCCCCGCGCAGGCGTGCGGCGTCCTCCTCGGCGGCGGCGATGATCTCCCGGGCCCGTTCCCGTGCGGCCTCGAGATCCCGCTTGGACTGTGCTTCGCGTTCCCGCGCGGCCTCGTCGATCTCGGCGGCTCGCTCCTCGGCTTCGGTGATCTTCGCGTCGGCGTGCTCCTGCGCGAGTTCCTTGGTCCGGGTGGCGGCCGCTGCCGCGGACGCACGGATGTCCTCGGCCTCCTGGCGGGCGACGGACAGCGTCTCGTCGGCCTCGTCCTTGGCGTTGGCACGGACTTCGCTGGCCTCGTCGGTGGCCAACTGCAGCATGCGGGAGACGCGCTCGGTCATCCCCGCGACCGTCGTCGGCGGGACGGAGAGAGTGTTCACCTCGTCCTGGAGCTCGCGGATGCGGTGACGGGCGTCGTCGAGATGCGCCTGGAGTTCGTCCGCGCTGGCATGAGCGGAGTCACGATCGGCGGCCATCATGCGCAATTCGGCTTCGAGCCGCCGAAGGTGATCGGTGACCTGGTCGCGGTCGTATCCGCGCATCACGATGGGGAAGGGGCTCTGACGATGTCCAGGGGCTGACATGATGCCAGTCTAGGTCCGATCGGCGTCCGAATTCAGTATCGAATGCGGGGTGTTGCGAGCGAGCTTGCACAGCGCGGGCGGTCGGCACGGGGCCGACCGCCCGCTCGGCGACGAGAATGCGGTCGTGATCAGTGACCGACGGCCGGTTCCACCAGCTCGAGGAGAACTCCGCCCGCGTCCTTCGGATGGACGAAGTTGATGCGCGAGTCGGCGGTTCCGCGCTTGGGCTGCGGGTAGAGCAGTCGCACTCCCGCCGAGGTCAGACGCTTGGCGACCTCGTCCAGGTCGGTGACGCGGACGGCCAACTGCTGCATTCCCGGTCCGTTGCGGTCGATGAACTTGGCGATGGTCGACTCCTCGTTGAGCGGCATGAGGAGCTGGATCAAGGTGTCGCCGTTCTCGGGGCCGATCATCGCTTCGCGGACGCCCTGCTCTTCGTTCACCTCCTCGTGCTGGTTCGCGAAGCCGAAGTTGTCGAGCCACCAGGCGGCTGCGGCGTCGAGATCCGGGACCGCGAGGCCGACATGGTCGATCGCTGTCACGAGATCGCCGATCGAGGTCAGAGGGCCTCCGTTGGTGGTGTTTGTCACGTCGTTCGATGGGGAGTTGGTCATGCCATAACGGTAGCGTTGTTTGCAGACGGGGTCGCCATCGCGGCTGCCCCGAGCAGTACCGCAGCGACGGCGTGTGCCGCCGTGACGACCGCTGCCCCCACCGCCAAGGAGCTGATACATGTCCGACAACACCACAGTGATCGTTTCCGGCGCGCGCACCGCTCAGGGACGCCTGCAGGGATCGCTGAAGAACTTCTCCGCCGTCGATCTCGGCGCGGTCGCGGTCAAGGGCGCGCTCGAGCGCGGCAACGTGGACCCGTCGCATGTCCAGTACGTGATCATGGGACAGGTCCTCACCGCCGGAGCCGGCCAGATGCCGGCCCGGCAGACCGCAGTCAAGGCGGGCATCGGCTGGGACGTCCCGGCGCTCTCGATCAACAAGATGTGCCTGTCGGGAATCGACGCCATCGCGCTCGCCGATCAGCTGATCCGCGCGGGCGAGTTCGACTGCGTGGTCGCCGGCGGCCAGGAGTCGATGACCCAGGCCCCGCATGTGCTGCCCGGCAGCCGCTCGGGATTCAAGTACGGCAACACCGAACTGGTCGACCACATGGCGTTCGACGGACTGCACGACGTCTTCACCGATCAGCCGATGGGTGCGCTGACCGAGCAGGGCAACGACACCGACGGCTTCAGCCGTGAGGAGCAGGACGCCTTCGCCGCGCGCAGCCATCGGCTGGCCGCTGAGGCGATCGCCAAGGGCGTCTTCGCCGACGAGATCGTTCCGGTCGAGATCCCGCAGCGCAAGGGTGACCCTATCCTGTTCAACGAGGACGAGGGTGTGCGCGCCGACACCACCGTGGAGACCCTCGCGGGTCTGCGTCCGGCGTTCCGCAAGGGTGGCACGATCACGGCGGGCAACTCCTCGCAGATCTCCGACGGAGCCGCGGCCGTGGTCGTGATGAGCAAGGCGAAGGCCGAGGAGCTCGGACTCGAATGGATCGCCGAGATCGGCGCCCACGGTGTGGTCGCCGGCCCGGACTCGTCGCTGCAGCAGCAGCCCGCCAACGCGATCGTCAAGGCCTGCGAGCGCGAGGGCATCACCCCCGCCGATCTCGACCTGATCGAGATCAACGAGGCCTTCGCGGCCGTCGGCCTGGCGTCGACCCGCGCGCTGGGCGTCGACCCGGAGAAGGTCAACGTCAACGGCGGCGGAATCGCGCTCGGTCACCCGATCGGTACCTCGGGCGCACGTATCACGCTTCACCTGGCTCTCGAGCTCGCCCGTCGCGGCGGCGGGGTCGGCGTGGCGGCGCTGTGCGGCGCCGGCGGCCAGGGCGATGCGCTCATCGTCCGAGTCCCGAAGGCGTGAGTGGGATGGGCAACGTGTTCGACGTCTCGACCCCGGCCAAGCGTTTCCGGCTGATCGCCGTCATCGAGGCGATCACCTGGGGCCTGCTCTTGATCAGCATGGGGGTCAAGTACGGAGCCGGAATCGATGCGGCGACGATGGTCCCCGGCGCGCTCCATGGTGTGGCGTTCGTCGTCTACCTGATCATCACCGTGCTCACCGCGCGGTCGTTGAAGTGGAACCTCAAGGTTCTGGCGCTGGCACTCGTCGCCTCGATCCCGCCGTTCTTCACGGTGTGGTTCGAGCAGTGGGCCAGTAAGAACGGTCATCTGGGCGAACTGTCCGACTCGACGTTCAGTGAGTCCGCCGATCGTGACACACTGAAGGTGTGACCAGACCTTCTCGACGCAATGAACCGGCGAACGCCGCCATCGCGATGGCGGGTGCCGTAGATCTGTCAGTTCTCAAGGAGCGGGCCGAGGCGCAG
Source organism: Gordonia sp. QH-12 (assembly GCF_001578675.1). NCBI lineage: Bacteria > Bacillati > Actinomycetota > Actinomycetes > Mycobacteriales > Gordoniaceae > Gordonia > Gordonia sp. QH-12. The sequence goes on from NZ_KQ969303.1 coordinate 4,223, forward strand.
CGGGCAGCTGCGTCCCGGCCCGCTTCTGACTCTCGCCCCGGCGCCGTCGTCCTCGATGTGACCGAACTCGACTTCGAGACGGAGATCGTCGAACGCTCCACCCGGCAGCTGGTGGTGGTGGACCTGTGGGCCTCGTGGTCGGAACCGAGCACGCAGCTGTCCCCGGTGCTGGCGCGCCTGGCCGAGGCAGCCGGCGGCCGGTGGGCACTCGCGCGGGTCGATGTCGACACGAGCCCGCGGATCGCACAGGCCTTCGGTGCTCAGTCGGTGCCGACGGTGATCGCACTGATCGGCGGTCGGCCGGTCGCGATGTTCGAGGGGCCGCAGCCAGAGGAGCAGATCCGCGGATGGATCGACGAGATCTTCGCGAAGGCCGGACATCTGCTTCCGGAGACCCCGGCGACGGCATCCGACGACGAGCCCGAGCAGGATCCGCGCATGGCGGCCGCCGAGGAGTTGATGAACTCCGGCGACCTCGACGGGGCGCTGGCCGCCTATCGCGCGATCGCCGAACTCGAGCCGGACAACGTCGAGGCGAAGTCCGTGGTCCGCAACCTCGAGTTCGTCACCCGCGCGCAGGCCCACGACCCCGAGATCGTCAACACCGCCGCGCCCGGAGACGTGGACGCTCAGCTCGCCGCAGCCGACGTGCTGCTGCTCGGTCAGCGGCCGGAGGCCGCGTTCGATCGGATCATCGAGCTGGTGAAGGTGACGCGCGACGACGACCGCACCCGGGCGCGCGCCCGGCTCCTCGAGCTGTTCGAGCTCTTCGACCCCGCCGAGCCCTTCGTCACGGCAGCGCGCCGGAAGCTGGCGACAGCGCTGTACTGACACAGCGCTGTACTGACGCCTCCGACCGTCCGCCGGCCACCGGCAGGGTCAGCGCCCCGGTGTGAAGAAGACCGCGGCGGAGGCGGGGAGGGTGATGGTCGCGCTGTAGGGACGGCCGTGGCTCGGCTCGTCGACCGCGACGATCCGGCCCAGGTTGCCCACCCCGTGACCGCCGTACTCCCGCGCAGCGGTGTTGAGGATCTCGCGCCACGGCCCGCCGAGCGGGAAGCCCAGCCGGTAGCCGTAGAGATCGCGGTCGGAGAAGTTGAAGACGCAGGCGACGATGCGGCCCCCGGTGGCCGCCCCGTCGTCGGCCAGCCGCAGGAAGCCGATGACGGTGTTGGCGGTGTCGCGGGCGTCGAGCCAGGCGAAGCCGCGGGCGTCGCAGTCCATTCGGTGCAGCGCCGGCAGTTCGGCGTGCAGGTGGGCCAGGTCGCGGGCCGCGAGCGCGATGCCGCGGTGGACCGAGGCGTTCGACTCGTCCGGATCGAGCAGGTTCCAGTCGAGCCCGCGATCGTCGGCCCACTCTCGGGTCTGCCCGAACTCCTGCCCCATGAACAGCAGCTTCTTGCCGGGATGGGCCCATTGGAAGGCCAGGGCGAGCCGCACCCCCGCCGCAGCGTCGGCTGAGACTGGCATTCTCGTGACGAGGGTGCCCTTGCCGTGGACCACCTCGTCATGACTGATCGGCAGGACGTAGCGCTCGGCGGTGGCGTGCGTGAGGCCGAACGCGACACGTTCGTGCAGCTCCGCACGCCGCCGCGGCGGGAGCGAGAGGAACGACAGCAGATCGTTCATCCAGCCGAGATTCCACTTGAAGTCGAAGCCCAGCCCGCCGCGGTCGGTGGAGACGGTCACCCCCGGCCACGCCGTCGACTCCTCGGCGATCATCACGGCACCCGGACACGCCTCGTGGACGGCGTCGTTGAGGCGCCTCAGGAAGTCGACGGCCTCGTCGTTCTCGTGTGTCCCGCGCGCATTCGGCCGCCATTGGCCCGGGCCGCGCGAATAGTCGAGGTACAGCATGGACGCGACCGCGTCGACGCGCAGCCCGTCGAGATGGAACTCCGAACACCAGTAGACGGCGCTCGCGATCAGGAAGTCGCGGACCTCGGGCCGACCGAGGTTGAACGCGTACGTGCCCCAGTCCGGCTGGTCCCGCCGCAGCGGATCGGCGTGCTCGTAGAGGGGAGTGCCGTCGAACTCGCCGAGCGCGAAGGCGTCCTTGGGGAAGTGCGCCGGGACCCAATCGAGGAGTACCGCGATCCCTTTCGAGTGCAGGTGGTCGACGAAGAAGCGGAAGTCGTCGGCGGTGCCCCACCGGCTGGAGCAGGCGAAGTACGAGCCGACCTGATAGCCCCACGATCCCCCGTAGGGATGCTCGGTGATCGGCATCAGCTGTACGTGCGTGAAGCCGTGGTCGGCGGCGTACTCAGCCAGCTGGACGGCGGCCTCGCGATAACTCAGGCCCGAGCGCCACGACCCCAGGTGGACCTCGTAGATCGACACCGGCTCGCGCTCGGGGCGCCGGTCGGCGCGCGCGGCCATCCACTTCTCGTCGTTCCAGACGAACGACGACGGACCGGCGATCACCGACGCCGTCTCGGGCGGTCGCTGAGCCGCACGGGCGAGGGGATCGGCCTTGTCGCGTGTCAGTCCGTCGGCTCCGACCACGCGGTACTTGTACGCCATTCCCGGCCGCGCGCCGTCGACCGTGGCGGTCCAGACGCCGTGCGGTCCGCGCTCCATCGGGTGGTCGGTGCCCGCCCATCGGTCGAAGTCGCCGAAGACGGTGACCGATCGCGCATTGGGCGCCCACACGGCGAATTCGGTGTCCGCGACGCGGGGCCGGGCGCCGAGCCGCTGCCACAGCGGGTCCGTCACGATCGCCTCGTCACTTCTTCGCGGCACCCGTCGTCAAGCGGGTGAGCGCGGCTCGGACGGCATCGCGGTCGGTGGTCCGCCAGAACGGCGGAAGCCCGGCCAGGAGGTAGCCCGCATACCGCGCCGTCGCCAGACGTGAGTCGAGCACGGCGACCACGCCGCGGTCGTCGGTGGCGCGGAGGAGCCGGCCCGCGCCCTGGGCGAGGAGCAGTGCCGCGTGGTTCGCCGAGACGGTCAGGAAGCCGTTGCCGCCGCGCGCGTCCACATCGCGCTGGCGCGCCGACAGGAGCGGGTCGTCGGGCCTGGGGAAGGGGATCCGATCGATCATCACCAACCGCAACGAGGGACCCGGGACGTCGACGCCCTGCCACAGCGACAGAGTGCCGAACAGACAGGTGGCCTCGTCGGCGGCGAATCTCTCGATCAGTGCCGACGTCGCATCGTCGCCCTGGCACAGGATCGGGAACCCGACTCGGTCGCGGAGCTTCTCCGCGGCCTCCTTGGCGGCCCGCATCGACGAGAACAGGCCGAGGGTACGACCGCCCGCAGCGTTCATCAGATCGACCATCTCGTCCAGCGTCGACTCCGCGATGCCGTCACGGCCGGGCGCCCGCAGGTGCTTGCCGACGTAGAGAATCGCGGCGCGCTGGTAGTCGAAGGGGCTGCCGGCGTCCATGCCGCGCCATCCCGCGGCCTCCACGTCCTTGCCACCGTGGGCGGGCAGCCCCCAGGTGCGTGCGAGGGCGTCGAAGTTGCCGCCGATGGTCAGGGTCGCGGACGTGAGGATCACAGTCGAGTCGGTGAACAGCGAGGTACGCAGCAGCCCGGCCACAGACAACGGCGCTATCCGCAGCGTCGGGCGGACGGTTCCGCGGATCCGGTCGGCCGACAGCCAGACGACGTCGTGCCTCTTGGTGATGTCGGTCTCGGCGAAGACCGTCAGCACTCGCACCACCGAATCGTGCAGCGAGTCGGTGGCTGACAGCGCCATCTGCCTCGCGGCCGCGGCCTCCGGATCGGTGCCTGCCGACGGCGCCGGACCGACCGCGTTCCGCGCGTTCCAGAGGCGGTCGCGCAGCGATGCGAGGACCTCGGGTGCGCCGTTCGGGAGTCGGGTCCACTCGCCCTGGGGTGAGTCCTCCAGCAGCAACTCCAGCTGTTCGCCCGCGCCGACCAGCGCGTCGGCGCTCTCGTCGTCGATCAACTTGCCGAGCCGGCGGGCGACCTGCGAGACGCTCGCGGCCGAGATCTCCTCGGTGGTGACGGAGGTGATCCGGTCCACCAGTTCGTGGGCCTCGTCGATGACCACCACGCGGTGCTCGGGAAGGATGGTCGCCGGACTCATCGCGTCGATGGCGAGCATCGCGTGGTTGGTGACCACGACGTCGGAGGCGCCGGCCTTCTTCCGTGCCAGTTCGGCGAAGCAGTCATCGCTGTAGGGGCAGTTCGACGCCCCGAGACATTCGCGCGAGGAGACGCTCACCTGGCGCCACGACTGGTCGCTGACGCCGGGGGAGAGATCGTCGCGGTCTCCGGTCTCGGTGTCGGAGGTCCACTCGCGCAACCGCGTCACCTCGCGGCCCATGCGGGACAGGTCGAAGGCGTCGAACAGCTCGGCGTTCGGATCCTCGTCGGCCACTCCCGAGTGGATCTTGTTGAGGCACAGGTAGTTGGCGCGACCCTTCAGGATCGCGAACGACGGTTCGCGGCCCAGCGGCTTCGTGAGCGCGCCCGCGAGACGCGGTAGGTCACGTTCGGTCAGCTGGCGCTGGAGGGCGATGGTGGCCGTCGAGACGACGACGGTCTCGTCGGTGTCGACGGCGTGCCGGAGCGCGGGGACCAGGTAGGCCAGCGACTTTCCGGTGCCGGTGCCGGCTTGGACCGCGAGGTGATGGTCGTTCTCGATCGCCTCGCCGACGGCCTCGGCCATCGCCAGCTGACCGTCGCGCCGGGCTCCGCCGAGGGACTCGACGGCGGTGGCCAGGAGGTCGGCGACATCGGGGACGCTCACTCGGCCGCGTCGTCTTCGTGACGGGTACCGGTGTGCACGAGGGTGCCCACCAACTCGACTCCCGCGTCGCGCATGACGTCGAACGCGGTCGCGGTGGTGGTCTCGGCGACGGCCGCGGTGAAGTCCAGCAGCACACGTGTGGCGAAGCCGGCCGCGGCGGCGTCGACCGCGGTCGCGCGAACACAATGGTCGGTGGCGATGCCGACGACGTCCACCTCGGAGACGTCGCGCGCGGTGAGCCAGTCGGCCAGGCCGTTTCCGTGTTCGTCGCGGCCCTCGAAGCCCGAGTACGCGGCGTCGAACTCGCCCTTGGAGAAGACCGCCTGCACGGGGCCGGTGCGGAAGGCCGGATGGAACTCGGCGCCGGGCGTGCCCACCACGCAGTGCGGTGGCCACGAGTCGACGAAGTCGGGGGTCTCGGAGAAGTGCCCCCCGGGGTCGACGTGGTAGTCGCGGGTGGCCGCCACCACCGGATACGAGCCGGTGATCGCGTTGATCGCGGCGGCGACCGCACCGCCGCCGGCCACCGCGAGGGAACCGCCCTCGCAGAAGTCGTTCTGAACGTCGACGACGATCAGCGCGCGATTCCGCGGTGGGGTCTCCTCGGTCATCGACTCTCCGGTTCGGTCAGGTAGCGGGTGGGGACTGCGGGGTCGCCGTGGCTGAGCCCGAGACCCTCCCACGGGAGGGTGACGAGCCCGTGCGCGAGATGCCCGCGGGACTGCTCCAGTGTAGGCAGCCCGGAAACTCGGTCGCCGCCGCGGACCAGTGGAATCTGGAGTTCGGCCACGTCCAGGCCTCCGGTGCCCGGGATCGCCTGATCCGCGGGCGCGTCGGCACGCAACAGGATCTCTTCGACGATGGTTCCGGACGCGCGGGCCGCGCGAACGGCGCGCTTGCGTCCGCCGTGGCTCTCCTTGTGGCTCGACCGCTTCGCGACCGGGACGCCGTCCACCTCGACCAGTTTGTAGACCATGCCCGCAGTCGGTGAACCGCTGCCGGTCACCAGCGAGGTTCCGACGCCGTAGATGTCGACGGGTTCGGCGCGCAGCGAGGCGATGGCGTACTCGTCGAGATCGCCGGAGACGACGATCTTGGTGCCGGTGGCGCCGAGCTCGTCGAGCTGCCTGCGTACCTGGCGGGCGAGGACGCCCAGATCCCCCGAGTCGATCCGGACCGCTCCGAGCGAGGTGCCTGCGACCTCGATCGCGTTCTTGACACCGGTGGTGATGTCGTAGGTGTCCACGAGCAGGGTGGTCCCGACGCCGAGCGCCTCGACCTGCGCGGCGAAGGCGGCCCGCTCGTCGCTGCCGTCGGGATGCGCGAACGAGAGCGTGAACGCGTGCGCCGCGGTTCCCGCACTCGGCACGCGGTAGGTGCGAGCGGCCTCGAGATTGCTGGTCGCGTCGACTCCCGCGAGATATGCGGCGCGCGCTGAGGCGACCGCCGCGTGCTCGTGCGTGCGGCGTCCGCCCATCTCGATGATCGGGCGGCCGGCGGCAGCGCTCACCATACGCGCCGCCGCGGAGGCGATCGCGCTGTCGTGATTGAGGATCGAGAGGATCAGCGTCTCCAGCACCACAGCTTCGGCGAAGCCGCCGCGCACGGTCAGGATGGGCGAGCCGGGGAAGTAGAGCTCGCCCTCGCGGTAACCGTCGATCTCTCCGCGGAAGCGGTAGTCGGACAGCCATGCCAGGGTGTCCTGGTCGACCACGGTCCGGAGCGAGTCGATCTCCTCCGGACCGAATCGGAAGCGTTCGAGGGCGTCGAGCAGACGTCCGGTGCCCGCGACGACTCCGTAGCGTCGGCCGTCGGGGAGGCGGCGGGCGAAGACCTCGAACACGCAGCTGCGCTGCGCCGTCCCGGCCCTCAGGGCGGCCGACAGCATGGTCAGCTCGTATTGATCGGTCAGCAGCGCGGTACTGGTCACCTTCGCTACCCTATTACTCATGGCGCGCGATGAGGCGACACCAGGTACGAGCACCGGTACCGCGGTGGCAGAACCAGAGGTGACTCACGACCGCCCCTGGGTGACGCTGGTGTGGGACGACCCGGTCAATCTCATGAACTACGTCGCTTATGTCTTTCAGCGGATCTTCGGTTATTCGGAGGAGAAGGCCAAGGCGCTGATGATGCAGGTGCACACCGAGGGGAAGGCCGTGGTCTCCAGCGGCGACCGCGTGAAGGTGGAGGCCGACGTCCGCAAACTGCATGCGGCCGGCCTGTGGGCGACCATGCAGCACGACTCCTGATGCGGACCTGGCGCAGAACCGGTGCGGGCGAGGACGTCCGCATCTGCTCCAACCTCGAGAACTACGAATGCCAACTGCTGGCGTCGATGGTCGAGTCCATCACCGATCTGCTCAACGAACGCGCCGAGTCGGCTCCGCGCGACGAACTGTCGGAGCTGACGGGGATCCAGACGGGGCACACCCGCGCACCGGACGATGTCACGCTGGGACGGCTGCTGCCCGATTTCCATCGACCCGACCAGGAGCCGGAACTCGCGGCCGGACCGATCGCCGCGGACCTCAACGGGGGACTGCGCAGCGTCAACGAACCGCAGATCATCGACGCGAAACTCGCCGCGGCACGCACAGTTCTCGAAACACTGCCGAGCGGCGGCGGGGACGTCTCGCTGACCGAGTCCCAGGCCGACCGCTGGCTGACGGCGCTCACCGACATCCGACTGGCACTGGGCGCGATGCTCGGGATCACCGATGAGCCCTCGAAGCTGCCGCCCGACCATCCGCACGCCGCACACCAGGACGTCTACGACTGGCTGTCGGTGGTGCAGGGGCTGCTGGTCGAAGCACTGATGTCGGCGGAGTGGACGCAGCCGGAGGACCCGTCGCAAGGGGAGTGGGGGCACGACGGATGGTGACCGAGCCGAAGTCGTCTGTGTCGCGCCCGGGCAACCGGATCACGGATGTCGCCGGAATCGCGGTGGGCCATCACCACCGACTCGACGACGAGGTGGTGCTCGCAAGTGTCGCTGAACCCGGCAGCGGGTGGGCGACCGGGACCACGGTCATCACCCTGCCGCGCGGGTGCGCGACGGCGGTGGACGTGCGCGGCGGCGGTCCTGGGACGCGCGAGACCGACCTGCTCGATCCGGTCAACACGGTCCGCGGGGCCGACGCGATCGTGCTCTCCGGTGGCAGTGCCTATGGTCTTGCCGCGGCCGACGGGGTGATGCGGGGACTCGAGGAGGCCGGCGTCGGACTGCCGATGGACGGTCAGGGGCACGTGGTGCCCATCGTGCCGGCCGCGGTCATCTTCGACCTCCCGGTCGGCCGGTGGGAGAACCGTCCGACCGCCGAGTTCGGTGCGCGGGCGCTCGCCGACGCCAGGACCGATTTCGCGATCGGATCGGTCGGGGCCGGGACCGGGGCGCGCGCCGGCGCACTCAAGGGCGGCGTGGGCACCGCGTCGATCACGTTCTCCGACGGTCCGGCTCGCGGATTGACGATCGGCGCTCTCGTCGTGGCCAATCCGGTCGGCGGTGTCGTCGATCCGTCGACAGGGCTGCCGTGGGGTGCCGACGACCTCGAACTGCACCGTCTGCGCGCGCCGAAGCAACTCGAGATCAAGAGGCTCGCCGAGCTCACCGCAAAGGGCGCTGTACTGAACACGACGATCGGGGTGGTCGCGACGGATGCCACGCTGTCGGTGGCGAGCACCCGGCGTCTGGCGATGTCCGGTCACGACGGCCTCGCGCGGGCGGTCCGTCCCGCGCATTCACCGCTCGACGGCGACACCCTGTTCGCCGTCGCCACCGGCGAGAAGGCCGCCGATCCGGACACCGCGGTCGACGTTCCGCCGGGGATGGACCCGGACACCGCGATCGTCGCGGCACTGGCCGACGCATCGGCGACGGTGGTGCAGCGGGCGATCGTCTCGGCGGTGGTCGCCGCGACCGGCGTCGCCGGGATTCCGGCATACCGCGACGTGCTGTTCTCCGCCTTCGGCGACGCATGAGCGGCGGGATCGCGTCGCCGTCCGACCCTCGTCTCCCGAAGCCGCGTCGGTCGCCGATGCCCAAGTGGGAGCGGTCGGGCATCACGATGGGCGTCATCGCCGTCGTGCTGCTGGTGGTCGAGGCGATCGACATGGCGACCGGTGGGGACCTCGACGAGTACGGCATCGTGCCGCGACGGCTGTCCGGACTCGACGGGATCATCTGGGCGCCGCTGCTGCACTCGGACTTCGCTCACCTGATCGGCAACCTGATCCCGGGCGTGGTGCTCGGCTTCCTGCTGCTGATGTCGGGACGCTTCCTGTGGGTGACGGCGATCGTATGGGTCATCAGCGGTCTGGGAGTGTGGCTCACCGCCCCGACCGGCTCGGTGACGATCGGCGCATCGGGGATCGTCTTCGGGTGGCTGGCGTATCTGCTGGTCCGCGGTCTCTTCAACCGCGACGTTTGGCAGGTGCTCGGCGGGGTGGTCCTGTTGGCGGTCTACGGTGGGATCCTGTGGGGCGTGCTGCCGCACGGAGGTGGAGTGTCGTGGCAGGGACACCTGTTCGGCGCCGTCGGCGGCGTGCTGGCGGCGTGGATGCTCAGCGACCGACGCGATCCGGGCAGCTCCGAGCCCCGACGACCAGAACTCAAGGGAGGCCCCCGATAACCGAGCTGCAAACCGGTCCCATCGGCATCTTCGACTCGGGCGTCGGCGGGCTCACCGTCGCGCGCGCGATCATCGATCAGCTGCCCGATGAGGATGTCATCTACATCGGCGACACCGCGAACGGGCCGTACGGGCCGTTGACCATTCCGGAGATCCGCAGGCATGCGCTGGCCATCGGTGACGAATTGGTGCACCGTGGGGTCAAGGCGATCGTCATCGCCTGCAACACCGCGTCGGCGGCCTGTCTGCGCGATGCGCGTGAACGCTATGCCCCGCTTCCCGTCATCGAGGTGATCCTGCCCGCCGTGCGTCGCGCGGTGGTCGCGACCAAGACCGGTCGGATCGGCGTCATCGGCACGGAGGCGACCATCGCGTCGCGCGCGTATCAGGACTCGTTCGCCGCGGCACGCGATGTGGAGATCACGGCCGTCGCCTGCCCGAGGTTCGTCGACTTCGTGGAGCGGGGGATCACCAGCGGACGCCAGATCCTGGGTCTTGCCGAGGGCTACCTCGAGCCGCTGCAGGAGGCCGGCGTCGACACTCTGGTCCTGGGGTGCACCCACTATCCGCTGCTGTCGGGTGTGGTGCAGTTGGTGATGGGCGATCAGGTGACGCTCGTGTCGAGCGCCGAGGAGACGGCGAAGGACACTGTCCGCGTCCTGACCGAGCGCGACGCCCTGCATCCGCACTCGAATCGCGTGGCCCGGCGTCATTTCTCCGCGACCGGCGATCCGGACTCGTTCCGCAAGCTCTCGACCCGGTTCTTGGGACCTTCGGTGGGCCACGTAGAGCATTTCTGACCACTCCCGTGTGGCGTTCGGCACGGTCGATGCAGTGCCAACTCACCGGTCACAGGAGGGCGGATTGATGCCGGATTTCCGGAGCGGCATGGCAGAGTGTGTCCCATGCGTTTGACGGTGCTCGGGTGTTCAGGGAGTGTGAACGGCCCTGGTGCACCGTGCTCCGGATACCTGGTTCAGGCCGACGGACACCCGCCGGTCTTGATCGATTGCGGACACGGTGTCTTCGGTGAACTGCAGCAACACGCGGATCCGAACCAGGTCGCCGTCCTGCTCAGTCATCTGCATGCAGACCACTGCATGGATCTGCCCGCAATGCTGGTGTGGCGTCGGTGGGCGCCGACTCCGGCCACCGAACGTTCCCTCCTGTACGGGCCGGAGGGCACGGCGCTGCGCGTCGGTGCCGGGGCGTCGGAGTACCCGGGCGAGGTGGACGACCTGTCGGACACCTACGACGTGCGCGAGTGGGTCGACCGCGAAGCCGTCGAGATCCACGGCCTCCACATCGAGCCGTACAAGGTGAACCATCCGCCGAGCACCTTCGGGTTGCGGATCGTCGGCCCCGACGGCGAGGTGCTCGCCTACAGCGGCGACACCGGCGTGTGCGAGGAGGTGGTCGATCTCGCGCGCGACGCCGACCTGTTCCTGTGCGAGGCGTCGTGGACGCACGAGCCCGGCGTCCGGCCCGAGGGGCTGCATCTCTCCGGGGTCGAAGCCGGACAGGTGGCCGCCCGCGCATCGGTCCGCTCGCTCGCCCTGACTCACGTGGTCCCGTGGGCCGACTCCGCCGCCATCCTCGACGAGGCGTCGGGCGAGTATGCGGGACCGCTGCAACTCGTCCACCAGGGTCAGGTCATCGAGGTCCGTAAGCCGGTCGCCTAGGTCGCCTCGCTGGTTGAGCCGCGACGGTCGCTTCCGGTCTGCCCGTTCTTGTATCCGCGCAGTTCGACGACGGACGCGCGCTCCCAGCCCGCGCGTTCGTCGCGGAGTTGCGCGGATGTGCTGCGCGCTGCCCGGCACCGCCTCGTCGGCGGATATGTCGGCCTGTCCAGTAAGGTCGGGGCGTGACTTCACGAGCAGACGGCCGGGCAGACGACGAACTCCGGCCCATCAAGTTCACCCGCGGTTTCACCTCTCATCCGGCCGGTTCGGTGCTGGTCGAATTCGGCAACACCCGCGTCATGTGCACCGCCAGCGTCACCGAGGGCGTGCCGTCGTGGCGGCGCGGATCGGGGCTCGGCTGGCTCACCGCCGAATACTCGATGCTTCCCGCCGCGACCCACGAGCGCTCGAAGCGTGAGTCGGTGCGCGGCAAGATCGGCGGACGCACGCACGAGATCAGCCGCTTGATCGGACGTTCGCTCCGCGCGTGCATCGATCTGGCGGCGCTGGGTGAGAACACGATCGCCATCGACTGCGACGTCCTGCAGGCCGACGGCGGAACGCGGACGGCGGCCATCACCGGCGCCTACGTCGCGCTCGCGGACGCCGTCACCTACCTCGGCGCGGCGGGCAAGCTGGCCGACCCGCAGCCGCTGTCGTGCATCATCGCGGCGGTGAGCGTCGGTGTGGTGGACGGCCGCGTCCGCCTCGACCTGCCGTACGACGAGGACTCGCGTGCCGAGGTCGACATGAATGTGGTCGCCACCGACGCGGGCACCCTCGTGGAAGTGCAGGGGACAGGCGAGGGCGCAACCTTCGCGCGCGGAACGCTCGACAAGATGCTCGACGTGGCCTGCGCCGGCATTGAGAACATCGTCGCCGCGCAGCGCGAAGTGCTGTCGCAGCCGTACCCCGGATCGCTCCCGGGCAGCGGGCAGTGACCGGGACGGTCCTGCTGGCGTCGAACAACGCCAAGAAGCTGGCCGAGCTGCGACGCGTCGTCGAAGCGGCGGGCATCACCGGGCTCGAGGTGCTCGGGCTGGGTGATGTCACGCGCTATCCGGAACCGGTGGAAGACGGTGCGACGTTCGAGGACAATGCGCTGCTCAAGGCTCGCGCGGCCGTCGCCGCAACCGGACTGCCATCGCTGGCCGACGATTCCGGCCTGGCCGTCGACGCACTCAACGGCATGCCGGGAGTCCTGTCGGCACGGTGGAGCGGTGGCGCCGGCGACGCCGCCAACAATCGCCTGCTGCTGGCCCAGCTCGCCGACGTACCGGACGAACGACGCGGTGCGGCGTTCGTCTCGGTGTGTGCGCTGGTGCTGCCGACGGGCGCCGAGACCGTGGTCCGCGGAGAGTGGCGCGGCACCATCCTGCGTGACGAGCGCGGCGCGAACGGCTTCGGTTACGACCCGTTGTTCATTCCCGATGACGAGGTGGCCGCCGGGCGCACCTCCGCGGAGCTGCCGCCCGCGGAGAAGGACGCGCTGAGCCACCGTGGCAAGGCGCTGGCGCAGTTGGTCCCGGCACTCCGGGCCCTCGCCGGCGCGGGCGGAGGAGACCGATGACCGTATTCGAGGACGCGGTCGTGACCGCTGTGCTCCGGCATATGAACGACGACCATGCGACCGACAATCTCGTCATTGTGCGAGCGTTCGCCGAACCCGACGCCACCGCCGCGGTGATGACGGGCTTCGACTCGGTTGCGGGGAAGTGGACGGCGACCGTCGACGGAGCGGACCGTCCCGTCCGCGTGCCGTGGCCGAACGAGCTCACCGACCGAGCGTCCATCCGTCGCGAGGTGGTCGCCCTCTACAAGGCCGGTGCCGAGCGCCTGGGGATCGAGCTAGACGATCACTGATCGAGCTTGAACTGCTCCTTCACATCGCGAGTGCGAATGTGCTCGAACCAGAAGGACAGGAACGGGATGGTGCCCGCGATCGCGGTCGCCACCAGCTTCGGCAGCGGCCACCGGACCTTGATCGACAGGTCGACGGTGCAGATCAGGTAGATGAAGTAGATCCAGCCGTGAGCGACGCCGACCCAGCCGAAGCCCTCGACTCCGAAGCCGAACTTTGCGATCATCTCGGCGCACAGGGCGAGCAGCCACACGCCGGTGACCCAGGCCAGAACGCGGTAGCGCAGCAGCGCGCTGCGGATCTGGGGGATGGTCGCAGTCACAGTCCCGTCCGGGGCGTCGTCGGCGGTCTTGGCGGATTCGGTCACGTCGTGGTCCTTCATCGGTCGCGCGGAGATTTCAGCTGATGCGTCAGTCGTGCGTCGGGTGTCTGTCGAGTTCGGCGAGGTATCTGTTGTACTCGGCCAGGTCGTCGTCCGGGGCGGCGTCGAGGATGGCCGCGACCGACGGGTCGTGTCGCGTGGGCCGCTCGGGAAGGACCCCCTCGGGTATCTCGGTCGGCTCGGCGCGGTCGCGGTGTTCAGCGTCCGGATCGGCTTCCATCACGACGAAGCGGCGATAGGCGTACACGACGGCCACCGCGAAGGCCGGCCACTGCAGGGCGTATCCCAGGTTCTGGCCGGTGCCCGTCGACGATTCGTAGCGGCCCCACTGCCACCAGGCGAGCGCCAGGCAAGCGCATGCCGCGACCGCCACCAGCGCGATCAGTGCGGGGCGGTGACGTCGTTTGGCGGGCGACGGCAGAGAGGACTTCACACTATCGAAGGTACCTGGTCGGCTGCCGTGCATCGGGCCCGGTGCGGCCGCCCTCACTGTGCGTTCTGCCACCAGTCTGCTACTAATTAGCCAAGCCTAATCTTAGGTTCGAGTGGTTGACGATGGGGTGGACATGGGCAAGGGCTTCCAGGGAGCGGTGCTTCGCGCTCTCGGAGCGAAGAATCATCCGGCGACGGTCACCGGTGTGCGGTGGATGACCGAACACGTCGTTCGCATCGAGTTCCAGTGCGGCGAGATCCTGCACGCGGGCGGCGAGAAGCCGGCCGCCTGGATCCGTGCTTGGTTCCCGGATGTGAACAACGCGGCCAAGTTCCATCAACGCGGATACACGCTGCTGGATCCGGACCCGGCGGCGGGGACGTTCGCGATCTGCTTCCTCGTCCACGATCCGGCCGGACCCGCGTCCACCTGGGCGCGCAATGCCGTCGTGGGCGATGAACTGCTGATGACACGGCTCGGCGGCGACGGCTACGACATCGCTGCGGACCGCGAGCGTCCGCGCGGATACCTGCTGATGGGAGACGTGGCGGCATGGCCGGCCATCGTGCGGCTGATCGAGGAGATCGGCGATGACATCCCGATCCGGGCGGTCATCGAGCACGAGAACGACGACGACCGCGATCTGCCGCTGCCGGAGCATTCGAACCTCACCGTCGACTGGGTGCCCACCAGTCCGGACCGCCGGGCGCTGACCGAGGCGATCGGCGAGGACGACTATCGCGGATGGCACACGTGGGTCACGGCCGAGAGCAAGGCGACGCGACTGGCCAAGGGCGCGCTCGCCCTGAACCACGAGCAGAACAAGGCCACCATGCACACCCAGGCCTACTGGATGGCCGGACGTGCGATGGGAAAACAGGTCGACACGGCGACTGAGGACACCGCCGTGTCGACCGCCTCCGAGACGGCGACGGACGATGTCGCGGAGGCCGCTCTGACCCCGTCCCGCGCCCCGAAGGCCGCAGCGCCCGCCGAGCCCGTCCTCAAACCCGCCCTTCCCGCGCTGATCGTCGCCGGTCTGTTCGCGCTCGTGCTCGCGGTGCTCGCGGTGGTGCCACTGGTGCTCTTCGCGGAGCTGGCGCGCTTGCTGGTGGAGGGGGCCGACCGCCACGAGCTGATCGACGTCGCGGTCACGGCACTGATCGTTCTGGTGGCGGGCGCCGCCGGCAGCGCGGTGCTGATCACCGTGCTGCACTTCTACGACCAGGTGTATGCCGCGGCGCTGCGGCGGCGAGTGCTCCACAAACTCACCCGACTGCCGCTCGGATGGTTCCTCGGTCGCCGCAGCGCGGAGGTCAAGAAGCTGGTCGCCGACGACATCTCGTCGCTGCACTACCTGGTGACCCACGCGGTGCCCGATCTCGTGACGGCGATCGTCACGCCGCTGGCGATCCTCGGGTACCTCTTCTCGGTGAACTGGGTACTCGCTTTGGTGCTGCTGGTGCCGGTACTTGGGTACATCGTCGCAATGGCACGCCTGGCGACTGCCGACAGAGCCCGCCTGGAACAGAAGATGCGATGGGACGCGACCCTGCCGGGCGACGCCGAACGCTACATCGGCACGCAGCAGGTCAGCCGCGTGTTCGGCGACGGCGCGATCACCGACCTGCCCGCCCGACTGCGGCGTCTCACCGAGTTCCTGAAGGACTGGCAGCGCGCCACGATCGATGCGAAGTCGGTGATTCTGCAGCTCAACCGGCCGACGACGTCGATGGTGGTGGTCGCGCTGGCGGGCACGGCACTGATCACCGCCGACCAGATGGACGCGGCCGCGATCCTGCCCTTCCTGATCCTCGGCACCTCGTTCGGCGACCGGCTGCTCGCCGCGTCGTACGCCGTCGGCGGACTGCGCGAGGGGATGAACGGCAAGACCTCGCTCGATCTGTTGCTGTCGAGCGGTGAGCTCGAACAGGCGGAGAACGGCAGCACCGGGCCGGAGCCGAGCGGCCCGGCGCGAGTCGAACTGCGCGGCGTCACCTTCGGGTACACGCCCGGTCGGCCAGTGGTGCGGGACCTGCACCTGGACCTGCCCGCGGGCGGGACGACGGCCCTCGTCGGACCGTCGGGTGCGGGCAAGTCCACCGTGGCGGCTCTGGTCGCTCGCCTGTGGGACCCGGATGCCGGCGCGGTACTGCTCGACGGCGTCGACCTGCGCGACATTCCCGAGGTGCAGCTTCGGCAGCGGATCGCCGTGGTGTTGCAGGACGTCCAACTCATCCGCGGCACCATCGCCGACAACATCGCGCTCGGCATGCCCGACGCGGATCGTGCGGCGATCGCGGAGGCGGCCCGGGCGGCTCACATCGCCGACCTCATCGAATCATTGCCCGACGGATACGACACGGTGGTCGATCGCGACAGCCTCTCCGGAGGCCAGCGGCAGCGGATCGCGATCGCCCGGGCGCTGCTCGGAGACCCGCGGTTCGTGGTCCTCGACGAGGCGACCGCCGCCGCCGACCCCGACTCGGAGTGGGAGGTGCGGCAAGGCCTGTCGAGGCTGTTGGCGGGGCGCACGGTGCTCATCGTGGCGCACCGACTGCACACCGTCGCCGACGCCGATCGGATCGTCGTCTTCGACGGCGGACAGATCGTGGAGCAGGGGACCGGACCGGAACTGATCGCGGCCGGTGGACGATACGCGGCGATGACCGCGCAGGCGCAGGAGGCCCTCCGATGAGTTCAGACTCGACCCGAATCCTGCCGACCGTCTTCGCCGACGTCCGCGTCATCACCGGCGCCGCAGGGCGGCCGCACCGCCTCGCCTTCTACGCGCTCACGACGCTGTCCACGGCGCTGCAGGCGGCGGCCGTGCTGCTGTCGATCCCGCTGTTGCGCGCGTTGTTCGGCGACACCCCGTCAGACGCGTGGGTCTGGGTGGCGGCGATGGTCGCGGTGCTCGCGGTCGGCTGGACCGCGGACATCCTCGCGACCCGCGCCGGACTCCGCGTCGGATTCGGCTTGATCGACGCGGCCGAAAGCGCCGGTGTGTCGGCCATCGGCCGGCTCGATCCGGCCGAACTCCACGGCGATCGTGCGTCCCGGCTGCGCGACCTGGTCACCAAGTCCGGCCCGGAGTCGGTCTCGGCGATCGTCCTGCTCTTCTCGCCGCTGATCCATGCGGCCCTGCTGGTGCCGATGCTGGCCGTCGGCCTGCTGTTCGTGTCGTGGCAGCTCGCGGTGGTCGCTCTCGTCGGCGGTATCGCCCTGCTCGGCGCCTTCTACGGCGGACGCCGGGCCGTCGCGAAGTCGGAGGATCGGTTCGCCGAGGCAGGCCGCGCGCTGGACGACCGCATGCTCGAATTCGGCTGGGCACAGCCCACGCTGCGCGCCGCGGGGGTCGGCACCGGCACCGTCGACGAGGTGCTCGCGGATTCGCGGCGGCGCGGTTTCCGGCTGCTCGCCTGGCAGATCCCCGGCGACCTGCTCTTCACCGTCGCCGGTCAGGTCGTTCTGCTGGCCTTCGGCGTCACGACCGGAGCGCTCTACCTCGACGGCACCCTCTCCGGAGTCACCGCGGCGGCGATGGTCGTCGTCCTGCTGCGGGTGGTGGAGACCACCGGTTCGCTCTCGCTGCTGGCCACCCCGATCGCCGGAGTGGAGCGATTGCTGGCACAGCTGCGCGACCTGGTCGTCGAGGATCTGGCTGCCGAACAGAACACAGTGCGGCGATCGACGTCGAACGACGCGCTCCGCGAAGCCTACGGTGCTCCCGTGCCGGTCCGTCTGAGCGAGGTCGGCTACACCTACCCGGACGGGACGCGGGCCCTCGACGGGGTGGAGCTGACCATCCCTGCCGGGGAGATCACGGTGCTGGTCGGAGCGTCAGGCTCGGGCAAGTCGACGTTGCTCGACGTCATCTCCGGGCTCCGCGAACCCAGCACCGGACGAGTCGACTTCGGCGGCGACGAGACGACTGCCGCGGGTCGGCTGCAGAACGCGTCGATGGTCTTCCAGACCACCTCGCTGCGGCCGGGGACGGTGCGCGAGAACGTGGTCACCAGCGCCGAGCCCGATCTCGTCGAGATCGCTGATCTCGCTCGACTCGACGCCGTGCTGGACTCGCTCCCCGAGGGCTGGGACTCGCGGATCGGCGACGGCAGCAATACCTTGTCGGGGGGCGAACGCCAGCGGGTCGGGCTCGCCCGCGCGCTGGCGAAGCCCGCCGGACTGCTGCTGGTCGACGAAGCGACGTCGTCACTCGACGTGATCACCGAACGCGCCGTGGTCGATTCGCTGCGGCGGATCCGCGGGACGCGGACGGTTGTGGTGGTGACGCACCGACCCGCGCTGGTGGCGCTCGCCGACTCGGTGATCGTCCTGGACCACGGCCGGGTGGTGGACTCGGGTGCGGTGGACGACCTGCTCGCGCGCGGCGGGGTGTTCGCCGACCTGTGGCAGCGGTGGCGAGAAGCGGAGGGCTGGCAGGTCTAGGGGTGCGCCCGGGGTGGTCTCACCGCACAGCCGCTCGCGACCGTTGCCAGTCCCGCACGTCGTGCTCGGTGTGAGCGCGTGCCGGCCGCGCGTTCCACGCCGGGATCAGCAGATCGACGACCGCCGCGACGGCGACCGCGAGGAGCGCTCCGCCGATGACGTCCGACGGTCGGTGCCATTGCTGGCTGACGACGGTGAACGAGACCACTCCGAGACCTGCCGTCGCGGCGATCGCCGCGAGCGGCCGCGCACGGCGGGGCGTGACCGCGCACAGGGCGATCCCCGCCGCGGCGAACGCGGCGACCGTGTTGGACGGGAACGAGTTGAGCGCGTTGCCGACGTCCAGCGGCGGTCGTTGCAGCTCGGATTTCAGGACGACCGCGAGCACCACGACGGCGCCGATCAGCAGGCTCGCGTGCAGGGCGAGCCGCCAGGATCGTCGCGCGAGACAGATCGCGCCGATCAGCAGGCCGCAGCCGGCGAGCACGGGGACTTGTATCTCGGCGAGCAGACCGCCCGTCGGAGCGTCGTTCCCGGTGCGCGCGCCCATCAGTTCCATCACGTCCTGATCGACCATCTGGCCCGCGTACGAGACGACGAGGAGCTCGTACGTCGCGGCGATGCCGAGCGACGCGAGGATCGCGGCCGCGAGGGCGGCGATCGGTGAAGTGCGATGCGTCATCCTTCGATGGTGCCTCGTGCGGTTGGCAGAACGCTCGTCCCGTACCCCGGGAGTGTCGTAGACCGGGACGCCGCTGACATCAGACGTGGCAAGGCGCGCCGAGGGCGATTTGCCCTCGGTACGCCTTGTGGCTACTGATCTCAGGCGCGACCCATAGGTGCGCGTGAGCAACCCGTCAGGACGCGAGACCCGGTGACAACACGATCGGGCTCGCGCTGGGATTCGATTTCCGGTTCTAGCTGGTGCGTCTGGTGGCGCGGCAGACCAAGGGCGTGTTCTTGTCCTCCTGCTCGTGAGCGACTCTCAGTTCCCCATTGATCCATACTTCGCATCGGATCGGCATGTAGTCGTAAGAGGTCACGGAGAAGCCGACGTATTCGGGTGTGGTGGCGAAGTGCAGTGTTTGTGACCAATAGTCGTTAAATCCGCCCTCGGGAGGTGAGTCGGGCGACAGTGTGCGCTGTTTATCAAATTGTCCGGTCTCAGGAATGATCGGTGCGTATCCGAAATCGAAAGCGAGGTGCCGGACGACGTACTTGACGGTGAGTCCGCGAGGTGGCGGCGTCTGTCGCGCTGTGGCAGTGAGCGAAGTTGTTGCCGGTATCGTCGTGGTCGACGGCATAGGTGGCAGTGGAAGCTGTACTGGTCGCAGTGACGTCGATGACGTCGGCGGCGAAGCGACCGCGGGCAGATATTGATACCGGACCAACAGCAGCGTGACCCCTATGGTCAGTGCGACGACCACCGCCAGCGCTATACCGCTGAGGACCCACAGTGCTACATTGCGTCGGCCCTTGGGTGGTATAGATCCGGGCTCTGTGTCCATGACCTTGCGTAGCGAATGCCGAGTGCATCGTGGGGTGCCGTTGAGCATCCGCACCGTTCCGACACATTCGTCGGTGACGCTCTGGTCCGCACATTCGAGGTTGTCGCTCACCGGTCGATCATTGCGGTCAATGGAGTCACTACCGGGAGAATCGACCGATTTGTCTGAAGTTGGCACTATTTGAACGCAGCGACTTCAAGCGCGCGACCCCGAGTGTGGTGCCCGAGCTCGCGCACACCTTTGAGGTCGGCCTGCCGGGTACAGGGGCGACTGCTGGTGCGCGAGAAGGGACTTGAACCCTCACACCACTAGTGGGTACTGGAACCTAAATCCAGCGCGTCTGCCAATTCCGCCACTCGCGCGTGCAGTGCAACTGTACCGGTACGCTCGTGCGGTGATTCGCTACCCTCTGGACGCTCCGGACATCGTCGACGCCCTCGGGGCGGACCTGCGCGCCGCCGGTTACACCTCCGACGGAATCGCCGACCTCCTCGGCGAGGAGGCCGGCCGAGCGCTGGTGAGCGGTGTGTGGTGGCCCGCTCTGCGTCAGACGCGGCGCGCGGCCCCCGACCGCGCGCCGCTCGCGACTCTGATCCGGCTGTTCCTGCTCGGCTCCACGGAACCGGCCGACGACGTCGCCGCCGCACTGCCCGGCGTCGGACTCGTCGCCCTCGTCGACCAGCAGGTGATCGAGCCCGCGGACGGCGGTGTGCGCGCCGTCCTCGACATCCGGCCGCACGGCAGCGACGACGCCGACCGGCTCGTGGTCGCCGATCAGGACGCCTCGATGCGTCCCGGCGCCGTGGCCCACGACCACGTGCTCGGCATCGGCGGGGCGTCGATGTCATTGGCGCAGGCGGTGATCCGCACGCCGTTCGCGCGGGCGCTCGATCTCGGAACCGGATGCGGCGTGCAGGCGCTGCACATGTCGTCGCACTGCGAGACGATCGTCGCCACCGACACCAACGCGCGGGCGCTGGCACTGGCGGCGGCTACGGCGCGGCTGAACGGACTGGACTGGGACCTGCGGGAGGGCAGCCTGTTCGAGCCGGTGGCGGGCGAGAGATTCGACCTGATCGTGTCCAATCCGCCGTTCGTCGTCGGCATCGGTGCGCAGGACTACATCTACCGCGACTCCGGGATGGCCGGAGACGGCATCAGCCGAAGCCTCATCGAGGGGATCGGCGAACATCTGAATCCGGGCGGCATCGCGCAGATCCTGGCGAACTGGGAGGTGCGCGACCTCGACGCATGGGACGACCGGGTCCGGGAGTGGGTGCAGGCGAGCGGTCTGGACGCCTGGGTGGTCCAGCGGGAACTGGCCGATCCCATCAGCTACGTCTCGCTCTGGGTCTCGGATGCGGGGGAGTCGGTGGTCGACGCGGCCGAGCGGGGTGCGCGGTGGCTCGACTGGTTCGAGTCCGAGGGGATCGTCGCCGTCGGCATGGGTTCGATCACCTTCCGCCGACCCGTCGAGGATCGTCCGGCCGATGTGGTGATCGAAGAGATCACCGCCGCCGGCCAGGAGGTCACCGGCTTCGAAGCGCAGGCCTTCTGGGCGCGGCGCGACTTCCTGCGTGAGAACTCCGACGCCGACCTGCTGGCCTCCCGGCTCAGCACCTCACCGGTGTTTCTGGAGACCCAGGCGCTCCCCGGCGACGACGGCTGGCAGCAGGTGAGCGCCTCGGTGACCCGCCCCGGCGGTCCGGGAGCGGTGCTTTCGGTGGACGAGGTGCTGACGTCGCTTCTCGCCGGCTGTCGCGGCCAGGTGCCGCTGGCCGCGCTGATCTCACTGCTGGCCGACTTCCACGGCGTGCACGCCGACGCGCTCGCCGCGGCGGCGATGCCGGCGATCCGCGAGGCCATCGGGCGCGGGATCCTCTACCGGGCCGACTGAACATCGAGCCGGTAGCGGAACGACGCCCCGGCTACTCCGTCGCCAGCCTCAGCCCGAAACCGACGAGCGCGAGACCGGCCACCAGATCGATGCGGCGCCGAATGCGGGGCGCACGCATCCAGGCGCCGATCCGGTCGGCGGCGACGATGAGCACTGCGAAGTAGACGCCGGTGAGCGCCAGATAGACCAGACCGAAGCCGAGCGTCGTCCATGCGACGGGCGCACCGTCCGGAACGAAGCCCGGCAGCAGGGTGATGAACATGATGCCGATCTTCGGATTGAGGATGTCGGTCGTGAATCCGGTGAGGAAGCCCGCCCGGCGCGACGACGGCGCCTCATCGACCGACGGCCCGCTGCGCAGGGACCGGATCGAGCGCAGCGTCTGGATGCCGAGCAGCACCAGGTAGCAGCCGCCGACGATCTTGAGCACCTCGTAACCGATCTCACTCATCTGCAGAATCGCCGAGAGACCGAGGACGGCGGCGAGGATCCAGACCAGCAGTCCGGTCATCACGCCCAGCGACGTCCGGACCCCGCCGGCCCGGCCGCCGCGGGCCAATCCGCGCATCACCACGAGGGAGTCGGGGCCGGGCAGCAGTACCAGGAGCGTCGACGCGAGAGTGAACGACGCGAGAGACGACAGCATCCGTCAATGGTAGGGCCGCGCGTACTCGTCGACGCAGGCGACGGAGCCGAGTGCGGCGATCGCGGCCATGACGGCGTCGGTGGCGCCGCGGACGTCGTGTGAGGCGCCGAGCAACTCATCGGCCGGCATCGGGTCGCCGATGCGGATGCGCACCGGTCCGCGACCGATCCGCCGGGTGCCGGGCGGATTCACCTCGCGCGTTCCCGAGAGTAGAACGGGGACGATGACGGTGCCCGGGACTCGCGCCGCGACTCGCATCATCCCGGTGTGTCCGCGGTGCAAACGCCCGTCGGGCGAGCGCGTGCCCTCCGGGTAGATGCCCCACGCTCCGCCCCGGGCGAGCAACTGCGCCGCAGCCTCGAGCGCGGCGTCGTCGCCCGACCGGTCGACCGGGATCTGACCGGTTCCGCGGAAGAACGCACGACTGACCGCGCCGCGGACTCCGGAACCCCGGAAGTACTCCGCCTTGGCGAAGAACGAGAGTCGGCGGGGTATGGCCAGCGGGAGGACCAGGGAGTCGATCTCCGCCAGGTGGTTGGCCGCCACGATGACCGGGCCACTGGTGGGAACGCGGTCGGCGCCGTCGACGGTGATCGGCACCCAGAGCCGGAGTGCGGGGCCGATCAGAACGTGTTTGCAGAGCGGATACAGCACGGGAGGCCTTTCGTAGACAGTGTCTACTGGACAGTGTGGGGGCGGCCGTAGACACTGTCAACGTGGTTGACGATCCGAGTACGCGCGCACGGCTGGTCGCCGCGGGGGTCGACCTCGTCGACACCGCGGGATTCGGTGCGGTGGGCGTGCGTTCGGTGGCCGCCCGGGCAGGCGTCTCGCACGGCGCTCCGCGCCGGTACTTCCCGACGCTCGAGAGTCTGCTGGCGGCGATCGCCGCCGAAGGCGTGGCCGATCTCAACGCCGCTCTCGCACCCGCCATCGCGAACGGCATCGGCGACGGCGCCGTCGCCTATTGGCGGTTCGCGCGCGCCCGGCCGGGCATGTTCACGCTGATCTTCCGGCACGACCTGCTCGACTCGGCCGGCGGCCGCCTCCGCGAGACCACGGGCGGCTGGTTCTCGGCCCTGGTCGAGGCGACCGGCGACGAACTGCGCGCCGTGTCGTGCTGGGCCGCCGTGCACGGTCTGTGCGTGCTGGCCGCGACCCGCGCACCAGAGGCCTTCGGGTTCGAGATCGACGAGAGCGTGGTGCGGCGAGTGGCCGAGGACCGGGCGCGAGGTTAGCCCGCGGCCGAGTCGAGGGCGGCCGCGAGGTCGGCCTTCAGATCGTCAACGTCCTCGAGGCCGACCGAGAATCGCAGGTGCCCGTACTCGCGGAAGCCCTCCGGGTAGGCGGCGACGCGCGGTCCGCTGGTGCCCACGTGCACGATCAGCGACTCGTCGTGGCCGACGGAGACCGCCGACGTCACGACCTTCAGGTCGTTCACGAAGCGGTTCTGCAGGTCCGGATCGCCTTTCAGTGCGAACGACATGATGCCGCCGAAACCGCCGATGCCGCGATCGCCCGCGCCGAACTGACGCTTGGCCAGCTCGTGCTGCGGGTGGCTCTCCAGACCGGGATAGGCCACGTAGGCGATGCGCTCGTCGGCCTCCAGGAACCGGGCGAGCTCCAGCGCCGACTCCTGATGCTGCCGCAGGCGCAGCGGCAGTGTCACCGAGCCGCGCATGATGAGCCAGGCGTTGAAGGGCGAGATCACGCCGCCGACGTCCACCATCGCCTCCGACCGGATCGGTTCCACGAGATCGGCACGCCCGATCACCGCGCCGCCCATCGCGTCGCCGTGGCCGTTGATGTACTTGGTGAGCGAATGCACCACCAGGCCGGCGCCGTCGTCGAGCGGGCGGTACAGCGGCGGGGGAGTGAACGTGGAGTCGACCATCAGGATGATGCCGCGGGCGTCCGCGATCTCCGCCAGCGCGGCGATGTCGGCGACCTTGGTGGTGGGGTTCGCGATCACCTCCGTGGCGATGAGTTTGGTCTCGGGACGGATCGCTGCGATCACGGCGTCGTGGTCGGTGATGTCGACGAACGTGGCCTCGATCCCGTACTTGCGAGGCAGCAGCGACGTCCAGAGCTTGTAGGTCGCCTCGTAGGTGGTGTCGGAGACGACGACGTGATCGGCCGCGTTGACATGCCCGAAGAACACCGCGTGCAGTCCGGCGACGCCGGAGGCGAGGACGACGGCGTCCTCACCGTGCTCGAGCGCGCAGAGCTTGTCCTGCAGCGCGATCTGATTGATCCCGGTGTTGCGGGTGTAGGTGAGGTGCTCGGGGTTCGACCAGTCCATGGTCGAAGGATCGGGCGGCAGGTTGTAGGAGTTCGCCATGATGATCGGCACGCGAATCGCCGCGCCGTCGCCGTCGGTGCCCGTGCCGGAGGCGTGATTGCCGCCGTGAACGCTCAGCGTCTGTTCACCGAGTGACCCGGGGACGCACTTATCGGGCCTGTTCATCTCGTCGTACTCCGTTCCGGGCACCTGCCCACTCGCGGCCGCAGCGCTGCGGCACCGCCAGCGTAAGACCGGGCGAAGCGCGCAGTCCGCGCAGGTCCCCGCGATGAACGGCGGCGCACCGGCATCGATGCCGGTGCGCCGCCGTTCATCGCGGGGACCTGCGCGGACTGCGCGCTTCGCCCGGTCTTACGCTGGCGGTGCCGCAGCGCTGCGGCCGCGAGTGGGCAGGTGCCCGGAACGGAGTACGACGAGATGAACAGGCCCGATAAGTGCGTCCCCGGGTCACTCGGTGAACAGACGCTGAGCGTTCACGGCGGCAATCACGCCTCCGGCACGGGCACCGACGGCGACGGCGCGGCGATTCGCGTGCCGATCATCATGGCGAACTCCTACAACCTGCCGCCCGATCCTTCGACCATGGACTGGTCGAACCCCGAGCACCTCACCTACACCCGCAACACCGGGATCAATCAGATCGCGCTGCAGGACAAGCTCTGCGCGCTCGAGCACGGTGAGGACGCCGTCGTCCTCGCCTCCGGCGTCGCCGGACTGCACGCGGTGTTCTTCGGGCATGTCAACGCGGCCGATCACGTCGTCGTCTCCGACACCACCTACGAGGCGACCTACAAGCTCTGGACGTCGCTGCTGCCTCGCAAGTACGGGATCGAGGCCACGTTCGTCGACATCACCGACCACGACGCCGTGATCGCAGCGATCCGTCCCGAGACCAAACTCATCGCCACGGAGGTGATCGCGAACCCCACCACCAAGGTCGCCGACATCGCCGCGCTGGCGGAGATCGCGGACGCCCGCGGCATCATCCTGATGGTCGACTCCACGTTCACTCCCCCGCCGCTGTACCGCCCGCTCGACGACGGCGCCGGCCTGGTGGTGCATTCGCTCACCAAGTACATCAACGGCCACGGCGACGCGATGGGCGGCGCGGTGATCGGGCGTGCCGATCTCGTGGAACCGATCCGGTCGGAGGCGATGGTGGACGTCGGCGGCGTGATCTCGCCCTTCAACGCCTGGCTCATCATGCGCGGCTCGGTGACACTGCCGCTGCGCCTGCGGCAGCATCAGGAGTCGGCGCTGGAGCTCGCCCGGTTCCTGGAGGCCGACGAGCGCATCGCCTACGTGGCCTATCCCGGTCTGGAGAGCCACCCGCAGCACGAGCTGGCCAAGCGTCAGTTCGGCGCGGGCGATCGCGGCATCGGCGGTTTCGGCGGCATCATGTCGTTCGCACTGAAAGGCGATCCGGACCTGCAGAACCGCTTCGTGAACGACCTGAAGGTCGTGACGTCGGCGGTCTCCGTCGGCCACGACGAGTCGCTGATCGTGCACGTGGGCACCAGCGGACCGCGCGTCGCCGCCTACCCGGAGGGCTTCCGCGAGTACGGGCACCTGCGATTCTCGGTCGGCCTCGAGGACGTTGACGATCTGAAGGCCGACCTCGCGGCCGCCCTCGACTCGGCCGCGGGCTAACCTCGCGCCCGGTCCTCGGCCACTCGCCGCACCACGCTCTCGTCGATCTCGAACCCGAAGGCCTCTGGTGCGCGGGTCGCGGCCAGCACGCACAGACCGTGCACGGCGGCCCAGCACGACACGGCGCGCAGTTCGTCGCCGGTCGCCTCGACCAGGGCCGAGAACCAGCCGCCCGTGGTCTCGCGGAGGCGGCCGCCGGCCGAGTCGAGCAGGTCGTGCCGGAAGATCAGCGTGAACATGCCCGGCCGGGCGCGCGCGAACCGCCAATAGGCGACGGCGCCGTCGCCGATGCCGTTCGCGATGGCGGGTGCGAGAGCGGCGTTGAGATCGGCCACGCCTTCGGCGGCGATCGCCGCCAGCAGACTCTCGAGCGTCGGGAAGTACCGGCGCGGAGCGCCGTGCGAGACGCCTGCCCGGGCGGCCACCGAACGCACGCCCACCGCACCGAATCCCGCGGTGTCGACGAGGTCGACCCCCGCGGCGACCAGCCGTGCGCGCGTACTCGGATCGTCAACCACGTTGACAGTGTCTACGGCCGCCCCCACACTGTCCAGTAGACACTGTCTACGAAAGGCCTCCCGTGCTGTATCCGCTCTGCAAACACGTTCTGATCGGCCCCGCACTCCGGCTCTGGGTGCCGATCACCGTCGACGGCGCCGACCGCGTTCCCACCAGTGGCCCGGTCATCGTGGCGGCCAACCACCTGGCGGAGATCGACTCCCTGGTCCTCCCGCTGGCCATACCCCGCCGACTCTCGTTCTTCGCCAAGGCGGAGTACTTCCGGGGTTCCGGAGTCCGCGGCGCGGTCAGTCGTGCGTTCTTCCGCGGAACCGGTCAGATCCCGGTCGACCGGTCGGGCGACGACGCCGCGCTCGAGGCTGCGGCGCAGTTGCTCGCCCGGGGCGGAGCGTGGGGCATCTACCCGGAGGGCACGCGCTCGCCCGACGGGCGTTTGCACCGCGGACACACCGGGATGATGCGAGTCGCGGCGCGAGTCCCGGGCACCGTCATCGTCCCCGTTCTACTCTCGGGAACGCGCGAGGTGAATCCGCCCGGCACCCGGCGGATCGGTCGCGGACCGGTGCGCATCCGCATCGGCGACCCGATGCCGGCCGATGAGTTGCTCGGCGCCTCACACGACGTCCGCGGCGCCACCGACGCCGTCATGGCCGCGATCGCCGCACTCGGCTCCGTCGCCTGCGTCGACGAGTACGCGCGGCCCTACCATTGACGGATGCTGTCGTCTCTCGCGTCGTTCACTCTCGCGTCGACGCTCCTGGTACTGCTGCCCGGCCCCGACTCCCTCGTGGTGATGCGCGGATTGGCCCGCGGCGGCCGGGCCGGCGGGGTCCGGACGTCGCTGGGCGTGATGACCGGACTGCTGGTCTGGATCCTCGCCGCCGTCCTCGGTCTCTCGGCGATTCTGCAGATGAGTGAGATCGGTTACGAGGTGCTCAAGATCGTCGGCGGCTGCTACCTGGTGCTGCTCGGCATCCAGACGCTGCGCTCGATCCGGTCCCTGCGCAGCGGGCCGTCGGTCGATGAGGCGCCGTCGTCGCGCCGGGCGGGCTTCCTCACCGGATTCACGACCGACATCCTCAATCCGAAGATCGGCATCATGTTCATCACCCTGCTGCCGGGCTTCGTTCCGGACGGTGCGCCCGTCGCATGGACGACGCTCGGCTTCGGTCTGGTCTATCTGGCGCTCACCGGCGTCTACTTCGCAGTGCTCATCGTCGCCGCCGACCGGATCGGCGCCTGGATGCGTGCGCCCCGCATTCGGCGCCGCATCGATCTGGTGGCCGGTCTCGCGCTCGTCGGTTTCGGGCTGAGGCTGGCGACGGAGTAGCCGGGGCGTCGTTCCGCTACCGGCTCGATGTTCAGTCGGCCCGGTAGAGGATCCCGCGCCCGATGGCCTCGCGGATCGCCGGCATCGCCGCCGCGGCGAGCGCGTCGGCGTGCACGCCGTGGAAGTCGGCCAGCAGTGAGATCAGCGCGGCCAGCGGCACCTGGCCGCGACAGCCGGCGAGAAGCGACGTCAGCACCTCGTCCACCGAAAGCACCGCTCCCGGACCGCCGGGGCGGGTCACCGAGGCGCTCACCTGCTGCCAGCCGTCGTCGCCGGGGAGCGCCTGGGTCTCCAGAAACACCGGTGAGGTGCTGAGCCGGGAGGCCAGCAGGTCGGCGTCGGAGTTCTCACGCAGGAAGTCGCGCCGCGCCCAGAAGGCCTGCGCTTCGAAGCCGGTGACCTCCTGGCCGGCGGCGGTGATCTCTTCGATCACCACATCGGCCGGACGATCCTCGACGGGTCGGCGGAAGGTGATCGAACCCATGCCGACGGCGACGATCCCCTCGGACTCGAACCAGTCGAGCCACCGCGCACCCCGCTCGGCCGCGTCGACCACCGACTCCCCCGCATCCGAGACCCAGAGCGAGACGTAGCTGATGGGATCGGCCAGTTCCCGCTGGACCACCCAGGCGTCCAGACCGCTCGCCTGCACCCACTCCCGGACCCGGTCGTCCCATGCGTCGAGGTCGCGCACCTCCCAGTTCGCCAGGATCTGCGCGATGCCGCCCGGATTCAGATGTTCGCCGATCCCCTCGATGAGGCTTCGGCTGATGCCGTCTCCGGCCATCCCGGAGTCGCGGTAGATGTAGTCCTGCGCACCGATGCCGACGACGAACGGCGGATTGGACACGATCAGGTCGAATCTCTCGCCCGCCACCGGCTCGAACAGGCTGCCCTCCCGCAGGTCCCAGTCCAGTCCGTTCAGCCGCGCCGTAGCCGCCGCCAGTGCCAGCGCCCGCGCGTTGGTGTCGGTGGCGACGATCGTCTCGCAGTGCGACGACATGTGCAGCGCCTGCACGCCGCATCCGGTTCCGAGATCGAGCGCCCGCGCGAACGGCGTGCGGATCACCGCCTGCGCCAATGACATCGACGCCCCGCCGATGCCGAGCACGTGGTCGTGGGCCACGGCGCCGGGACGCATCGAGGCGTCCTGATCGGCGACCACGAGCCGGTCGGCGTCGTCGCTGCCGTGCGGCCGGATGTCGAGGACGGCGCGCACACCGCCGTCCGCGGGCTCGATCACCTGCTGGTCGACGAGGGCGACGAGTCCGACGCCGGGCAGTGCGGCGGCGACGTCGTCGGCCGGTTCCGTGGAGCCGAGCAGGAACAGCCGGATCAGAGTCGCGAGCGGCGCGCGGTCGGGGGCCGCGCGCCGCGTCTGACGCAGAGCGGGCCACCACACACCGCTCACCAGCGCTCGGCCGGCCTCCTCGCCGAGGAGGTCGGCGATTCCGTCGGAGGTGTAACCGGCGGCGCGCAGGTCCGCCCCGAGGGCGTCGACGATGTCCGGAGCGTCCAGAGGGTAGCGAATCACCGCACGAGCGTACCGGTACAGTTGCACTGCACGCGCGAGTGGCGGAATTGGCAGACGCGCTGGATTTAGGTTCCAGTACCCACTAGTGGTGTGAGGGTTCAAGTCCCTTCTCGCGCACCAGCAGTCGCCCCTGTACCCGGCAGGCCGACCTCAAAGGTGTGCGCGAGCTCGGGCACCACACTCGGGGTCGCGCGCTTGAAGTCGCTGCGTTCAAATAGTGCCAACTTCAGACAAATCGGTCGATTCTCCCGGTAGTGACTCCATTGACCGCAATGATCGACCGGTGAGCGACAACCTCGAATGTGCGGACCAGAGCGTCACCGACGAATGTGTCGGAACGGTGCGGATGCTCAACGGCACCCCACGATGCACTCGGCATTCGCTACGCAAGGTCATGGACACAGAGCCCGGATCTATACCACCCAAGGGCCGACGCAATGTAGCACTGTGGGTCCTCAGCGGTATAGCGCTGGCGGTGGTCGTCGCACTGACCATAGGGGTCACGCTGCTGTTGGTCCGGTATCAATATCTGCCCGCGGTCGCTTCGCCGCCGACGTCATCGACGTCACTGCGACCAGTACAGCTTCCACTGCCACCTATGCCGTCGACCACGACGATACCGGCAACAACTTCGCTCACTGCCACAGCGCGACAGACGCCGCCACCTCGCGGACTCACCGTCAAGTACGTCGTCCGGCACCTCGCTTTCGATTTCGGATACGCACCGATCATTCCTGAGACCGGACAATTTGATAAACAGCGCACACTGTCGCCCGACTCACCTCCCGAGGGCGGATTTAACGACTATTGGTCACAAACACTGCACTTCGCCACCACACCCGAATACGTCGGCTTCTCCGTGACCTCTTACGACTACATGCCGATCCGATGCGAAGTATGGATCAATGGGGAACTGAGAGTCGCTCACGAGCAGGAGGACAAGAACACGCCCTTGGTCTGCCGCGCCACCAGACGCACCAGCTAGAACCGGAAATCGAATCCCAGCGCGAGCCCGATCGTGTTGTCACCGGGTCTCGCGTCCTGACGGGTTGCTCACGCGCACCTATGGGTCGCGCCTGAGATCAGTAGCCACAAGGCGTACCGAGGGCAAATCGCCCTCGGCGCGCCTTGCCACGTCTGATGTCAGCGGCGTCCCGGTCTACGACACTCCCGGGGTACGGGACGAGCGTTCTGCCAACCGCACGAGGCACCATCGAAGGATGACGCATCGCACTTCACCGATCGCCGCCCTCGCGGCCGCGATCCTCGCGTCGCTCGGCATCGCCGCGACGTACGAGCTCCTCGTCGTCTCGTACGCGGGCCAGATGGTCGATCAGGACGTGATGGAACTGATGGGCGCGCGCACCGGGAACGACGCTCCGACGGGCGGTCTGCTCGCCGAGATACAAGTCCCCGTGCTCGCCGGCTGCGGCCTGCTGATCGGCGCGATCTGTCTCGCGCGACGATCCTGGCGGCTCGCCCTGCACGCGAGCCTGCTGATCGGCGCCGTCGTGGTGCTCGCGGTCGTCCTGAAATCCGAGCTGCAACGACCGCCGCTGGACGTCGGCAACGCGCTCAACTCGTTCCCGTCCAACACGGTCGCCGCGTTCGCCGCGGCGGGGATCGCCCTGTGCGCGGTCACGCCCCGCCGTGCGCGGCCGCTCGCGGCGATCGCCGCGACGGCAGGTCTCGGAGTGGTCTCGTTCACCGTCGTCAGCCAGCAATGGCACCGACCGTCGGACGTCATCGGCGGAGCGCTCCTCGCGGTCGCCGTCGCGGCGGTCGTCGATCTGCTGATCCCGGCGTGGAACGCGCGGCCGGCACGCGCTCACACCGAGCACGACGTGCGGGACTGGCAACGGTCGCGAGCGGCTGTGCGGTGAGACCACCCCGGGCGCACCCCTAGACCTGCCAGCCCTCCGCTTCTCGCCACCGCTGCCACAGGTCGGCGAACACCCCGCCGCGCGCGAGCAGGTCGTCCACCGCACCCGAGTCCACCACCCGGCCGTGGTCCAGGACGATCACCGAGTCGGCGAGCGCCACCAGCGCGGGTCGGTGCGTCACCACCACAACCGTCCGCGTCCCGCGGATCCGCCGCAGCGAATCGACCACGGCGCGTTCGGTGATCACGTCGAGTGACGACGTCGCTTCGTCGACCAGCAGCAGTCCGGCGGGCTTCGCCAGCGCGCGGGCGAGCCCGACCCGCTGGCGTTCGCCCCCCGACAAGGTATTGCTGCCGTCGCCGATCCGCGAGTCCCAGCCCTCGGGGAGCGAGTCCAGCACGGCGTCGAGTCGAGCGAGATCAGCGATCTCGACGAGATCGGGCTCGGCGCTGGTGACCACGTTCTCGCGCACCGTCCCCGGCCGCAGCGAGGTGGTCTGGAAGACCATCGACGCGTTCTGCAGCCGACCCGCGGCAGTCGTCTCGTCGCCGCCGAAGTCGACTCGTCCGGTGCTGGGTTCGCGGAGCCCGGAGATGACGTCGAGCAACGTCGACTTGCCCGAGCCTGACGCTCCGACCAGCACCGTGATCTCCCCGGCAGGGATGGTCAGCTCCACCCCGTCGAGGGCCCGCGTCCCGTCCGGGTAGGTGTAGCCGACCTCGCTCAGACGGACCGGCACGGGAGCACCGTAGGCTTCGCGGAGCGCGTCGTTCGACGTCGATCGCCGCACTGTGTTCTGTTCGGCAGCCAGATCCTCGACGACCAGGTCGCGCAGCTGTGCCAGCAATCGCTCCACTCCGGCGATCGGGGTGGCCAGCAGCGAGAGCGAACCGGTGGTCTCCACCACCCGCAGCAGGACGACGACCATCGCCGCCGCGGTGACTCCGGAGAGGGTGCCGTCGAGGTAGAGCGCTCCGGTCGTGACGCCGAAGGCCAGCAGAACGACCTGACCGGCGACGGTGAAGAGCAGGTCGCCGGGGATCTGCCAGGCGAGCAGCCGGAAACCGCGCCGCCGCGAATCCGCGAGCACCTCGTCGACGGTGCCGGTGCCGACCCCCGCGGCGCGCAGCGTGGGCTGTGCCCAGCCGAATTCGAGCATGCGGTCGTCCAGCGCGCGGCCTGCCTCGGCGAACCGATCCTCCGACTTCGCGACGGCCCGGCGTCCGCCGTAGAAGGCGCCGAGCAGGGCGATACCGCCGACGAGAGCGACCACCGCGAGCTGCCACGACACGAACAGCAGGCCGACGGCCAGCATCGGCACCAGCAGGGCCGCATGGATCAGCGGCGAGAAGAGCAGGACGATCGCCGAGACCGACTCCGGGCCGGACTTGGTGACCAGGTCGCGCAGCCGGGACGCACGATCGCCGTGGAGTTCGGCCGGATCGAGCCGGCCGATGGCCGACACACCGGCGCTTTCGGCCGCGTCGATCAAGCCGAATCCGACGCGGAGTCCGGCGCGGGTCGCGAGGATGTCCGCGGTCCAGCCGACCGCGAGCACCGCGACCATCGCCGCCACCCAGACCCACGCGTCTGACGGGGTGTCGCCGAACAACGCGCGCAACAGCGGGATCGACAGCAGCACGGCCGCCGCCTGCAGCGCCGTGGACAGCGTCGTGAGCGCGTAGAAGGCGAGGCGGTGCGGCCGCCCTGCGGCGCCGGTGATGACGCGGACGTCGGCGAAGACGGTCGGCAGGA
Organism: Gordonia sp. QH-12; assembly: GCF_001578675.1. Lineage (NCBI taxonomy): Bacteria > Bacillati > Actinomycetota > Actinomycetes > Mycobacteriales > Gordoniaceae > Gordonia > Gordonia sp. QH-12. The sequence continues at coordinate 37,414 of NZ_KQ969303.1, forward strand.
TTCGGGTCGAGTCTGAACTCATCGGAGGGCCTCCTGCGCCTGCGCGGTCATCGCCGCGTATCGTCCACCGGCCGCGATCAGTTCCGGTCCGGTCCCCTGCTCCACGATCTGTCCGCCGTCGAAGACGACGATCCGATCGGCGTCGGCGACGGTGTGCAGTCGGTGCGCCACGATGAGCACCGTGCGCCCCGCCAACAGCCTCGACAGGCCTTGCCGCACCTCCCACTCCGAGTCGGGGTCGGCGGCGGCGGTCGCCTCGTCGAGGACCACGAACCGCGGGTCTCCGAGCAGCGCCCGGGCGATCGCGATCCGCTGCCGCTGGCCTCCGGAGAGGCTGTCGCGATCGACCACCGTGTCGTATCCGTCGGGCAATGATTCGATGAGGTCGGCGATGTGAGCCGCCCGGGCCGCCTCCGCGATCGCCGCACGATCCGCGTCGGGCATGCCGAGCGCGATGTTGTCGGCGATGGTGCCGCGGATGAGTTGGACGTCCTGCAACACCACGGCGATCCGCTGCCGAAGCTGCACCTCGGGAATGTCGCGCAGGTCGACGCCGTCGAGCAGTACCGCGCCGGCATCCGGGTCCCACAGGCGAGCGACCAGAGCCGCCACGGTGGACTTGCCCGCACCCGACGGTCCGACGAGGGCCGTCGTCCCGCCCGCGGGCAGGTCCAGGTGCAGGTCCCGCACCACTGGCCGACCGGGCGTGTACCCGAAGGTGACGCCGCGCAGTTCGACTCGCGCCGGGCCGCTCGGCTCCGGCCCGGTGCTGCCGTTCTCCGCCTGTTCGAGCTCACCGCTCGACAGCAACAGATCGAGCGAGGTCTTGCCGTTCATCCCCTCGCGCAGTCCGCCGACGGCGTACGACGCGGCGAGCAGCCGGTCGCCGAACGAGGTGCCGAGGATCAGGAAGGGCAGGATCGCGGCCGCGTCCATCTGGTCGGCGGTGATCAGTGCCGTGCCCGCCAGCGCGACCACCACCATCGACGTCGTCGGCCGGTTGAGCTGCAGAATCACCGACTTCGCATCGATCGTGGCGCGCTGCCAGTCCTTCAGGAACTCGGTGAGACGCCGCAGTCGGGCGGGCAGGTCGGTGATCGCGCCGTCGCCGAACACGCGGCTGACCTGCTGCGTGCCGATGTAGCGTTCGGCGTCGCCCGGCAGGGTCGCGTCCCATCGCATCTTCTGTTCCAGGCGGGCTCTGTCGGCAGTCGCCAGGCGTGCCATTGCGACGATGTACCCAAGTACCGGCACCAGCAGCACCAAAGCGAGTACCCAGTTCACCGAGAAGAGGTACCCGAGGATCGCCAGCGGCGTGACGATCGCCGTCACGAGATCGGGCACCGCGTGGGTCACCAGGTAGTGCAGCGACGAGATGTCGTCGGCGACCAGCTTCTTGACCTCCGCGCTGCGGCGACCGAGGAACCATCCGAGCGGCAGTCGGGTGAGTTTGTGGAGCACTCGCCGCCGCAGCGCCGCGGCATACACCTGGTCGTAGAAGTGCAGCACGGTGATCAGCACCGCGCTGCCGGCGGCGCCCGCCACCAGAACGATCAGTGCCGTGACCGCGACGTCGATCAGCTCGTGGCGGTCGGCCCCCTCCACCAGCAAGCGCGCCAGCTCCGCGAAGAGCACCAGTGGCACCACCGCGAGCACCGCGAGCACGAGCGCGAACAGACCGGCGACGATCAGCGCGGGAAGGGCGGGTTTGAGGACGGGCTCGGCGGGCGCTGCGGCCTTCGGGGCGCGGGACGGGGTCAGAGCGGCCTCCGCGACATCGTCCGTCGCCGTCTCGGAGGCGGTCGACACGGCGGTGTCCTCAGTCGCCGTGTCGACCTGTTTTCCCATCGCACGTCCGGCCATCCAGTAGGCCTGGGTGTGCATGGTGGCCTTGTTCTGCTCGTGGTTCAGGGCGAGCGCGCCCTTGGCCAGTCGCGTCGCCTTGCTCTCGGCCGTGACCCACGTGTGCCATCCGCGATAGTCGTCCTCGCCGATCGCCTCGGTCAGCGCCCGGCGGTCCGGACTGGTGGGCACCCAGTCGACGGTGAGGTTCGAATGCTCCGGCAGCGGCAGATCGCGGTCGTCGTCGTTCTCGTGCTCGATGACCGCCCGGATCGGGATGTCATCGCCGATCTCCTCGATCAGCCGCACGATGGCCGGCCATGCCGCCACGTCTCCCATCAGCAGGTATCCGCGCGGACGCTCGCGGTCCGCAGCGATGTCGTAGCCGTCGCCGCCGAGCCGTGTCATCAGCAGTTCATCGCCCACGACGGCATTGCGCGCCCAGGTGGACGCGGGTCCGGCCGGATCGTGGACGAGGAAGCAGATCGCGAACGTCCCCGCCGCCGGGTCCGGATCCAGCAGCGTGTATCCGCGTTGATGGAACTTGGCCGCGTTGTTCACATCCGGGAACCAAGCACGGATCCAGGCGGCCGGCTTCTCGCCGCCCGCGTGCAGGATCTCGCCGCACTGGAACTCGATGCGAACGACGTGTTCGGTCATCCACCGCACACCGGTGACCGTCGCCGGATGATTCTTCGCTCCGAGAGCGCGAAGCACCGCTCCCTGGAAGCCCTTGCCCATGTCCACCCCATCGTCAACCACTCGAACCTAAGATTAGGCTTGGCTAATTAGTAGCAGACTGGTGGCAGAACGCACAGTGAGGGCGGCCGCACCGGGCCCGATGCACGGCAGCCGACCAGGTACCTTCGATAGTGTGAAGTCCTCTCTGCCGTCGCCCGCCAAACGACGTCACCGCCCCGCACTGATCGCGCTGGTGGCGGTCGCGGCATGCGCTTGCCTGGCGCTCGCCTGGTGGCAGTGGGGCCGCTACGAATCGTCGACGGGCACCGGCCAGAACCTGGGATACGCCCTGCAGTGGCCGGCCTTCGCGGTGGCCGTCGTGTACGCCTATCGCCGCTTCGTCGTGATGGAAGCCGATCCGGACGCTGAACACCGCGACCGCGCCGAGCCGACCGAGATACCCGAGGGGGTCCTTCCCGAGCGGCCCACGCGACACGACCCGTCGGTCGCGGCCATCCTCGACGCCGCCCCGGACGACGACCTGGCCGAGTACAACAGATACCTCGCCGAACTCGACAGACACCCGACGCACGACTGACGCATCAGCTGAAATCTCCGCGCGACCGATGAAGGACCACGACGTGACCGAATCCGCCAAGACCGCCGACGACGCCCCGGACGGGACTGTGACTGCGACCATCCCCCAGATCCGCAGCGCGCTGCTGCGCTACCGCGTTCTGGCCTGGGTCACCGGCGTGTGGCTGCTCGCCCTGTGCGCCGAGATGATCGCAAAGTTCGGCTTCGGAGTCGAGGGCTTCGGCTGGGTCGGCGTCGCTCACGGCTGGATCTACTTCATCTACCTGATCTGCACCGTCGACCTGTCGATCAAGGTCCGGTGGCCGCTGCCGAAGCTGGTGGCGACCGCGATCGCGGGCACCATCCCGTTCCTGTCCTTCTGGTTCGAGCACATTCGCACTCGCGATGTGAAGGAGCAGTTCAAGCTCGATCAGTGATCGTCTAGCTCGATCCCCAGGCGCTCGGCACCGGCCTTGTAGAGGGCGACCACCTCGCGACGGATGGACGCTCGGTCGGTGAGCTCGTTCGGCCACGGCACGCGGACGGGACGGTCCGCTCCGTCGACGGTCGCCGTCCACTTCCCCGCAACCGAGTCGAAGCCCGTCATCACCGCGGCGGTGGCGTCGGGTTCGGCGAACGCTCGCACAATGACGAGATTGTCGGTCGCATGGTCGTCGTTCATATGCCGGAGCACAGCGGTCACGACCGCGTCCTCGAATACGGTCATCGGTCTCCTCCGCCCGCGCCGGCGAGGGCCCGGAGTGCCGGGACCAACTGCGCCAGCGCCTTGCCACGGTGGCTCAGCGCGTCCTTCTCCGCGGGCGGCAGCTCCGCGGAGGTGCGCCCGGCGGCCACCTCGTCATCGGGAATGAACAACGGGTCGTAACCGAAGCCGTTCGCGCCGCGCTCGTCACGCAGGATGGTGCCGCGCCACTCTCCGCGGACCACGGTCTCGGCGCCCGTCGGCAGCACCAGCGCACACACCGAGACGAACGCCGCACCGCGTCGTTCGTCCGGTACGTCGGCGAGCTGGGCCAGCAGCAGGCGATTGTTGGCGGCGTCGCCGGCGCCACCGCTCCACCGTGCCGACAGGACTCCCGGCATGCCGTTGAGTGCGTCGACGGCCAGGCCGGAATCGTCGGCCAGCGATGGCAGTCCGGTTGCGGCGACGGCCGCGCGAGCCTTGAGCAGCGCATTGTCCTCGAACGTCGCACCGTCTTCCACCGGTTCCGGATAGCGCGTGACATCACCCAGCCCGAGCACCTCGAGCCCGGTGATGCCCGCCGCTTCGACGACGCGTCGCAGCTCGGCCAGCTTCTTGGCGTTGTTCGACGCCAGCAGGACCGTCCCGGTCACTGCCCGCTGCCCGGGAGCGATCCGGGGTACGGCTGCGACAGCACTTCGCGCTGCGCGGCGACGATGTTCTCAATGCCGGCGCAGGCCACGTCGAGCATCTTGTCGAGCGTTCCGCGCGCGAAGGTTGCGCCCTCGCCTGTCCCCTGCACTTCCACGAGGGTGCCCGCGTCGGTGGCGACCACATTCATGTCGACCTCGGCACGCGAGTCCTCGTCGTACGGCAGGTCGAGGCGGACGCGGCCGTCCACCACACCGACGCTCACCGCCGCGATGATGCACGACAGCGGCTGCGGGTCGGCCAGCTTGCCCGCCGCGCCGAGGTAGGTGACGGCGTCCGCGAGCGCGACGTAGGCGCCGGTGATGGCCGCCGTCCGCGTTCCGCCGTCGGCCTGCAGGACGTCGCAGTCGATGGCGATCGTGTTCTCACCCAGCGCCGCCAGATCGATGCACGCGCGGAGCGAACGTCCGATCAAGCGGCTGATCTCGTGCGTGCGTCCGCCGATCTTGCCGCGCACCGACTCACGCTTCGAGCGCTCGTGGGTCGCGGCGGGAAGCATCGAGTATTCGGCGGTGAGCCAGCCGAGCCCCGATCCGCGCCGCCACGACGGCACGCCCTCGGTGACGCTGGCGGTGCACATGACGCGGGTGTTGCCGAATTCGACCAGCACCGAACCGGCCGGATGAGAGGTGAAACCGCGGGTGAACTTGATGGGCCGGAGTTCGTCGTCTGCCCGGCCGTCTGCTCGTGAAGTCACGCCCCGACCTTACTGGACAGGCCGACATATCCGCCGACGAGGCGGTGCCGGGCAGCGCGCAGCACATCCGCGCAACTCCGCGACGAACGCGCGGGCTGGGAGCGCGCGTCCGTCGTCGAACTGCGCGGATACAAGAACGGGCAGACCGGAAGCGACCGTCGCGGCTCAACCAGCGAGGCGACCTAGGCGACCGGCTTACGGACCTCGATGACCTGACCCTGGTGGACGAGTTGCAGCGGTCCCGCATACTCGCCCGACGCCTCGTCGAGGATGGCGGCGGAGTCGGCCCACGGGACCACGTGAGTCAGGGCGAGCGAGCGGACCGATGCGCGGGCGGCCACCTGTCCGGCTTCGACCCCGGAGAGATGCAGCCCCTCGGGCCGGACGCCGGGCTCGTGCGTCCACGACGCCTCGCACAGGAACAGGTCGGCGTCGCGCGCGAGATCGACCACCTCCTCGCACACGCCGGTGTCGCCGCTGTAGGCGAGCACCTCGCCGTCGGGGCCGACGATCCGCAACCCGAAGGTGCTCGGCGGATGGTTCACCTTGTACGGCTCGATGTGGAGGCCGTGGATCTCGACGGCTTCGCGGTCGACCCACTCGCGCACGTCGTAGGTGTCCGACAGGTCGTCCACCTCGCCCGGGTACTCCGACGCCCCGGCACCGACGCGCAGCGCCGTGCCCTCCGGCCCGTACAGGAGGGAACGTTCGGTGGCCGGAGTCGGCGCCCACCGACGCCACACCAGCATTGCGGGCAGATCCATGCAGTGGTCTGCATGCAGATGACTGAGCAGGACGGCGACCTGGTTCGGATCCGCGTGTTGCTGCAGTTCACCGAAGACACCGTGTCCGCAATCGATCAAGACCGGCGGGTGTCCGTCGGCCTGAACCAGGTATCCGGAGCACGGTGCACCAGGGCCGTTCACACTCCCTGAACACCCGAGCACCGTCAAACGCATGGGACACACTCTGCCATGCCGCTCCGGAAATCCGGCATCAATCCGCCCTCCTGTGACCGGTGAGTTGGCACTGCATCGACCGTGCCGAACGCCACACGGGAGTGGTCAGAAATGCTCTACGTGGCCCACCGAAGGTCCCAAGAACCGGGTCGAGAGCTTGCGGAACGAGTCCGGATCGCCGGTCGCGGAGAAATGACGCCGGGCCACGCGATTCGAGTGCGGATGCAGGGCGTCGCGCTCGGTCAGGACGCGGACAGTGTCCTTCGCCGTCTCCTCGGCGCTCGACACGAGCGTCACCTGATCGCCCATCACCAACTGCACCACACCCGACAGCAGCGGATAGTGGGTGCACCCCAGGACCAGAGTGTCGACGCCGGCCTCCTGCAGCGGCTCGAGGTAGCCCTCGGCAAGACCCAGGATCTGGCGTCCGCTGGTGATCCCCCGCTCCACGAAGTCGACGAACCTCGGGCAGGCGACGGCCGTGATCTCCACATCGCGTGCCGCGGCGAACGAGTCCTGATACGCGCGCGACGCGATGGTCGCCTCCGTGCCGATGACGCCGATCCGACCGGTCTTGGTCGCGACCACCGCGCGACGCACGGCGGGCAGGATCACCTCGATGACGGGAAGCGGGGCATAGCGTTCACGCGCATCGCGCAGACAGGCCGCCGACGCGGTGTTGCAGGCGATGACGATCGCCTTGACCCCACGGTGCACCAATTCGTCACCGATGGCCAGCGCATGCCTGCGGATCTCCGGAATGGTCAACGGCCCGTACGGCCCGTTCGCGGTGTCGCCGATGTAGATGACATCCTCATCGGGCAGCTGATCGATGATCGCGCGCGCGACGGTGAGCCCGCCGACGCCCGAGTCGAAGATGCCGATGGGACCGGTTTGCAGCTCGGTTATCGGGGGCCTCCCTTGAGTTCTGGTCGTCGGGGCTCGGAGCTGCCCGGATCGCGTCGGTCGCTGAGCATCCACGCCGCCAGCACGCCGCCGACGGCGCCGAACAGGTGTCCCTGCCACGACACTCCACCTCCGTGCGGCAGCACGCCCCACAGGATCCCACCGTAGACCGCCAACAGGACCACCCCGCCGAGCACCTGCCAAACGTCGCGGTTGAAGAGACCGCGGACCAGCAGATACGCCAGCCACCCGAAGACGATCCCCGATGCGCCGATCGTCACCGAGCCGGTCGGGGCGGTGAGCCACACTCCCAGACCGCTGATGACCCATACGATCGCCGTCACCCACAGGAAGCGTCCCGACATCAGCAGCAGGAAGCCGAGCACCACGCCCGGGATCAGGTTGCCGATCAGGTGAGCGAAGTCCGAGTGCAGCAGCGGCGCCCAGATGATCCCGTCGAGTCCGGACAGCCGTCGCGGCACGATGCCGTACTCGTCGAGGTCCCCACCGGTCGCCATGTCGATCGCCTCGACCACCAGCAGCACGACGGCGATGACGCCCATCGTGATGCCCGACCGCTCCCACTTGGGCATCGGCGACCGACGCGGCTTCGGGAGACGAGGGTCGGACGGCGACGCGATCCCGCCGCTCATGCGTCGCCGAAGGCGGAGAACAGCACGTCGCGGTATGCCGGAATCCCGGCGACGCCGGTCGCGGCGACCACCGCCGAGACGATCGCCCGCTGCACCACCGTCGCCGATGCGTCGGCCAGTGCCGCGACGATCGCGGTGTCCGGGTCCATCCCCGGCGGAACGTCGACCGCGGTGTCCGGATCGGCGGCCTTCTCGCCGGTGGCGACGGCGAACAGGGTGTCGCCGTCGAGCGGTGAATGCGCGGGACGGACCGCCCGCGCGAGGCCGTCGTGACCGGACATCGCCAGACGCCGGGTGCTCGCCACCGACAGCGTGGCATCCGTCGCGACCACCCCGATCGTCGTGTTCAGTACAGCGCCCTTTGCGGTGAGCTCGGCGAGCCTCTTGATCTCGAGTTGCTTCGGCGCGCGCAGACGGTGCAGTTCGAGGTCGTCGGCACCCCACGGCAGCCCTGTCGACGGATCGACGACACCGCCGACCGGATTGGCCACGACGAGAGCGCCGATCGTCAATCCGCGAGCCGGACCGTCGGAGAACGTGATCGACGCGGTGCCCACGCCGCCCTTGAGTGCGCCGGCGCGCGCCCCGGTCCCGGCCCCGACCGATCCGATCGCGAAATCGGTCCTGGCGTCGGCGAGCGCCCGCGCACCGAACTCGGCGGTCGGACGGTTCTCCCACCGGCCGACCGGGAGGTCGAAGATGACCGCGGCCGGCACGATGGGCACCACGTGCCCCTGACCGTCCATCGGCAGTCCGACGCCGGCCTCCTCGAGTCCCCGCATCACCCCGTCGGCCGCGGCAAGACCATAGGCACTGCCACCGGAGAGCACGATCGCGTCGGCCCCGCGGACCGTGTTGACCGGATCGAGCAGGTCGGTCTCGCGCGTCCCAGGACCGCCGCCGCGCACGTCCACCGCCGTCGCGCACCCGCGCGGCAGGGTGATGACCGTGGTCCCGGTCGCCCACCCGCTGCCGGGTTCAGCGACACTTGCGAGCACCACCTCGTCGTCGAGTCGGTGGTGATGGCCCACCGCGATTCCGGCGACATCCGTGATCCGGTTGCCCGGGCGCGACACAGACGACTTCGGCTCGGTCACCATCCGTCGTGCCCCCACTCCCCTTGCGACGGGTCCTCCGGCTGCGTCCACTCCGCCGACATCAGTGCTTCGACCAGCAGCCCCTGCACCACCGACAGCCAGTCGTAGACGTCCTGGTGTGCGGCGTGCGGATGGTCGGGCGGCAGCTTCGAGGGCTCATCGGTGATCCCGAGCATCGCGCCCAGTGCCAGTCGGATGTCGGTGAGCGCCGTCAGCCAGCGGTCGGCCTGGGACTCGGTCAGCGAGACGTCCCCGCCGCCGCTCGGCAGTGTTTCGAGAACTGTGCGTGCCGCGGCGAGTTTCGCGTCGATGATCTGCGGTTCGTTGACGCTGCGCAGTCCCCCGTTGAGGTCCGCGGCGATCGGTCCGGCCGCGAGTTCCGGCTCCTGGTCGGGTCGATGGAAATCGGGCAGCAGCCGTCCCAGCGTGACATCGTCCGGTGCGCGGGTGTGCCCCGTCTGGATCCCCGTCAGCTCCGACAGTTCGTCGCGCGGAGCCGACTCGGCGCGTTCGTTGAGCAGATCGGTGATGGACTCGACCATCGACGCCAGCAGTTGGCATTCGTAGTTCTCGAGGTTGGAGCAGATGCGGACGTCCTCGCCCGCACCGGTTCTGCGCCAGGTCCGCATCAGGAGTCGTGCTGCATGGTCGCCCACAGGCCGGCCGCATGCAGTTTGCGGACGTCGGCCTCCACCTTCACGCGGTCGCCGCTGGAGACCACGGCCTTCCCCTCGGTGTGCACCTGCATCATCAGCGCCTTGGCCTTCTCCTCCGAATAACCGAAGATCCGCTGAAAGACATAAGCGACGTAGTTCATGAGATTGACCGGGTCGTCCCACACCAGCGTCACCCAGGGGCGGTCGTGAGTCACCTCTGGTTCTGCCACCGCGGTACCGGTGCTCGTACCTGGTGTCGCCTCATCGCGCGCCATGAGTAATAGGGTAGCGAAGGTGACCAGTACCGCGCTGCTGACCGATCAATACGAGCTGACCATGCTGTCGGCCGCCCTGAGGGCCGGGACGGCGCAGCGCAGCTGCGTGTTCGAGGTCTTCGCCCGCCGCCTCCCCGACGGCCGACGCTACGGAGTCGTCGCGGGCACCGGACGTCTGCTCGACGCCCTCGAACGCTTCCGATTCGGTCCGGAGGAGATCGACTCGCTCCGGACCGTGGTCGACCAGGACACCCTGGCATGGCTGTCCGACTACCGCTTCCGCGGAGAGATCGACGGTTACCGCGAGGGCGAGCTCTACTTCCCCGGCTCGCCCATCCTGACCGTGCGCGGCGGCTTCGCCGAAGCTGTGGTGCTGGAGACGCTGATCCTCTCGATCCTCAATCACGACAGCGCGATCGCCTCCGCGGCGGCGCGTATGGTGAGCGCTGCCGCCGGCCGCCCGATCATCGAGATGGGCGGACGCCGCACGCACGAGCACGCGGCGGTCGCCTCAGCGCGCGCCGCATATCTCGCGGGAGTCGACGCGACCAGCAATCTCGAGGCCGCTCGCACCTACCGCGTGCCGAGTGCGGGAACCGCGGCGCACGCGTTCACGCTCTCGTTCGCGCATCCCGACGGCAGCGACGAGCGGGCCGCCTTCGCCGCGCAGGTCGAGGCGCTCGGCGTCGGGACCACCCTGCTCGTGGACACCTACGACATCACCACCGGTGTCAAGAACGCGATCGAGGTCGCAGGCACCTCGCTCGGAGCGGTCCGGATCGACTCGGGGGATCTGGGCGTCCTCGCCCGCCAGGTACGCAGGCAGCTCGACGAGCTCGGCGCCACCGGCACCAAGATCGTCGTCTCCGGCGATCTCGACGAGTACGCCATCGCCTCGCTGCGCGCCGAACCCGTCGACATCTACGGCGTCGGAACCTCGCTGGTGACCGGCAGCGGTTCACCGACTGCGGGCATGGTCTACAAACTGGTCGAGGTGGACGGCGTCCCGGTCGCGAAGCGGTCGAGCCACAAGGAGAGCCACGGCGGACGCAAGCGCGCCGTTCGCGCGGCCCGCGCGTCCGGAACCATCGTCGAAGAGATCCTGTTGCGTGCCGACGCGCCCGCGGATCAGGCGATCCCGGGCACCGGAGGCCTGGACGTGGCCGAACTCCAGATTCCACTGGTCCGCGGCGGCGACCGAGTTTCCGGGCTGCCTACACTGGAGCAGTCCCGCGGGCATCTCGCGCACGGGCTCGTCACCCTCCCGTGGGAGGGTCTCGGGCTCAGCCACGGCGACCCCGCAGTCCCCACCCGCTACCTGACCGAACCGGAGAGTCGATGACCGAGGAGACCCCACCGCGGAATCGCGCGCTGATCGTCGTCGACGTTCAGAACGACTTCTGCGAGGGCGGTTCCCTCGCGGTGGCCGGCGGCGGTGCGGTCGCCGCCGCGATCAACGCGATCACCGGCTCGTATCCGGTGGTGGCGGCCACCCGCGACTACCACGTCGACCCCGGGGGGCACTTCTCCGAGACCCCCGACTTCGTCGACTCGTGGCCACCGCACTGCGTGGTGGGCACGCCCGGCGCCGAGTTCCATCCGGCCTTCCGCACCGGCCCCGTGCAGGCGGTCTTCTCCAAGGGCGAGTTCGACGCCGCGTACTCGGGCTTCGAGGGCCGCGACGAACACGGAAACGGCCTGGCCGACTGGCTCACCGCGCGCGACGTCTCCGAGGTGGACGTCGTCGGCATCGCCACCGACCATTGTGTTCGCGCGACCGCGGTCGACGCCGCCGCGGCCGGCTTCGCCACACGTGTGCTGCTGGACTTCACCGCGGCCGTCGCCGAGACCACCACCGCGACCGCGTTCGACGTCATGCGCGACGCGGGAGTCGAGTTGGTGGGCACCCTCGTGCACACCGGTACCCGTCACGAAGACGACGCGGCCGAGTGAGCGTCCCCGATGTCGCCGACCTCCTGGCCACCGCCGTCGAGTCCCTCGGCGGAGCCCGGCGCGACGGTCAGCTGGCGATGGCCGAGGCCGTCGGCGAGGCGATCGAGAACGACCATCACCTCGCGGTCCAAGCCGGCACCGGCACCGGAAAGTCGCTGGCCTACCTGGTCCCCGCGCTCCGGCACGCCGTCGACACCGACGAGACCGTCGTCGTCTCGACGGCCACCATCGCCCTCCAGCGCCAGCTGACCGAACGTGACCTACCGCGTCTCGCGGGCGCGCTCACGAAGCCGCTGGGCCGCGAACCGTCGTTCGCGATCCTGAAGGGTCGCGCCAACTACCTGTGCCTCAACAAGATCCACTCGGGAGTGGCCGACGAGGATCCGAACGCCGAGCTGTTCGACGCCTTCGACCTGTCCCGCATGGGCCGCGAGGTGACGCGGTTGCGCGAGTGGACCTCCGACACCGAGACCGGAGACCGCGACGATCTCTCCCCCGGCGTCAGCGACCAGTCGTGGCGCCAGGTGAGCGTCTCCTCGCGCGAATGTCTCGGGGCGTCGAACTGCCCCTACAGCGATGACTGCTTCGCCGAACTGGCACGGAAGAAGGCCGGCGCCTCCGACGTCGTGGTCACCAACCACGCGATGCTCGCCATCGACGCGATGAGTCCGGCGACCATCCTTCCCGAGCACCGCGTGGTGGTCATCGACGAGGCCCACGAACTGGTGGACCGGATCACCTCCGTCACCACCGAGGAGATCTCGGCCGCGAGCGTCTCGCAGGTCGCCCGCCGGCTCGGCAAGTTGATCGACGACGAGAGCGCCGACGCGCTGGTCGGCGCGGGCGAACAGCTGGAGTTGCTGCTGGAGGACTCACCCCAGGGCGAGTGGACCCGACTCCCGAACGGCGCACCCGAGGTCCTCGCATCGCTGCGCGACCGCCTCTGGAACGCGCGGAACGCGGTCGGTCCGGCGCCGTCGGCAGGCACCGATCCGGAGGCCGCGGCCGCGAGGCAGATGGCGCTGTCAGCCACCGACTCGCTGCACGATTCGGTGGTGCGAGTGCTGACGGTCTTCGCCGAGACCGACATCACCAAGAGGCACGACGTCGTCTGGCTGTCGGCCGACCGGATCCGCGGAACCGTCCGCCCGACGCTGCGGATAGCGCCGTTGTCTGTGGCCGGGCTGCTGCGTACCTCGCTGTTCACCGACTCGACTGTGATCCTCACGTCCGCGACCCTGACCATCGGCGGCAACTTCGACGCCCTCGCACGCACCTGGGGGCTGCCCGCCCACGGTGGCAAGGACGTGGAGGCCGCGGGATGGCGCGGCATGGACGCCGGCAGCCCCTTCGACTACCAGCGCGCCGCGATTCTCTACGTCGGCAAGCACCTGCGGGCGCCCGGCCGTGACGGCATCGCGGAGTCGACGCTGGACGAGATGGTCGATCTGATGAACGCTGCGGGCGGTCGTACCCTCGGCCTGTTCTCGTCGATGCGGGCCGCCAAGGAGGCCGCGGAGAAGCTCCGCGACCGAGTCGGGTTCCCGATCCTGTGCCAGGGCGACGATGCGACGTCGGCACTGATCGAGAGATTCGCCGCCGACGAGGCCACCTGTCTGTTCGGCACTCTGTCGCTGTGGCAGGGCGTCGACGTCCCGGGTCCCTCGTTGCGGTTGGTGATGATCGATCGGATCCCCTTCCCCAGGCCCGACGACCCGCTCCTGTCGGCGCGCCAGCGCGATGTGGACGCGCGCGGCGGCAACGGCTTCCTGACCGTCTCGGCGAACCACGCGGCACTGCTCCTCGCCCAGGGCGCGGGCCGGCTCCTCCGCGCCACCGACGACCGCGGCGTGGTCGCCGTGCTCGACTCACGTCTGGCGACGGCGCGGTATGCGGGCTACCTCCTGGCCGGGCTTCCGCCGTTCTGGCGGACCACCGACCGCGATGCCGTCCGAGCCGCGCTCACCCGCTTGACGACGGGTGCCGCGAAGAAGTGACGAGGCGATCGTGACGGACCCGCTGTGGCAGCGGCTCGGCGCCCGGCCCCGCGTCGCGGACACCGAATTCGCCGTGTGGGCGCCCAATGCGCGATCGGTCACCGTCTTCGGCGACTTCGACCGATGGGCGGGCACCGACCACCCGATGGAGCGCGGACCGCACGGCGTCTGGACCGCCACGGTCGACGGCGCGCGGCCGGGAATGGCGTACAAGTACCGCGTGGTCGGAGCCGACGGACTGACACGCGACAAGGCCGATCCCCTCGCCCGTGCGGCTCAGCGACCGCCCGAGACGGCGTCGGTGATCGCCGGTCCGTCGTCGTTCGTCTGGAACGACGAGAAGTGGATGGCCGCGCGCGCCGACCGGCGCCCCGAGCGCGAGCCGGTGTCGATCTACGAGGTCCACCTGGGGTCGTGGCGCTCGGGCCTGAGTTATCGCGAGGCCGCCGTCCAGCTGGCTGAGTACGCCGCCGACCACGGCTTCACGCACGTACAGCTGATGCCGATCACCGAGCATCCCTACGGGGGATCGTGGGGCTATCAGGTCGGCTCGTACTTCGCCTGCTCCAGCCGGTGGGGCACCGCCGACGACTTCCGCTTCTTCGTCGACCACCTGCACTCGAAAGGGATCGCGGTACTCCTCGATTGGGTCCCGGCGCACTTCCCCAAGGACGCCTTCGCGCTCGGCGAGTTCGACGGCACTCCCCTCTACGAGCACGCCGATCCGCTGCGGCGGGACCAGCCGGACTGGGGCACGTACGCGTTCAACCTCGGTCGGCCCGAGGTCCGCGACTTCCTGATCGCGAGCGCCGTCTACTGGTGTTCGGAGTTCCATCTCGACGGGCTGCGCGTCGACGCGGTCGCGTCCATGCTGTACCTCGACTATTCGCGCGGCCCGGGCCAATGGCGGCCGAATGCGCGCGGGACACACGAGAACGACGAGGCCGTCGACTTCCTGAGGCGCCTCAACGACGCCGTCCACGAGGCGTGTCCGGGTGCCGTGATGATCGCCGAGGAGTCGACGGCGTGGCCGGGGGTGACCGTCTCCACCGACCGCGGCGGGCTGGGCTTCGACTTCAAGTGGAATCTCGGCTGGATGAACGATCTGCTGTCGTTCCTCTCGCTCCCGCCGCGGCGGCGTGCGGAGCTGCACGAACGTGTCGCGTTCGGCCTCACGCACGCCACCGCCGAGCGCTACGTCCTGCCGATCAGTCATGACGAGGTGGTCCACGGCAAGGGCACCCTCGTCACGAGAATGCCAGTCTCAGCCGACGCTGCGGCGGGGGTGCGGCTCGCCCTGGCCTTCCAATGGGCCCATCCCGGCAAGAAGCTGCTGTTCATGGGGCAGGAGTTCGGGCAGACCCGAGAGTGGGCCGACGATCGCGGGCTCGACTGGAACCTGCTCGATCCGGACGAGTCGAACGCCTCGGTCCACCGCGGCATCGCGCTCGCGGCCCGCGACCTGGCCCACCTGCACGCCGAACTGCCGGCGCTGCACCGAATGGACTGCGACGCCCGCGGCTTCGCCTGGCTCGACGCCCGCGACACCGCCAACACCGTCATCGGCTTCCTGCGGCTGGCCGACGACGGGGCGGCCACCGGGGGCCGCATCGTCGCCTGCGTCTTCAACTTCTCCGACCGCGATCTCTACGGCTACCGGCTGGGCTTCCCGCTCGGCGGGCCGTGGCGCGAGATCCTCAACACCGCTGCGCGGGAGTACGGCGGTCACGGGGTGGGCAACCTGGGCCGGATCGTCGCGGTCGACGAGCCGAGCCACGGCCGTCCCTACAGCGCGACCATCACCCTCCCCGCCTCCGCCGCGGTCTTCTTCACACCGGGGCGCTGACCCTGCCGGTGGCCGGCGGACGGTCGGAGGCGTCAGTACAGCGCTGTGTCAGTACAGCGCTGTCGCCAGCTTCCGGCGCGCTGCCGTGACGAAGGGCTCGGCGGGGTCGAAGAGCTCGAACAGCTCGAGGAGCCGGGCGCGCGCCCGGGTGCGGTCGTCGTCGCGCGTCACCTTCACCAGCTCGATGATCCGATCGAACGCGGCCTCCGGCCGCTGACCGAGCAGCAGCACGTCGGCTGCGGCGAGCTGAGCGTCCACGTCTCCGGGCGCGGCGGTGTTGACGATCTCGGGGTCGTGGGCCTGCGCGCGGGTGACGAACTCGAGGTTGCGGACCACGGACTTCGCCTCGACGTTGTCCGGCTCGAGTTCGGCGATCGCGCGATAGGCGGCCAGCGCCCCGTCGAGGTCGCCGGAGTTCATCAACTCCTCGGCGGCCGCCATGCGCGGATCCTGCTCGGGCTCGTCGTCGGATGCCGTCGCCGGGGTCTCCGGAAGCAGATGTCCGGCCTTCGCGAAGATCTCGTCGATCCATCCGCGGATCTGCTCCTCTGGCTGCGGCCCCTCGAACATCGCGACCGGCCGACCGCCGATCAGTGCGATCACCGTCGGCACCGACTGAGCACCGAAGGCCTGTGCGATCCGCGGGCTCGTGTCGACATCGACCCGCGCGAGTGCCCACCGGCCGCCGGCTGCCTCGGCCAGGCGCGCCAGCACCGGGGACAGCTGCGTGCTCGGTTCCGACCACGAGGCCCACAGGTCCACCACCACCAGCTGCCGGGTGGAGCGTTCGACGATCTCCGTCTCGAAGTCGAGTTCGGTCACATCGAGGACGACGGCGCCGGGGCGAGAGTCAGAAGCGGGCCGGGACGCAGCTGCCCGCTGCGCCTCGGCCCGCTCCTTGAGAACTGACAGATCTACGGCACCCGCCATCGCGATGGCGGCGTTCGCCGGTTCATTGCGTCGAGAAGGTCTGGTCACACCTTCAGTGTGTCACGATCGGCGGACTCACTGAACGTCGAGTCGGACAGTTCGCCCAGATGACCGTTCTTACTGGCCCACTGCTCGAACCACACCGTGAAGAACGGCGGGATCGAGGCGACGAGTGCCAGCGCCAGAACCTTGAGGTTCCACTTCAACGACCGCGCGGTGAGCACGGTGATGATCAGGTAGACGACGAACGCCACACCATGGAGCGCGCCGGGGACCATCGTCGCCGCATCGATTCCGGCTCCGTACTTGACCCCCATGCTGATCAAGAGCAGGCCCCAGGTGATCGCCTCGATGACGGCGATCAGCCGGAAACGCTTGGCCGGGGTCGAGACGTCGAACACGTTGCCCATCCCACTCACGCCTTCGGGACTCGGACGATGAGCGCATCGCCCTGGCCGCCGGCGCCGCACAGCGCCGCCACGCCGACCCCGCCGCCGCGACGGGCGAGCTCGAGAGCCAGGTGAAGCGTGATACGTGCGCCCGAGGTACCGATCGGGTGACCGAGCGCGATTCCGCCGCCGTTGACGTTGACCTTCTCCGGGTCGACGCCCAGCGCGCGGGTCGACGCCAGGCCGACGGCCGCGAAGGCCTCGTTGATCTCGATCAGGTCGAGATCGGCGGGGGTGATGCCCTCGCGCTCGCAGGCCTTGACGATCGCGTTGGCGGGCTGCTGCTGCAGCGACGAGTCCGGGCCGGCGACCACACCGTGGGCGCCGATCTCGGCGATCCATTCGAGTCCGAGCTCCTCGGCCTTCGCCTTGCTCATCACGACCACGGCCGCGGCTCCGTCGGAGATCTGCGAGGAGTTGCCCGCCGTGATCGTGCCACCCTTGCGGAACGCCGGACGCAGACCCGCGAGGGTCTCCACGGTGGTGTCGGCGCGCACACCCTCGTCCTCGTTGAACAGGATAGGGTCACCCTTGCGCTGCGGGATCTCGACCGGAACGATCTCGTCGGCGAAGACGCCCTTGGCGATCGCCTCAGCGGCCAGCCGATGGCTGCGCGCGGCGAAGGCGTCCTGCTCCTCACGGCTGAAGCCGTCGGTGTCGTTGCCCTGCTCGGTCAGCGCACCCATCGGCTGATCGGTGAAGACGTCGTGCAGTCCGTCGAACGCCATGTGGTCGACCAGTTCGGTGTTGCCGTACTTGAATCCCGAGCGGCTGCCGGGCAGCACATGCGGGGCCTGGGTCATCGACTCCTGGCCGCCGGCGACCACGCAGTCGAACTCGCCCGCGCGGATCAGCTGATCGGCGAGCGCGATGGCGTCGATTCCCGACAGGCACATCTTGTTGATCGAGAGCGCCGGGACGTCCCAGCCGATGCCCGCCTTGACTGCGGTCTGCCGGGCCGGCATCTGGCCGGCTCCGGCGGTGAGGACCTGTCCCATGATCACGTACTGGACATGCGACGGGTCCACGTTGCCGCGCTCGAGCGCGCCCTTGACCGCGACCGCGCCGAGATCGACGGCGGAGAAGTTCTTCAGCGATCCCTGCAGGCGTCCCTGAGCGGTGCGCGCGCCGGAAACGATCACTGTGGTGTTGTCGGACATGTATCAGCTCCTTGGCGGTGGGGGCAGCGGTCGTCACGGCGGCACACGCCGTCGCTGCGGTACTGCTCGGGGCAGCCGCGATGGCGACCCCGTCTGCAAACAACGCTACCGTTATGGCATGACCAACTCCCCATCGAACGACGTGACAAACACCACCAACGGAGGCCCTCTGACCTCGATCGGCGATCTCGTGACAGCGATCGACCATGTCGGCCTCGCGGTCCCGGATCTCGACGCCGCAGCCGCCTGGTGGCTCGACAACTTCGGCTTCGCGAACCAGCACGAGGAGGTGAACGAAGAGCAGGGCGTCCGCGAAGCGATGATCGGCCCCGAGAACGGCGACACCTTGATCCAGCTCCTCATGCCGCTCAACGAGGAGTCGACCATCGCCAAGTTCATCGACCGCAACGGACCGGGAATGCAGCAGTTGGCCGTCCGCGTCACCGACCTGGACGAGGTCGCCAAGCGTCTGACCTCGGCGGGAGTGCGACTGCTCTACCCGCAGCCCAAGCGCGGAACCGCCGACTCGCGCATCAACTTCGTCCATCCGAAGGACGCGGGCGGAGTTCTCCTCGAGCTGGTGGAACCGGCCGTCGGTCACTGATCACGACCGCATTCTCGTCGCCGAGCGGGCGGTCGGCCCCGTGCCGACCGCCCGCGCTGTGCAAGCTCGCTCGCAACACCCCGCATTCGATACTGAATTCGGACGCCGATCGGACCTAGACTGGCATCATGTCAGCCCCTGGACATCGTCAGAGCCCCTTCCCCATCGTGATGCGCGGATACGACCGCGACCAGGTCACCGATCACCTTCGGCGGCTCGAAGCCGAATTGCGCATGATGGCCGCCGATCGTGACTCCGCTCATGCCAGCGCGGACGAACTCCAGGCGCATCTCGACGACGCCCGTCACCGCATCCGCGAGCTCCAGGACGAGGTGAACACTCTCTCCGTCCCGCCGACGACGGTCGCGGGGATGACCGAGCGCGTCTCCCGCATGCTGCAGTTGGCCACCGACGAGGCCAGCGAAGTCCGTGCCAACGCCAAGGACGAGGCCGACGAGACGCTGTCCGTCGCCCGCCAGGAGGCCGAGGACATCCGTGCGTCCGCGGCAGCGGCCGCCACCCGGACCAAGGAACTCGCGCAGGAGCACGCCGACGCGAAGATCACCGAAGCCGAGGAGCGAGCCGCCGAGATCGACGAGGCCGCGCGGGAACGCGAAGCACAGTCCAAGCGGGATCTCGAGGCCGCACGGGAACGGGCCCGGGAGATCATCGCCGCCGCCGAGGAGGACGCCGCACGCCTGCGCGGGGCCGCGCACAACGTCGCGATGAACCGCCTCGCACGCTCTCGTGAGCTGGCGGAATCGGCCCACGATGCACACAAGCAGATCCTCGACCACCTCGACGCTCTCCGCGAGCACATCACCAACCTCCCCGGCGCCCTCGAACTGTCGGACGAGGAGCGGGATCTGGTCTCTCTCACCGAGACCGACGACCTCGAACTCCTCAACCGCACGCTGCTCGGGAGGGATCGATTCACCCCGCAGGACGACGCCTCCACCACGCCGGCCGAGAAGACCGATGTGCTCGACGCCGTCGACGCGGAATACGACGACGATCACGGTGACGAGCGCTACGGCGGTCCGGCGCGTAAGGAGGACTCACCGAAGGGCGATCAGGTCACGGCCTGACCGTCAGAACAGCTTGAACTCGTTGTCCTCGGTGCCGCGCAGCTTGTCGTAGTCGAGCGTCACGCACCGGATCCCCCGATCGTTGGCCAGAGTCTTGGCCTGAGGCTTGATCGCCTGTGCCGCGAACACTCCGCTGACCGGTGCGATCGTCGCATCGCGGTTGAGCAGATCCAGATACCGCGTCAGCTGCTCCACACCGTCGATCTCGCCGCGTCGCTTGATCTCCACAGCGACGGTGTGGCCATCCGCGTCTCGGCAGAGGATGTCCACCGGCCCGATCGCGGTCATGTACTCGCGACGGATGAGCGTGTAGCCGGCACCGAGCGTCTCGATGTGCTCGGCCAGCAGTTCCTGGAGGTGTGCCTCCACACCGTCCTTCACCAGTCCCGGGTCGAGCCCGAGTTCGTGGCTGCTGTCGTGATGGAATGCCGCGATGCTGATCCGCAGCTGCTCCCCCGCCTTGTTCTCGACCACCCAGACCGAGTCGATACCGTCGGATCCGTCTGCCGCCGGCTCCTCGACGAGCCAGCACGGCGGGCTCATCCAGTTCAACGGCTTGTAGGCTCGGTCGTCGGCGTGAATGCTGACCGACCCGTCGGACTTGATCAAGATCAGCCGCTTCGACATCGGCAGATGGGCGGTGAGCCGACCAACATAGTCGACCTGGCAATCGGCAATCACAAGACGCACCTCAGCGAGTGTAGTGGAGACCCCCGACGCACCCGAACAGCCTTGCCGAGCCGTATCGAGTCACGAGCCGTTTCGACACCCTCCGCTCGCTCAACCTGCCCCTCGTCCCGAGGTTCGTCGAGTAGGCGTATCGAGACCAATGTGCACCCCCGTGCGGTGGTTTCGACTCGCTCCGCTCGC
>NZ_KQ969304.1:0-49514 GCF_001578675.1 Gordonia sp. QH-12
AGTGTCCGAGAACACTCCTGCTGTGTTTCTATGTTCGAATCTTACCGATCCCCTCTGACAACGAGCGCACTCATTGGCTGACGAGAGGGGACCAGGAGGGAATGAGAGACTCGCCTGCCCAGCGGGCAATCAGTGCGGGTCAGGTCGAGGACGACGCGCGGGATAGCGCTTCCGCGACAGCCGGGGCTTGCATCATCGCGCGGATCGCGGCGGCAAAGGTCGGGGCTTGAGCGGCCTCGAGGCGATCGGCGAGGTTGAACGGTCTGCCGAGACGGCAATGGTAGGTGATCTGGTCGAGTAGAGCCTCGCGGACGGTGGCGATTGCGTCCCGATGGACGAGCATCAGGAAGTCGTCGGGGGTATATACCTCGTATCCGAGACGTTCGTCGTTCGCCTCGGCGAACCGGTGGAATCCTCGATCGTTGGTGACGACGTATTGTATGCGGCCGTGCTCAGCCGCGGCGTGCAGATGCGCGTCGTACTCATCGGTGTACTCAAACGCCGAGTCGACCTCGTATCCCTCGATCCGACCGTGCACCGCGACTTTGATGATCCGTTGTCGGACGCCGCCGACCTGGTGATCGGAGTAATGCGGGTGATTCTTGCGCAGGTGGTAAACCAGTTCGGCGAGCACATCCTCGGTCCAGCGCAGGTGGAACAGCGGCGGACCTGATCTCGCGGCGAGGAGACAAATCCAGTCCCGAAGTGTTCGCGAATAAAGCACGTTCGCATCCGGCAGCACGTTCGGCACTCCTGAAGTCACTCAAGTCACAATAGATCCCGTGCGGGACAGAGTCGCCGACAGGAGGTGCCGTGTCAGTAGTCTAGGTCCTCCGCCTGCTCGAACTCGCGTAGCTCCCACAACGCTGCCCGCTGTTGCTCACGCAGCCGGTCTCGGTAGGCGAGAACGTCGGACGTGTTCAGTCGAGTGTGGGTGCCGACCTTGTGCGCAACTATCTGTTCATCTCGAATCAGCTTCATCAATGTCGGTCGTGACATGCCGAGTAGGTCTGCCGCGGCGGTGGTCGTCAGCTCATCCGGCATCGATCCCACGGTTACCGTCCCGCCGGCGGCGACGATCCGGAGCACCTCAATAAGGACTCCAGCCAATTCTGCCGGCACCGCCGCACGCAGGGCCGCCAGATCGACTGCACTGGCTTGCGACACTTGGTCTGACGTCACGGTCACTGTGGTCTTTCCGACGCCCCGATCGATCACTGCACTCATCGCTACACACCTCCCAGTCGTTGTCTCGACACTAAACCAGTTGCACTTATAAGTGAAACTGGTTTTCTGCAATCCGACTCTGTCGGGCAGCTGAGCCGCCGCGAGACTAACCGCCCCACACCGCGCGGGCACCGCTGTCGCCGACGAGCACCACCATCACCAGCGAGGCGATCGCCGCTGCGACGACCGCGACTCGCACGACGGCGTCGACGACTCCGATAGTTTTGTCCGACAGCGGAATCCGTTCGGTGACGAATGGATACCGCAGCAGTTGGAGCAGGGCGATCAGCCCGAACAGCGGACCGACCGCGAGGATCAGCTCGTCGCCGAGCTGGGTGTGCTGCTCCAGCTGAGGAGTCGAGCCGACCTTCTTTTCCAATGCCTCACCAGCGGATGTGGTGATCGGCACGGCGATCAACGTGACGAGTGCGAGGATCGACGGGAAGACGCCGAGGGCGATCCGGGCCCTGGGCCATACGGCGATGGCGATCGCCACCAGTGCGGTGACTGGAACCGCGACCACGACGAAATGTACGAGAAGCGGGTGCGCGGGCAGCCCGTTGATGGTGTCCATGCGAGTGAATCTACGGTGTCGGCGGGAACCGGTCAGGACGCGCGGCCGGACTCTACGGAAGTTCACGGGTAACCCTCGGCTCACACTTCTCAGCCCTGCCAAACCTTGCTTGCCGGGACGCTGACCAGCTGCGACCATGGATTCATGACGACGGAGACGAGGCCGACGCCCGACGGCGGGCATGCCGACGAGCCCCACACCGGCGCGCTGGCGAACCGGCTCAACTGGTTGCGCGCCGGAGTCCTGGGCGCCAACGACGGCATCGTCTCGACGGCGGGCATCGTCGTCGGCGTGGCCGCGGCGACCGCCGACCGCGGTCCGATCTTCACCGCGGGGATCGCGGGCCTCGCGGCGGGCGCGGTGTCGATGGCGCTGGGGGAGTACGTGTCGGTGAGCACGCAGCGCGACACCGAGGCGGCGATGCTCGCGAAGGAGAAATGGGAGCTGCGGAACCAGCCCGAAGAAGAACTCGAGGAACTGGCGGGCATCTACGAGAAGAAGGGCATGTCACCGGAGACGGCGCGGCGGGCCGCCGCCGAGCTGAGCGACCGGGACGCCTTCGCCGCCCACGCTGAGGCCGAACTCGGAATCGATCCGCACGAACTCACCAACCCGTGGCAGGCCGCGTTCTCATCGGCGGTGTCGTTCACCGTGGGAGCACTGCTTCCGCTGATCGCGATCCTGGTACCGCCCGCACAGTGGCGCATCCCGGTGGCGGTGGTCGCGGTGCTGGTGGCACTGGCCGCCACCGGGGTCCTCGGTGCGTACCTCGGCAAGTCGTCGCCGTGGCGGCCGACGCTGCGGATGGTGATCGGCGGCGGCATTGCGATGGCGGTGACATACGGCATCGGTTCGCTGGTCGGGACCGCCGTCGGGTGAGGTCGGGCCCTACGTCTGGGACTGCACCGACTGAAGCAGCCCGTCGACCAGCGCGGCCAGGCCCTCGCGATACGTGTCAGCCGAAGTGAGTGACGCCCAGCGGTCGGCGGCCTGTGCGAGTCTCGGTAGTTCGCTGCGATCGAGGTCGGCGAAGACCTGATCGCGGAAGGTGGTGCGGCGGTCGTCCGACCGCCGGCGCGCCGCGGTGGTCTTCACGACGATCTCACCCGCCGTGTAGTACCAGATCGACCGATACCCGCGGACGGCTTGATCGAGCGTCAGGCCGGCCTGCACGAGACCGTCGACGATCTGTTCGACGAACCAGAGAGCCGAGGTCGAGAGCAGATCGTCGGCGGTCAGCACTTCCACGATCCACGGGCAGCCGACGAGGGCCTCGTGGATCGCGTCGGCCCCGGACAGGACGCGATCGCGCGCCCGCTCCGGCGGTTCGAATCGCCGCAGGTTCTGCGCGGCGTAGTCGTCCAACAGCATCACCAGCAACTCGTCCTTGTTCCGGACGTGGTGGTAGACCGCCATCGGCGCGCTTCCCAACTCCGACGCCAGCCGCCGCATCGTCAGGCGGTCCACACCGTCTTCGTCGACGATGCGGCGCGCCGCGTCCAGGATCTCCGAGAGCGATATCCGTGGTGGCCTGCCTGTGCTCTTTCGGGGAACTGAAGGTTGCGCCATGCCCCTCATCATTCCTCAGGGGTCGACAATCGAGGGGCGCGCCGTTAGTTTTTATACATGTACAAAAACAGGATCGGGAAGCCGACGGTGGTGCTCGCCGCGGCCTGCGTCGCTCAGTTCATCGTCGCTCTGGACATGTCCGTCGTCACCGTCGCGCTCCCGACCATCGGGCTCGACCTGGGTTTCGCTCCGCTCGATCTGTCGTGGGTGGTGCACGTGTATGCCCTGGTCTTCGGCGGACTGTTGCTGCTGGGCGGACGCGCCTGCGACCTCTACGGCCGCCGCCGGGTCTTCGTCGCGGGACTGATCGTGTTCGGCGTCTGCTCCCTTGCCGGCGGCGCGGCGCACGCGCCGTGGCAGTTGATCGCGGCCCGTGCCGGTCAGGGCCTCGGTGCCGCGGCGGTGGCACCGTCGGCACTGGCGATGCTCACCGCTACGTTTCCCGAGGGCGGGGCCCGGGTGCGGGCCCTCGGGGTCTGGAGTGCGGTCAATGCGGCCGGCGGCGCGCTGGGGGTGCTCGCGGGCGGACTCTTGACCGAGTACGCCGGCTGGCGCTGGGTCATGCTGGTCAACATTCCGATCGTGATGACGGCGCTCGCGCTCATCCCGCTCGGGGTGCCTGCCGGAGAATCGTCCGCACGGGGTCAGCGGCTCGATTGGCCGGGCGCGCTCGCCGCGACCGCCGTTGCCGTACTTCTGGTGCTCGGCGTCGTGCGCGCCGACACCGTCGGCTGGGGATCAGCGATCACGATCGCGACGCTGGCCACCGCGGGGCTGCTCCTGGCGGGTCTGATCGTGATCGAGGCGAAGTCTGCCGCACCGCTGCTGCGTCCGGGTCTGCTCGCCGACCGGTGGGTCTCGGGCGCGAACATCATCGTCTTCCTGGCAGCTGCCGGGCAGTTCGCGGCGTTCTATCTCGTATCGCTGTACATGCAGAACATCCTCGGCCTGAGCGCGGGGACCACAGGAGTGGCGTTCCTGCCCTTCACGGCCGGACTGATCGCCGGGACCGTCGTCGCCGTCCGCATCACGGCGGCGCACTCGCCGCGAACCGCGCTGGTGCCGGGGGCAGTGGTGGCGGCGGCTGGACTCTGCTGGTTCGCCACGATCGATCCAGGTGGCAGCTTCATGGTCGATGTGCTCGGCCCGTCGATCCTCACCAGCGTCGGTGTCGGCCTGGTCCTGGCGCCGGTCGCGACCGCCGCGACAACCGGCGTCGCTCCGCACGAGGCGGGCATGGCCTCCGGACTCATGAACAGTTCCAGGCAACTGGGCGGTGCAGTCGGAGTGGCAGCCCTCGCCACCATCGCAGCGCACCGATCGGGGACGTCGGTCGACCCCGTGGCGGTGAGTGGCGGCTACGCCCTGGGGCTGGCTGTGGCCGCCGGGTTGTTCGCCCTGGCGGCAGTGGCGGCGATCGTGCTCTTGCCGCGCCGCACGCCTTGGCGGACGCGCACCGTCACGCCGCTCGTGGAGGCCGCGGCGCGTGACCGCAGCGATGCGAACGAGAAGGGCGATACGAACGACAAGAGACTGGAAGGAACACCCTCATGACGATTGACGCGATCGACCTGTTCACCTCGGCCCGGCACGAGAAGCGCACCGACTGCCGTTGACCTCCGGGCGCCGCGATCCGTGGCCGGTACAGGCGGGACGACCGATAATGGGATCGGCAATCGTCCCAACTCCAGACAGGACCCGCATGTACTTCATCGTCGTCAAATTCCAGGTCAAGCCTGACAGCGTCGACCGGTTCCCAGAGGTGGTGGCCGAATTCACTGCGGCCACGCGAGCCGAGCCGGGGAACCTGTGGTTCGAGTGGTCGCGCAGCCTGGACGATCCGTCGGAGTACGTGCTCGTCGAGGCCTTCACCGACGAGGGAGCGGGCCCGCACGTCTCCAGCGACCACTTCGCCGCGGGATTGGAGGCGATGCGCCCGCACCTCGTCTCGACCCCGAAGATCGTCTCCCGTCAGGTCGACGGCGACGGCTGGGACGAGATGGGTGAGCTGCGGATCGACTGAGAACGCCGCGGCCCGCGGCTGCCGGTCCGATCCGCTGCTCACCACTCTCCCGAGCGGAGCCTCAGTAGCCCTTCGAGCGCATCGGCGCGGGGTTGTACAGTCCGCTCACCTGATGCGACCCGTGAACCATCTCGGCGGGCTCGGCGTCGACCACCATCGCGTACCGTTCCAGGCCGCCCCAGTCGCGGCCCCAGTTGTTGCGCAGGTACGTCGGCACCAGCGTGCCCTTGAGCAGTCCGTCGGTGATGCCGAGCGGACCGCCGTTGACGCCCGCCGACCAGGTCTGGCTGTTGCGCTTGGTGGCGTCGGCGTCGGGCATGATGCGCCAGTCCGGGATCTCGAGAATTCCATAGCTGACGGCCATCGGCCGCTGGCACGGGAACACCAGTCCCGGCATCCAGTCGATGAACACCGGGTCGGTCCGCCCGACGACGTCGTTCAGGGTGCGCAGTGCGGGCACGCGCGGCGGCGTGAACGCCACCCATTCGTTGACCGCGGCGGCGTCGTCGAGCACGCTGAGCCGGACCACATCGGCGCGCGGCGGTGCGTCGGCGAACGCGAACCGCATGTTGCGCCAGTACTTCTGCTCCATCGCGTCCACCGGCGTCAGCGCCCGGCCCAGCGGGGTCACCCGGCCGTTCGCCTCCCGGCGGCCGAACTGTGCGGTCAGTTTCCGTCCGGGGGTGAGGGCGCCCAGGCCGTTCACCGCCTCGATCGAACCCGCCGCGGCGACGGTCAGCAGCGGTTTGTCGGCCGGGGCGCGGCCCGCCTCGAAGCCGAGGTCGTACCAGCCGGTGGTCACCGAGTTGACACCCGGCGAGCCGTAGCTGCCGAGCACCGGGGTGGTCGCCGGATCGAGCCCGTAGGGCAGCCGGACGGCGCTGGTGGGTGCCGTCGGCTCGGCGCCCACCGGATTCTGCTCGGTGTCGTCCGTGCCGTTGTCGGCGGTGTCCGCGGTCGCGGCGCCGCCCCCGGCGGTCGGGGGTGCGGTCGCCGGATCGGTGTCCTCGTCGGTTCCGTCCTTCTCCTCCAGCGGATCGATGAACGTTCCGGCCGGGATGCCGTCTCGAGTGAAGCCGACGTTCTGGCCTGAGAGGGCCGCGCGCGGCGTCGGCGCGGGATGTCCGTCGACGGCCGCCGGATGCAGAATCGCGGCGTTCGGATCGTCCTCGACGAGGACGTCGTTGGCCAACCCGCACTCGTCGCCGGTGAGCGCGCGCACATTCGACTTGGCCCACGACCAGCTGTCGCGCTGCACCCAGGCGCCCTTGACGAAGGAGCCGAGCATGAAGACGACCAGCAGGCCGGCGATCACCGGCAACGGCGAGAACTTGAACCGAGCCAAGCCGGTACGGACGGTGCCGGTGCGGGTCGCGTCGTCGACGTAGTCGTCACGGAAGTGGTACCACAGACCCACCGCGGCGGTGAGAACGGCGAAGAAGAGCACGATCCAACTCAGCTTGATCCCGCCCAGGGCCACCGGGCGGTCCCACCAGGGAACGCCGTAGCTTCCGACGTACCACCACATGTTGGTGCCCGCCGCCGACACCGCCGTCACCAGCAACACGGCCGACGCGAAGAATGCGCGGTTGCGCCGCGAACGGAGCAGGGCCGGGGCCATCATCGCCGCCACGCCCGCACAGAGCGCCGCGCCGATACCCGCGTAGATGCCGAAATGGTGCGTCCACTTGGTCGGGGTGAAGGAGGTGAAGAACATCGTGCCGATGATGACGGCGACCAGCCTCCACATCGGAGCCCGCGCGATGCCCTGCGGCGATCGCCTCGACGCGAGCCGGAAGATCGCGATCACCAGCGCCAGGATCATCATCAGGATGCCGAAGCGGCGTGGGAAGGTGCCGTCGCCGGTCTGCAGGATCAGGTAGTAGTAGCGGACCGGTTCCTGCCACCACTGTTCGGTGGGGCCGACCTCGCCCGCCACCTTGTTGCCCTCCAGCAGCGGTGCGAGCGCCTGCGCGTAGAAGATCATGAACAGCACGGCCGTGCCCGCCGCCAGCAGCGGCGCGATCATCGGGAGCAGTCCGTCGCGCCTGCGCCGGTCGACGATCGTCTTGACGATCCCGCGCAGGCCCGCCACCAGGGCGGCCGCCGCCATCAGACCGCCCGGCGCGAGAGCCAGGGTGAAGGCCGCGGCGATCGCGGCGATCGCGTAGGGCAGCAGCCGCCGAGTGGCGATCGCGCGCTCCACGCAGCACCAGGTCAGCAGCGCGCCCACGGCTTCGGCCGGTTCCGGGCGGATGCCGTTGTTGTACGGCATCCAGATGGTGAGGAACACCATCGCGCCGGTCCAGACGGCCGCCGAACTGTTGCGCACCGACCGACCCAGCCGGGGGATCACCTCCCGGCTGATGAGCCACCAGCCGAGCAGACCGAGCAGCAGGCTCGGCAGACGCAGCCAGGGGGTGGCGACCGAGATGTGCGTCATCCACGACAGGACTTGGAAGTGCCAGCCGAACGGGTCCTGCGGGACGCCGAAGTACCGGAAGTAGTTGTCGGCGTAGCCGGCCTCGCTCGTGATCCGGGCGACGGTGATGTTGTAGCCGTCGTCGGAGGTGTTGCCGCCGATCAGCCACCACACGGCCAGGACGAGGAAGACGGCGACGTCGGGGCCTCGGATGGTGAACCATCCGGCGGGGAGGAACCGCTTGTGCCCGCGGCCGTCCCGTGCGTCGAGCACCCCGAGCGCCAGCAACGACAACAGTGTCGCGATGATGCCGACGATGATCGCCGCCAGCTTGAGCGGCGTGGGGGAGTTGATGAAGCGGGTGTCGACGGTCGCGTTCAACGACAGACCGTCGCGTGAGACGTCACGGGGCAGATCGGAGAACACTCCGAGGATCTGCGGCCGCATGTCCGGATCGTCGGTGCGGTAAGACGTGCTGTCGCCGGGCGCGACACCCTCGATCGATGCGGTGACGCCGTCGCCGTCGCCCGTCATCACGAAGCGGCAGCCGGGGTCGCTCTGCGCCGCGGCGCGGTCAGTCGAGAGCAGCACCACGTCGCGCACGATCATGCTGATCGACTTGTCGGTGGCGCGGACGAACAACCCGCGCGCGGTGGCCTGACGTCCCTGCCTGGGCACGGTCGACATCAGGACGCCGCCGTCGGCGGGCAGACTCCGGGCCAGTGAACACGGCACGGAGACGTCCATCGAGGTCGGGACGTACGAGACCATCGGCGCGGTGACGTTGGTGACCGCGTCGTTCTGCGGCCAGTGCAGCTCCGACGTCTTCTGATCGATCGGCAGGATGGGCGTCAGCGCCGCGAGCACGAAGCCGAGCAGACCGGCCACCGCGGCGACCAGCTTGG
Organism: Gordonia sp. QH-12; assembly: GCF_001578675.1. Lineage (NCBI taxonomy): Bacteria > Bacillati > Actinomycetota > Actinomycetes > Mycobacteriales > Gordoniaceae > Gordonia > Gordonia sp. QH-12. The sequence continues at coordinate 8,721 of NZ_KQ969304.1, forward strand.
CGTTGCGGTAGTCGCGCGTCTTCAGCCGACGCAGGCGGCCGGTCGCTCCGGCCTCGGCGGTCTGCGGAGAATCGTTCACGGTCACCGTTTCTTCATTCCCGTCACGCTCGGTCATTTACTCGGCTCCACCCGGATCGACCCGGTTCGCGTCCAGCCCCAGGTGCGCACCGGATCGGTGACGACGGCGGCGGGGACCGCGCCCGGGCTGAGCGGGAACTCCTTCTCCAGCGAGCCCCAGTCCTGATGCCAGTCGTCGCGCAGATACGTCGGGACGGTGACTTGCGACGTGGTGCCCTCGGTGACGGCGAGCAGACCGCCCGAATTGGCGGCCATCCAGGTCTTCGACTGGGAGTTGGCCGTCACGTAGTCGGGCAGGATGCGCCAGTCGGGGACCTCGGCCACACCGTGCCGGATCGCCAGGGGTCGCTGGCACGGGAAGTGCGCGGCCACCGGGAAATCGATCAGCACCGGTGCGGTGGAGCCGACCAGCTCCTGCAGGGTCTGCAACTTGGGGGCGCGCGGCGGCGTGATGCCGATGAATTGCATCGGGCCCAGGTTGGTGTCGGCCAGCACCAGGCGCATCACCTCGGCCTGCGGCGGCACCTGCGTCATCGGAACGCGCAGGTTGCGCCACGGCCGGTTGGGGATCACCGGTCCGGGATCGATCGGAACGACCTCCGGGCCCACTTGCACGAACGAGCCGCCCGGGCCCTTCTTGCCGAACTGGACCACCAGCTTCTGTCCGAAGGTCGGCACGCCGTCGGCGTCGATGGTCGAGACCGCGCCCGCGGTGGCGAAGGCGATCAGCGGCGACGCGTCGCGCGCCGGGAGCTCGTACCAGCCGGTCGTCAGGTGTGCGTTGGCGTTGTACCCGTAGCTGCCCAGCACCGGGGTGGTCTTCGGATCGAGACCGAAGGGCAGCAGCGCCGTCGAGCCGTTCACCGTCTTCGGGCCGACGCCTCCGGTGGTGCCGGCGCCGAGACCGCCGATGATGGCGAAGGGCTTGGAGGTGGAACCGCCCACGTGCATCTGACCGGCGCGGGAACTGCGGGTGTCCGGAGAGAGGTCGTCGGGGATGCCCTCCGGGGTGAACCCGACCGGATCGGCGCCGGTGAGCGCGGCGGTCGGCGACGCGCCACCGGCCGGGGTCAGCATGTTCGCGTTGGGATCGGGTTCGGCGAGAACCTGATCGGCCATACCGCAGGTGTTCCCGGTCAGCGCGTCGACGTTGTTGGAGGCCACGGTCATCGCCGGGTGACGGATGACCACGGCGCGGCCGAAGGCCAGGATGGTGGCCACCACCATCAGGGAGGCGATCACCAGGAGCGGCGTGGACGCGAGGGCGATCCGGCGCTTGTCGGCGGGGCTGTCCGGGACGCCCTCGGCGTGATGGGCGAGCCCCTTGTTGGCGATGTAGTCGTTGCGCAGATGCAGCCAGAGGGTGACGGCGACGGCCACCACGGCCAGCGCGAGCAGGATGGTGGAGACCTCGAAACCGGCGGCCACCGGTGCGATGTTGAACCACGGGATGCCCAGGTTGTACGCGTACGGCCAGGCATTGGTGCCCGCGGCCGCCGCGGCGAGTGCGAACAGCAGTCCCGCGGTCAGCGCGGACAGATTCCGCAGCGAACGGGCGCCGCTCTGTGCGATCGCGATCGCCGCGAGCGCGGCGAGGGCCGATCCGAGACCGGTGAGCACGCCGAACTGGATCGTCCACTTGGTGGGCGTGCCGAACAGCAGCATCAGGGTGACGCCGAAAGCGCCGATCATCCGCCAAGCGGGCGAGGTGGCGACGCCCTTGATGCCGCCTCGGCGCAGGAGCACGGCGGCGACCAGGAACGCGGCGACGAATGTCAGCAGTACCGGGATCCGGCGGGCGAGCGCGCCGTCGGGGGTGCCGACGGACAGGAAGTAATAGCGCAGGAACTCCTGGTGCCACGGCACGATGGGGCCCGTCTGGTAACGGATCTTCATCGCCTCCAGCACGGTCATCAGCGTCTGGTCGCGGAACACGACGACGGCGACGACGGTCCCGGCGGCGGCGATGGGAGCCAAGAGTGCGAGCAGTCCCGATTCGCGCCGGCGGTCGATCAGAACGTGCAGCATCGGGCGTGCGGCGACGAGGAGGATCGCCACACCGACCACGCCCTGGGGCGCGAGTGCGAGGGTGAGTCCGGCAACGGTCGCGGCGAGTGCGGCGGGCAGGATCCGCCTGCGGGTGATGGCCGACTCGGTGGCCCACCAGGTGAGCAGCGAACCGAGGACGATGATCGCCTCGCCGCGCAGACCCGAGCAGAAGGGCAGCCAGAAGGCGAGGAAGACCGCGCCGGCCGTCCACTCGGCCCATGCGTTCCTCGCGACGGCCTTGCCGAAGTGGGGGAGCACCACGCGCGAGAGGATCAGCCACGACGCGACGCCGGCGACGAGCTGCGGAATGTGCATCCACAGGATGGTCGGAGAGACCTTCGCCCACAGGGCGAGGAAACTGTAGTACCAGTCGAACGGTGCCTCGGCGATGCCGTAGAACCGGTAGTAGTTCGACATGTAGCCGGCCTCGCCCGCGGTGCGGCCCATGTTGAGGATGTAACCGTCGTCGGGAGCGCCGGCGCCGAGGAAGGTCCACAGCAGCAGCACGCCGCTGACGACCAGGTCGTAGACCTTGGGACGCAGTCGCGACAGCCGGGAGCCGCTTCGTGCGATGAGGGCGCCGGTGTGGCCGTGGATGCGGTCGAGGCACCAGAGTGCGAACAGCGCGACGAGAGTCGCGAGCACGGCGATCACCATCGCGGCGATCTTGGCCGCCGAGGCGTGGCTCTCGTAACGGTCGTCGATGACGATTCGGGAGCGGATTCCGTCACCCGCGGCCTTCACCTGCGCGGCGGTGAGCGAGGTGAACAGGCCGTCGATCTGCGGGCGCGTATCGGGTTCGAGGATCTTCGCCGGACCGAGACCGACGAACTGCGCGCCCGTCGCGGTCGCGGAGGAGAAGATGTGCAGACGCTCGCACCGACCCGAGGCGATCTCGCCCCGATCGGCGACTGCGGCCAGATTGCTGCGGAACAGAACCGACACCGCGGAATCGGTGGCGGTGACCGTGAGGGCCTTGCTCGCGGCCTTCTGCGCTCCGGGCGGCATCGTCGACAGCACGGTGGTCTTGCCTGCGGGTAGCTGCGCGAGGACGCGGCAGTCGAGGGTGATGTCGACGTCCTGGGCGGTCTGCGCGATGAGCGGCGCGACGACAGACGGGTTGTCGGGATTCAGTGACTGCCCCTGCGGCCAAGAGATGGTGGCCGACGTGGTCGCCACGGGCAGAAGCGGAGTCACGATCGCAGCCACCACGGCGATGAGGCCCGCCACGATGGCGACCCATCGCGCGGTCGACGCCGTCAGCGGGCTCGAAGGACGGTCGGGCTCGGCGTCCGGCGGAGTGGGAGTCGGGTCTGGCACGCCCTATGACGTTAGTCGACCGGGCTCGGAACGGCCCAAACGTGCCGCGGGGCGTCACATCCGCCCGTTATCCGCCCTTTGTCCCGTGCGGTGGTGGCCTGTTCCTCGTCGCCTCTGTTCCTCGTCGCCTCTGTTCTCGTCAGGATCCCGCGTATCCGGCTCCGGGTGTCAGTAGCGGATCGGCGCGGGACTCCACAGTCCGCTCCGTACCTTCTCGCTGTAGTCGATCTGGGCGGGCACCGCGGCGTCGTACGGCGTATAGCGTTCGAGAGCTCCCCAGTCGCGGCCGATGTCGTCGCTCAGGTAGGTCGCGACGGTGTCGGCGCGCTGCGACACCTCCAGCCAGCCGAGCGGTCCGCCGCCCAGGGCTCCCTGCCATGCGCTCACCGCGGCCAGGTCGGCGCCGGGACGGACCCGCCACTTGGGGATCTCGGCGACGCCCGCGTGGAAGTCGAACGGGCGCTGGCACGGCACCACCAGACCCGAGGTCCAGTCGACGTGCGTGGGGTCGGAGCTGCCGACGGTCTGCTGCAGCGTCGTCATCTCCGGCAGTCGCGGCGGAGTGACCACGATGAAATGGTCCTTCGCGAGGTCGTTGTCGGTGGCGACGATGCGGACCGCGGTCAGATCGTCGGGCAGCGACGCGGTGTCGATCCGCACGTTCCGCCACGAGGGCCGCGGTCCGGGGTCGATGAGGCCGATCGAGCCCGTCGACTCGATCGCATCGTCCTTGATCCCCGGCGTCAGGCGGGCGTCGGTGTACTCCAGCCGCAGATTCCGCGACGGGAACACGCCCGCGGCAGACAGGGTGATCAGCGGGCGGCTCTTGTAGTCGGCGGGCAGCCGGTACCAGCCCGAGGTCAGCGACGACGGCGTCTGCTCGTCGGCGTCGTAGCTGCCCATCACCGGCGTGCGGGCGGGGTCGAGCTCGAACGGGAGCTGGGCGTGGCTGCCGTTGACGCCCGCGGTCTCGGTGGTGCCGCCGCCGGTGCCCCCGCTGTTCGCGATGAGTAGATCGGGGTCGTAGGCGGCGTCCCGGGCCAGGACTCCGAGCGAACCCGAAGAGGCCTTCGTCTCCACCTCGTCGGGGATGCCGTCCGGCGTGAAACCGGTGGTCGGACCGTTGTCGGAATCGGAGTGCGTCGGCGATCCGGCGAGCGGGTCGGCCAGCGAGGCGTCGACCGGTGTGAGCTGGAAGCGACTCGGATCGGTCTCCACCAGGACTTTGTCGGCCATCGCACACGGGCGGCCGGCGAGGGCGGCGAAATTCGATCGCGGCACCGAGAAGGAGTCGCTCTGATGGACCCCCGCCATCGCGGCGGTCGCGATGAGGAAGACCACCAGGACGCCCGCGACGATCCCGAGCGGGGCGGCGGCGATCACGTGGGTCGCGGCGCCGGCCGAGCGGCGCAGCCGTGACGGATGAGCGGGCGGAGCCGGGTGCGGATCGGTGCCGGTGAACGGTTCGCGGAAGTGGAACCACAACGCCAGGCAGAGCAGCGCCAGAGCCGCGTAGAGCAGGATGTCGCCGAGCGGGACGCCGGCGACCATGACCTGCGAGACGCCCCACGGCATACCCCACGCCGAGGCGTAGTAATACGAGTTCGGTGCAGTCATCGCGAGCGCGGCGACGAACAGGACCAGCGCACCGAAGATCGTCCGATTGCGGCGCGAATGGGTGGCTTGACTGCTCGCGGCGATGGTGGCGAGGGCGGCCAGTGCGGCAGCCAGTCCGGCGAACACGCCGAAGTGATGCGTCCACTTGGTAGGCGTGAACATGAGGAACAGCAGCGAACCGAAGGTGATGCCGACGATGCGCCGCGCGGGTCCGAGCGCGGTTCCGGGAATGCGTGACTTGCGGATGAGGACCGCTCCGGCGACCGTCATGCCGAGCACCATCGCCAGAACCGCGAAGCGCCGGGCGATGCCGCCGTCGGCGGAGAACGCGAACAGCGACGAGTAGCGATCGATCTCGTTGTACCAGTTCAGCGACGGTCCGAGCGCGGTCTTCATCTTCGACGCCTCGCTGAACGCGCGCAGCGTGAGATTGGAGAAGACCACGAAGATCACGAAGGTGCCCGCGGCGGCGATCGGCGCGAGCAGTGCGGCGTAGGCCTGGAACCGGCCGCGGCCGGTGAGTGCGGCGACCTCGATCGCGCGGCGGCGCAGGGCCAGGAACATCGGGCGCGCACCTGCGACGAGGGCCGCGATCGCGAGCACGCCGGTGGGCCCGGCCGCGATGCTGAACGCGCCGGCCGCGCAGGCCACCGCGGCGGGGAACAGCCTGCCGGTGGCGATGGCGCGTTCCACCGAACACCAGGTCAGCAGGGCGCCGAGGCAGATGATGGGCTCGGGCCGCAGGCCGTTGTTGAACGGGAACCAGGCGACCAGGAAGACCGCGGCGGCGGTCCACGGCACGGCGGGGCGGATGCGTGCGGCGCGTCCCAGCCGCGGTATCACCTCGTGACTGATGATGAGCCAGCTGACGATCCCGCAGGCGAGGGCGGGCAGCCGCATCCACGGGCTCGCGACGCTCACGTGGCTGAGGAGACCGAAGACCTCGTAGTACCAGCCGAACGGTGATTCGGGCGCGCCGAACCACCGGAAGTAGTTGGCGGTGTAGTCGCTGTTCTGGGCCACCCTCGACATCGTCATGAGGTAGCCGTCGTCGGAGGTGTTGGGCCCGATCATGTGCCAGACGGCCAGCAGCCCGATGACGGTGTAGTCGCGAGGGTTCAGCCGCCACCAGCGTGCCGGGAAGATCCGGCGGTGCCCGCGGCGGTCGGTGGCGTCGAGCCGGGCCAGCGCGGCCAGCGAGATGAGCGTGCAGAGCACTCCGACGACGATGGCGATCCACTTGGTGATCGTCGGCGCCGTGCTGTAGCGGGAATCGATCACCATGTGGGCATCGAGACCGTCGAGCGTCGACGCCGGGCCGGTGAGCTGGGTGAACAGCCCGGTGACCTGCGGACGCTGGTCGCCGCCGGGGATGTTGCCGGATCCGGTCGCGGCCTCGAGGGGCTCGCCGGATGCGGTGCGCAGGCCGGTGAAGGCCGCGCTGACCTCGTCGGAGGTGGCGCGGACCCGGATCTGTTCGCATGCGCTGGAGCGCACCTGCGACAACGGTGCCGACAGTATCGGAATGTTCCGGGTGACGACCTCCACGCTGGGGTTCTCCGAGCCGGTGACCCGCACGAACAGTCCGCGGTCGGTGGCCTTCGGCGCAGAGGGCGAGGTCGTCGAGAACAGCACCGTCTTTCCGGCGGGCAGGGAGCCGACCGCGGAGCACGGAAGGTCGACGCTCAGGTTGATCGGTGCGTAGGAGAACAGCGGTGCCGAGACCGATTCCACGACGCCGTGCTGCGGCCAGCTCACTTCCGCGACAGTCTGCTTCACCGGGAGCAGCGGGGTGGCCAGAGCCAGGAGGACGCCCAGTGCGCCGGTGACGATCGCGGTTATCTGGGCGCGTCGGACGGTGAAAGCTGGCACAGGTCGTCATCCTAGCCCGGCGGTTCGCGGTGCCCGCCGCCCCGCCGCCGCGCGCACCGCCGGCCCGATCCGGGCCGGCGGCCGTTCCTCACGCGAACGGTGAATCCGCCAGCGGGGTCAGCGGAGTCACGTCGCGCTCGGCGAGATAGTCCGGCCGCGGTGCGGTGCCCCCGTACGGTTCGCGGGGCGCGTTCTCGACACTGTTGAACACGAGGAACACATTCGCCCGCGGGTAGGGCGAGATGTTGTTGCCGGAGGCGTGCATCGAGTTCGAGTCGAAGAAGAGGCCGGCGCCGGCGGCGCCGGTGAACTGCTCGATGCCGTGTTCGTATCCGAGCTCGGTGATGGCGCTCGGCGAGGGGACGCCGACGCGCTGGTCCTGCAGGGACTCGTGGAAATGGCCGTCGGGCGTCTCGCCGATGCAGGGCACGAACGTCCGGTGGGCGCCGGGCATGAGCATCAGGCCGCCGTTGAACGGGAAGTTGTCGGTGAGCGCGATCGACAGGCTCACGGTGCGCGGCGCCGGCAGGCCGTCCTCGGCGTGCCAGGTCTCGAAGTCGGAGTGCCAGTAGAACCCCGTGCCTGCCATGCCCGGCATCGCGTTGATCCGCGACTGGTGGATGTAGACCTCCGAACCCAGGATCTGGCGGGCGCGGTCGAGGATCCGGGGTGTGCGGGCCAGGGCCTCGAAGACCGGGCTGACCCGGTGGACGCGGAAGATCGACCGGATGGCCCCGGACTCCCGTTCACGGATCAGCAGTCCGCTGTCGGCGAGGTCGGCGTCGTCGGTCATCCGGTCGAACTCCGACCAGCACTCCTGCACCTGAGCCGGGGTCAACAGACCGTCTTCGATGTGGAACCCCTTGCGCTCGTACTCGGCGAGCGCCGTCGCCGGGAAGGGACCGGGGGTGGCGCCCCAGACCGTCGGATCGGGCCGGGGAATGGTGTTGATGTCGTGGGTGGCACTGGCGTCGAGCCGCGAGGGGTAGCGGTCGTCGACGGCCTCGTGGGTGCTCCGCGCGGTAGTCAAGGAATCCTCCCTCCAATAGCGGCGGGCCGGGCCGGCCCGCGTGTGATGGACCTCCTCCACCGTTACCAGAGTCGGGCGGCCGGTGGGTGAGGCAGTATCGGGAGAGCATCACATCGCCGAGATGCGAAAGGACCGACGATTGATCGCCTACCAGCACCGCGTTCGGTATCACGAGACCGATACGCAGACCTTTCTCTTCAATGCGCGGTACATGGAACTCGCCGATGTGGCGATGACCGAGTGGTTCCGCGCGATCGGCCACCCGTATCCCGGACTGCTGGACGACGGCCTCGACCCATCCGTGGTGAAAGCCGAGATCACCTTCTTCCGGCCCGCGAAGTTCGACGACGTGATCGACGTGGACGTGACGTGCCTGTCAGTGGGCCGGTCGAGTTTCTCCTTGCGGTTCGCGATGAGCAGGGGCGGGGAGCCGGTCAGCGAGGTGCGGCTGGTGTACGTGAACGTCGACACCGCGACGGAGCGGTCCCGCCCGCTGCCGGAGTCGGTCGCGCAGACGCTGCGCGGTCTGGTGGAGCCGTCGCCCACGGCGGCGCACGGCGGTGCCGAGTAGAGTCCCAACCATGTCTGATGCCCCCGAGACTCCGCCGATTCTGCTGCTCAACGGCCCGAACCTGAACATGCTCGGGGTGCGTCAGCCAGAGGTCTACGGCGCGGACACCCTCGAAGACGTCGTCGAGTCGACCCGCCGGACCGCGGCCGAGTTCGGCCTGACGGTCCGGGCGCTGCAGACCAACCACGAGGGCGAGATGATCGACGCCGTCCACGCCGCCCGCGGCGAGATCGGCGGCATCGTCATCAACCCCGGCGGATGGACGCACACCTCAGTCGCGCTGGCCGACGCCCTCGTGGTGCCCGAGGTGCCGGTGGTGGAAGTGCACATCAGCAACGTGCACGCCCGCGAACCGTTCCGCCAGCACTCGTACATCTCGCCGATCGCCGCGGGGGTGATCGTCGGCTGCGGAACCGCCGGATACGAGTTCGCGGTGCGCCGAATCGCCGCTCTCATGGGTCGCTGACCTGCTCGTTCACCGCTTATCGGTTCCGATGCCGTAGGATGGACGAGTCGGAGCGTGCTACTGCGCACGCTCGTTCATTCGGCGCAAATGCGCCGTGCGTCGTAGAACGCCTCCACGCAGACCCCGGATCCAACGCGGGTGCGTCGAACTTTCATACGGCGAACCGACACGCGCCCGCCGCGCGTGTTCGCCACCTGAATCCGCTCTGCGGCGCCTATGTGCCGTACGCGGATGCCCGCATGCAAAGGCTCCCACCTCCATGACCACATTCGCCGATCTCGGTGTGCCCGCCCCCATCGCCGACGCGCTCGCCGCCGAAGGCAAGGCCGAGGCGTTCCCCATCCAGGAGCGCACGCTCCCCGACACTCTCGCCGGCCGCGACGTCCTCGGCCGCGGCAAGACCGGCTCCGGTAAGACTCTCGCCTTCTCCGTGCCGCTGGTGACCCGCCTGGCCGGAGCCGGCGTGCGCCGCAAGCCCGGCCGCCCGACCGGACTGGTGCTGTCGCCGACCCGCGAACTCGCGACACAGATCGCCACCGCGATGGAGCCGCTGGCCTCGGCCGTGGGCCTGCGTGTCACCACCGTGTTCGGCGGTGTGAAGCAGACCCGCCAGGAGTCGGCGATGCGCGCGGGCGCCGACATCGTCGTCGCCTGCCCTGGACGTCTCGAGGACCTGATGCGACAGCGCATCGTCAGTCTCGACGACGTCCAGATCACGGTGCTCGACGAGGCCGATCACATGGCCGACCTCGGCTTCCTTCCGGTGGTGACCCGCATCCTGGCCGCCACCCCCGCGGGCGGCCAGCGGATGCTGTTCTCCGCGACGCTCGACAACGGCGTCGACAAGCTGGTGAAGCGATTCCTCTCCACGCCGGTGACGCATTCGCTGGAGGACGCGACCTCGCCGGTGGCGCAGATGACCCATCACGTGTTCCGCGTCGGCTCGGCCGCCGACAAGACCGAGTTGGTTCGCGAGCTCGCCTCCGGTACCGGACGGCGCATCCTGTTCACCCGCACCAAGCACCAGGCCAAGAAGCTGGCCAAGAAGCTGACCGCCGAAGGCGTGCCCGCCGTCGATCTGCACGGCAACCTGTCGCAGGCGCAGCGCGACCGCAACCTCGCCTCGTTCGCCGCACCGGACGGCTCCAAGGTCCTCGTCGCGACCGATGTCGCGGCGCGCGGCGTTCACGTCGACGGTGTGGAACTCGTCGTCCACGTGGATCCGCCGGCCGAGCACAAGGCGTACCTGCACCGTTCGGGCCGCACCGCGCGTGCGGGCTCGGCGGGCGACGTGGTCACCATCTGCCTGCCCGAGCAGTGGGGCGATCTCCGCAAGCTGCTGCAGAAGGCCGCGATCAAGGTTCCCGGCCAGCAGGTGACGGCGAAGTCGGATGTCGTCGACGAACTCGTGGGTGAGCGTGCGCCGTACCGCGAGGCGCCGCCGGTGGCGCCGCAGCAGTCGCAGCGGCAGGGCGGCGGCCAGGGGCGTCGCCGGTCGGGTCAGGGCTCCGGTTCCGCATCCGGCGGCGGTGCTCGTCGCGGCGGTTCGGGACGGGGTGCTTCGGGGCGGGGTGCTTCGGCTCGCGGCGGTTCGGGACGTCCGCGTTCCGGCAGCGCGGGCCACGGCGAGACGCAGCCGTCGCGTCCGGCCGCCAAGGCGGTCCACACGTCCTCGACGCCCAAGTCCGATGCGGGTTCGGCGGCCCCGCGCCGTCGTCGCCGCGCCAGTCGCCCGGCGGGTGCCCCGCGCGGCTGACGGTTCGCTTCGGGCCCGGCCGAGGCTATCGGCTCAGGGCCTGATCGACGAAGGTCGCGACCCGGCCGCACAGCATCGGGCCGTGGCCGGGCATCACGATCACCGCGTCGAGGTCGCGCAGCGCCGCGACGGATTCCTCGTTCGCGGGGACGTCGTGGGTGAAGACGTGGTCGAGGCACTGCGGTCCGCGGCGTTTGGTGGTGGGGTGAGCGCTGATCAGCGCGTCGCCCGAGATCAGCACCTCGCCGTCGCCCGCGAGGAAGGCGCTGTGCCCGCGGGTGTGCCCGTGGGTCGGCACCGCGGTCGGCGAGCCCGGTAGCAGCGAGAGGTCGCCGAGCGGCTGAGCGTCGCCGATGCCGGACTTGTCGAGGGCGCCCAGGCGCACCACGCCCTGCAGCCAGCCGAGGACCCGCGGACGATAGGCGATCGGAGCGATGGTCGACGCGTCCGCCTGCTCGAGGAACTCACGACGCGCATGCGGCACCTCCGCAGGGTCGGCGTAGACCGGGAACGATCGCGTCCGGCCGATCCGCGCCAGCCCGCCCAGATGATCGATGTGCGCGTGGGTCAGCAGGGCCGCATGAACCTCCGACAGGTCGCTGCCCACCCGGCGCAGCGACTCGGCCACCGCGTCGGCGTGACCGGGATACCCGCCGTCCACCAGCGTGACGCCCTCATCGGACTGAAGGATCACCCAGTTCACATACTTCGTGTGCACCAGGTGCGTCTTGGCCGAACCGTGGTCGATGGTGGTGATGTCGAGGTCTGCCATGCGATCAGCTCTTCTTCACGACGAGAACGAACGGCCCGATCTCCGTCACGGTGAACGCCGGATCGTCGAAGGCCGCGGGGTTGAAGGTGACGGTATACCGCTTGACGTTCGGATCGTTGGGATAGACGTCCTCTGCGAGTCGCAGCGTGTATCCGTCCGGGCTGTAGCGGAACAGGAAGACGTTCGGCGGCCGCCACGGGCTGGTGCGGAGGTTGTCCTTCATCTCCTGCGGCGTCGACGCCTGTGACCACTTCTCGATCGTCGCCGCACGCTCGGTGAACTCCGCCAGCGGGTTCGCGTAATGCGAGGTCAACCCCTGGAATCCCCAGTACGGGTAGAGCGAGAGGAAACCGAAGTCGGCCGTCAGCACCACGTTGTCGGTGGCCGGCCGGCCCGTCTGGGCACGGATGGTCTCGTCGATCTTCGGGTAGTACGACTCGGCGCCGGGAGCGTGCTGATCGGCGCGCACGCCGCGGCCGTCGGTGTCGGTGTACGCGGTGGTGATCTCCACCGACAGCACCGACGGAATCTGCTGGGCGACGGCCAGCGCGGCGGCCGCTGCCACCACTCCGATCACGGTCCGGATGTCGCCGAATCGGGCGATCGCCGCCCGGCTGAGCCATACCACGCCGAACGCGCCGGCCGCGGCGAGGACGACGGTGCTGACCGGCTCGAGGCGGAACGACAGCAGGGTGGTTCCCTTGGCAGTGAGGGCCAGCGACAGCAGCGTCAGTCCGACGACGCCGACGAGAGTGCACGCCATGCTCATCGCGATGGTGCGCCGGCGGCACTGCATCAGGATCCAGACGAAGCCGATCAGGCACAGCAGGCCGAGCAGGCTCACATGGAACATGGGCAGCGCGAGAATCGAACCGGACTCCGGCAGGTAGTGCTCGGCGCTGCCGCTCACCGCGACGTCGGTCCTGAACCGCTCGACGAGGTACGGCCCCCACACGATGAGCGCGATGGCGCCGGCGAGCACCCCCATCACGACGAGCCGGACGACAACCGCGACTATGCGGGGCCGTCGCTCCGCGGAGATCGTCTCGCGCGGCACCGTCTTGTTGCGCGGCAGCAGCCAGGCCTGCACCAGATAGACCAGCGCCATCAGCACCGCGGTGCCGGCGAAGAGCGCGGTGAACAGGGTGTACACGGTGGCGGAGAGGCCGATGAAGACGCCGCCCGCGATCACCGCGAGCCAACTCGTCTGCGACAGCGGCGTGGGACCGCCGGCCAGTCTCGACCGGCCTCGGAGCGCGTACGCGCACACCACGAGCATCGGGATGCCGACCAGGATGAGGGTGGCGGAATAGGGTTCGGGCGACGCGAACTGCAGGGTCACCAGGGTCACGGCGATCGAGACGGCGGTTCCGGCCGTCACGCCGACCATCCGGTTCCACAGGGCCGCGCCGAGTGCGGCGGCCACCGCGACCGACAGGATGGCCCACGGCTTGTAGGCCTCCCAGCCGGCCAACCCCAGGGTGTTCGCGTACCGGCCGCCGAGCCAGAACCAGGTCGCCGGATAGTACGGCGGCAGATCCGCGTAGGTCATGTCCGCCAGATGCGGGCTCGACGTCAGGCGCGTCAGATACTCGGTGCGGAACTGCTGATCGACGGACAGGCCGAAGAGATACAGCTTGGTGGCGCCGAGCGGCATGCCCAGCGTCACCGTCACCAGCCCGGCGGACGCGAACGCCGACAACAGCGAGGCCAGGATCCGCGAGCCGTAGCGCGACCACACCACGGCGACCACGGCGAGCAGCAGACAGGCCGTCTGCCCGAGCGTGGTCAGCGCCCGCGTGACATTGGAGGTGTTGAACGCAGGCCAGCCGACTGCGCCGATGATCTTGAGCCCGGCGAAGGCGATGACCGCCGCACCGAGGACCGCGCCGCCGAGTTCGACGACGTCACGGGTACGACCGGAGAGCCGGGGCCGGTCGGCAGCGGAGGTCTCCACCGGCCGTCAGATGGGGAGCTTGCGGAACACCGGGCGCGGGATGTGCCGCAACACCATCATGATGAAGCGGAACGGGCCGGGCACCCAGATGACGTCCTTGCCCTTGTCGACCGCGGCGACGGCCATCCGTGCCACGTCTTCCTTGTTCACCGTCAGCGGGGCCTCGGCGACGTGCGCGGACAGGCGGGTACGGACCTGGCCTGGGCGGATGACCAGCACCCGGATGCCCTCGGGACGCAGCGCGTCGCCCAGCCCGAGGTAGAAGCCGTCGAGGCCGGCCTTGGTGGAGCCGTAGACGAAGTTGGAGCGGCGGACGCGCTCGCCGGCCACCGAACTCATCGCGATGATCTGACCGTGGCCCTGCTCGCGCATCTTCTCGCCCAGCAGGACGCCCACCGAGACGGCGGCCGTGTAGTTGATCTCGGCCTCGAGGACCGCGAGCTTCTGGTCCTGCCAGGCCTGCTCGTCGTCGCCCTGGATTCCGAACGCGACGATGGCGACGTCGATGTCGCCGCCCTCGAAGGCCTTGTCGATCACCTCGCGGTGGGTGTCGGTGGCGAGCGCGTCGAAGTCGATCTGCTCCACCGACGACGCGCCGGCGGCGGTCATCTGCTCGGCCGCAGCGGCGGCCGCCGGGTCGTTCGGGACGGTGGCGAGCACCACGCGCATCGGACCCCGGGTGAGGAACTCCGAAGCGATGGCCAGACCGATCTCGGAGCTGCCGCCGAGGATCAGGATGGACTGCGGAACGCCGACGGCGTTGAACATGGGTGTCTGCTTTCTCACGTGCGGTCGGTGTAGGGCTCGTCGAGCCGGTTCGGACTCAGCCGGCTCGGGTCAGACCAGTTCCAGTCTGCGGCCCATGTCGGACATGAAGACGTGGTTCGGGTCGACGCGGCGCCGGGTGGCGATCCACTTGTCGATCTCGGGGTACATGGCGTGGAAGGTCTCCGCGCTCGTCCGCGAGTCCTTCGCGGTGTAGAGGCGTCCGCCGATGGACATCACGCGACGGTCGAGTTCGGTGACGAACTCGTGCAGGCCGCGCTTGATCGGGAAGTCGACGCAGATGTTCCAGCCCGGCATCGGGAAGCTCAGCGGCGCTTGGTTGCCCTCGCCGAACAGCTTGAAGACGTTGAGGAAGCTGACATGGCCAGACGCCTGGATGTCGTAGATGATGCCCTTGAACTCCTCGACGGCCTCGGGCGGAACGATGAACTGGTACTGCAGGAAACCCTTCGATCCGTACGCGCGGTTCCAGTTCCCGAACAGGTCGAGCGGGTGGTAGAACTGCGTCAGATTCTGGATCTTGCCCTGGTAGTTGCCGCCCATCCGGTAGTAGGCCTCGCCGACCAGTGAGAAGTTCAGCTTGTTGGCCAGCCCGTTCGGGAAGATGTCCGGGAAGTTCACCAGCGTGGGCGCGTCGAACTTCAGCGGGTCCTTCGCGAGCTTGTCGGGCAACTGGTCGAGCCGCGCGAGGCTCCCGCGCGAGAATGTGCCTCGGCCCAGACGCGGAGGCTTGCTGATCGCGTCGAACCAGCCCGAGGAGTACGTGTAGTTCTCCTCCGACCCGTCCATGTGCAGGGCGATGGTCTCGTCGAGGCTGTTGGTGACGCTGCCGTCGGCGATGAAGTACGCGGTCTCGGTGCGCGTCATCTGGATCTTGGCGCGCAGGATGATGCCGGTGAGGCCGATGCCGCCGATCGTCGCCCAGAAGATGGAGGCGTCGGGGTCGTCGGAGGTGCCGCCCGGGGTCAGCGTCAGGATCTCGCCCGACGCGGTGAGCAGCGAGATCTCGACCACGTGGTTGCCGAAGCTGCCGGCGCTGTGGTGGTTCTTGCCGTGGATGTCGCAGCCGATGGCGCCGCCGATCGTCACCTGGCGCGTGCCCGGCAGCACCGGAACCCACAGGCCGTGGGGCAGCGCGATGCGCATGAGGGTGTCCAGGTCGACGCCGGCGTCGAGATCGATGATCCCGGTCTCGTCGTCGATCTCGTGGATCCTGGTCAGCTGGGTCATGTCGATCGTCAGACCGCCCGAGTTCTGGGCGTTCTCGCCGTACGACCGGCCGAGGCCGCGGGCGATGACGCCGCGGCGAAGGTAGCTGGGCTTGTCTGCGTTGTCGTCGGCCACGCGTGCCACCGCTTCGGCGATGAGCTCCGGGTACGGAGTCGACAGGACATGGCCTTCTGTCGGCATGGTCCGGCCCCACCCCATGAGCTTGCGGGTCTCGATCGGGAGTACAGCTGTGTTCGTCATCGGAGTAGAGACTACTCGTCGGTCAGCTGGTCCGGGATCCTTGAGTCGGCGCTGTGTCGGGCGGCACTGCGTACCGAGGTCGGGCAGTGGCCCGCCGCGGACTGTGGTGATCGCCGGCGTCGACTACATTCTGTTCTCGAGACATGTGACAGGAACCAGGGAGGTGGCGGGCATGATCGTCGTCGGATACTCGTCCGGCTCGTTCGGGCGAACCTGCCTGGAGCACGGCATCGATGAGGCGCGCCGCCGCGGGACCGATCTCCTGGTGATCAACGCGGTCTCCGAGGCACGCGGCCAGCGTCACGCCGAGGCCGACGAGATCGTGCAGATTCAGGAGCGGCTGTCGTCGTCGGGGGTGAAGTTCCGTATCACGCAGCCGATCGGCACCACCCCGGCCGAGGAACTCCTCAACGCGATGGACGATCCCGAGGCGGAACTGCTCATCATCGGCATGCGGCGACGCACCCAGGTCGGCAAGCTGCTGCTGGGCAGTACCTCGCAATACCTGCTCGTCGAATGCCGCAAGCCCGTCCTCGTGGTGAAACCCGAACCCTGAGCCGCGCGCCTCCGCGCCGTTCCACGACAGAACCCCCGTCCGGGACGGGGGTTCTGTCGTCGAATGGAGTGTCTACTGTGCGCCGGGCGTCAGCGCAGAATCCGCGCGACGAACGGCGTCGAGTCCTTCATCGAGGCCAGGACGGTGCCCGAGTGATCCTGGGTCGGGTAGACGTGCAGTTCCACGGGCTGCCCGGCCGAGACCATCTGCGCGTACAGCGACAGCGCCGACGGAGCCGGGACGTCCATGTCCTTGAGCCCCTGGCCGAGGAAGATCGGACGGTCGTAGCCGCGATACGGGGTGCTCATGTAGTCCACCAGCGCGCCCTGCACGCCGGGGATGGAGGTGACGGGCTTGCGGAACCAGTCGCGGATCTTCGCTCCCTCGACCACCGAACGCATCTCCGGGTAGCAGCGGGTGCGTGCCTCGTTCACCACTCGACGCCCCTCGGGAGTGAGGATCGACAGCGGCTTGAGGTCGGGCCGGGCGTCGGAGAAACCGGCCCAGATGTAGGCGGCGTAGACGTTCAGACCGGTGGGCAACGCGACCGGAGGGAAGCCGGGACCGGCCTGCCAGACGATGTGCTCGATGTTGGCGGGGGTGCCGGTGGCGACCACGCCGCGGTAGTCCAGGCCCGATCCGCGCGAGTACTCGGTCGCACGGCGGGCGCCGTTGAGCGCCGCGCTCGCGCCCTGCGACTGTCCGACGATCGCCCACGTCTTCGACAGCGGCAGGCCGGAGTGCGATGCGGCCTTCACCGAGTCGACGATCGAGTGGGCCTGCACCTTGCTGCTCAGGTAGTTCATCAGGCCCGGAGTGCCGAGGCCCGCGTAGTCGGTCGCGACGATCGCGTAGCCCTGGTTCAGCCAGTGGTTCAGGTACTCCTGGTCGCGATCGCTTCGCGGCTGGGCCGACGGGGTGCAGTCGTCGCCGAGCCCGGTGGTCCCGTGCGCCCAGGCGATCACCTTGTAGCCGCCCTTCGGTGCCGGGCGCTTCGGGAGGAAGACGGCGCCGGTGCTGACCGCGGGGGCACCGTGGACGTCGGTGGTCGCGTAGAGGATGCGATAGGCGCTCGACGCGCCGGTCAGGTCGACCGACCCGGCGAGCGGCGTCTTCTGGATCAGTGTGCCGGGTGCGCCGATCGGGCCGTTGTAGCCCCGGGCGTCGAGACCCGACCAGACCGGTGCGCCGGTGGCGGCGTCGTCGGCGCGAGCGGCCGGAGCGGTGGCGAAGAGGCTGGCGGCCGCAGTCGCCGCCACGGTGAGGGCGACCACCGATCGCTTGAAACGGAGGAGGGAGGGACTGCTCATAGTGGACGACCCTAAGCCAACCGCCTCACAATCCGGTAGCCGGACGGCTCGATTGCGGGACCGCGTTCTCAGCTTTCGCTCATATCGACCTCGGTCGGCCACGGGCTAGGCTGGCACGGTGTCAGATACGTCGCCCGTGAACGAGGATCCTGCGAAGCCCGGACATCATCCGGAGCACGAGGACTTCCACACCCGTCACGCACCGATGCCGATCGAGCTGCCGCTCGACGACGAAGAGGCGTCGACCGATGTCGACATCAAGACCCAGATCATCCGGTTCATCGCGACCGGAGCGCTCTCGGCGGTCTTCGACTTCAGCCTCACCTTCCTGCTCCAGGAGGTGTTCGGTGCGCCGTTCTGGCTGGCCAAAGCGGCGGGCTTCATTCTCGGCACCACGATCGCCTATCTGATCAACCGCCGGTGGACCTTCCGAGCCGAGCCGAGCACCGCGCGGTTCATCGCCGTCGTCCTGCTCTACGCGGTGACCTTCTTCGTCAACATCGGTCTCTACAACTGGCTGATGCACGCCTGGGGGACGGGCTTCCTCCTCATCGTCCTGGCTTTCTGCATCGCGCAAGGAGTCGCGACCGTCATCAACTTCGTCGTCCAGCGCGCGGTGATCTTCAAGATCCGCTGACGTCCGAGAAGCGTTATGCCGTATTCCGTTACCCGAATCGGGTAACGGAATACGGCATAAGCGTTGAGACGATCAGGCGAACTGGACGGTCGCGGTGCAGCGGCCGAAGACGCGCTTCCCGTTGACGCTGGCGCCGAAGACGATCAGGGCGCGACGGGTCTCGGGGTCGAGCGACTTGACCTTCGCGGTGTATTCGACGACCGCCGGTTCGTGAGCCGGGACGTAGACCGGGCTGGTGAACCGTGCGCTCATGTCGCGGAAGGCCGCGGGGTCGCCCACCTGCGAGGTGAGGTAGCCGGCGGCGGTTCCGAGGGTCAGCATCGCCTGCGCGACCACGGTGTCGAGCCCGGCGGCCTGCGCCACCTTCGCGCTGTGGTGGATCGGGTTCGGATCGCCGGATACGCCGATGTAGTTGATGACGTCGCCGCGGGTGAAGCGCTGCGCGCGGACCGGCAGGTCCATGCCCTCGGTCAGCGAGTCGAACGGAATCGTCGTCCAACGCACATCCGACTCGGGCGGGATCGCCGCCGGTTCGGCCGGGCTGAGCGGCTGCACGTGCCGGTCGCCGCCGGTGAACATGATGCCGTCGACGATCTCCTCGAAGTCGTCGGGAAGACGGTCGGCGTCCTCGCCGGGACCGGCCAGCGACGTCCACGACTCCTGCAGCACGCCCTTGTCGATGTCTCGGACCAGGGTCTTGACAGTGAACAGGTCGGCTCCCGCCACGGTGCGGTACGACTCGAGGGAGACGTCGCAGTACAGCCGGTCGCCGGCTTCGATCGGCCGGTGGAACGCGAACCGCTGGTCGATCTGCAGGACGCCCGACTTCAGCAGATCGCCGGGGACGGCCTTCTCCAGGAGCTGGGCCTGCGCCTTGGCACCCATGATGGCGACGATCGTCAGGGGTGCGACGAGCGCGGCGTGCCCGCCTTCGCGGGCCTTGGCGTCGTCCCAGTGAAGCGGGTTGTCGTCGTGCAGGGCGCGGGCGAATTCGCGGATCTTCTCGCGACCCACCTCGTAGTAGTCGGCTGTCGTGAAGACCTTTCCGATCGCCTGATCGATGGCCTCAGCGCGAGTCAGTTCACGGCTGGTCATTCGAATAAGGTACCTGACGTGCGAGGGAGCAGAAAAATGCCGGGTTCGGGGCCGGTCGGCGCCCGGTGGGGCCGTCGCACGACTGCGATCACCCGTTGACTTTCGCGATCACCGACTCGCCGAAGCGCTCCAGATTCGCGATCTTGGTCTCCAGCGGCTCGGTGTCGCGGCCCATGATGTAGGGCAGCCGGAACCCGACGATCACGTCCGTGACGCCCTTGTCCTCGAGGCGGCGGCACCCGTCGACGGTGTACGCATCCAGGGAGATCACGTGGATCTCGAACGGATCGTTCTCCTTGCCCTCGGCCTTGCGGATCGCGCCGAGCTTGTCGATCAGAGCGTCGAGTTCCTCGGGGGCGCCGCCGCCGTGCATCCAGCCGTCGCCGCGGATCACGGCTCGCTTCAGTGCGGCGTCGGCGTGCCCGCCGACCAGGAGCGGAATCGGCTCGGAGGGTGTCGGACTCATCTTGATCTCGGGAATGTCGTAGAACTCACCGTGGAACTCGAAGTACCCGGGAGTCGTCAGGCCGCGGATGATGTCCATGCATTCGTCCATGCGCTTGCCGCGGCGGGCGTAGTCGACGCCCATCAGGTCGTAGTCCTCGCGCCAGGGGCTGGTTCCGACGCCCAGGGCGAGCCGGTTGCCGGTCAGGCAGGCCACCGACGCGGCCTGCTTGGCGACGAGTGCCGGCGGTCGGACGGGCAGTTTGAGCACGAAGGGCAGGAAGCGCAGGGTGCTGGTGACGGCGCCGAGGGCGGCGGCCTGGATGAAGGTCTCGATGAAGTCCTTGTCTTCGAGGAACTCCCGCCTGCCGTCCGGGGTGTAGGGGTACACCGAGTCCGATTCCTTGGGGTAGGCGAGGGAGTCGGGGATCGTCATGCCCGCGAACCCGGATCGCTCGGCCGCCTGCGCCAGCGCCGGATAGTAGGTGTAGTCGGTCATCGCTTCGGCAAAGGTGAATCGCATGGACCCCAGACTAGAACACGTTCTAGTGCGGGACGAGGTTTCCGGATCTCCGGCGACCGGGTCCGCCCATCCGCCTCCGCACGTGGCTCAGGGGCGGCCGAACCGCTCCGCGCGACCGAGGCGGCGCAGCCGCATCCACTCGCGGAACCCCGCCGGATCGCGCTGCTGCACGAGGAAGTACCACGCGAATCGCGCATACTCCTGCGGAAGCAGCTTCCGCATGCCGGGCTGGCTCATCAGATAACCGCGATTGCGGTAGGTGAAGAACCGCTTCACCTCGTTGTCGGGGTACTGCGTGTGCATCCGGCCTCCGAGGATCGGCCGGAACTCGTCGCTGCCGTCGGGGTGCAGATAGGCGGTGGTCAGACAGGTGCCGAAGCCGATCCCCGAACGTGCCAGGCGTCGATGCATCTCCACCTCGTCGCCGCGGAAGAACAGCCGGAGGTCGGGGACGCCGATCGCGTCGAGGGTGTCCGCAGAGAACAATGCACCGTTCATCAGCGACGCGATGCCCGGCAGCAGATCGTCGTGACCGGGTGTCTCGGTATCGGTGAAGAGTTCCGACCGCTTGCGCCGCCACACCAGACCGCGGCGCAGCGGGAAGGCGAGGTCGTCGGGCGCGTCGATGTTCACCACCACGGGGGAGACCTGGCCGAGGCGGTGGCGGCGAGCGCAGTCCAGCAGTGTCGAGAGCACCTCCGGACCCTCCGGCCGGCCGTCGTCGTCGGCGCACCAGACCCAGTCGGCGCCCAGCGCCAGCGCGTGCAGCATGCCGAGGGCGAAGCCGCCGGCACCGCCGAGGTTGTGCCGCGAGGGCAGGTAGGTGGTCGGCACGGGCTGGCTCGCCACGAGCTCGCCGACCTCGGGCTCGGCGGCGTTGTCGACGACGATCAGGTGGTCGAGCGGCCGGTCCTGCGCCGCCAGCACCTTCAGGGATTCGGCGAGCAGTTCGCGGCGCTTATGGGTGACGACGACGCCGACGACCATCTCGGCGGTCGGCGCACTCACGCCGAACCCGGGGTGCCGGAGGCGCCGTCGCGCTCGTCGGCGAGTTCGTCGAGCACTTTGCGCACGTGCTGCGCGGCGTCGGGGCCCTCGTAGGCGCCGACGACCTCTTCGATGCCGCCGTCCATCCGGATCTGACCGTGGTCGATCCACAGCGCGCGGTCGCAGAGCTGAGCGAGGAACTCGTTGGAATGGCTGGCGAAGACCAGGATTCCCGAACGCTCCACCAGGGCCTGCAGCCGGACGCGGGCCTTCTTCATGAACTCCGCGTCCACCGCGCCGATCCCCTCGTCGAGGATGAGGATCTCCGGATCGATGCTGGTGACCACGCCCAGCGCCAGGCGCACGCGCATGCCCGTGGAGTAGGTGCGCAGGGGCATCTCGAGGTAGTCGCCGAGCTCGGAGAACTCCGCGATCTCGTCGGTCTTCTTCAGCATCTCCTTGCGGCTCATCCCCAGGAACATGCCGCGGATGATGATGTTCTCGTACCCGGAGATCTCCGGGTCCATGCCGACGCCGAGGTCGAAGACGGGCGCCACGCGGCCGGTGACGCGGCACGATCCGCGGGTCGGCTCGTAGATACCCGAGAGCAGACGCAGCAGTGTCGACTTTCCCGCGCCGTTGTGGCCGACGAGTCCGACCCGATCGCCGTGCTGCAGGTGCAGGTTGATGTCGCGCAGGGCCTCGACCACGACGGTCTTGGAATTGTTGGCGCCGATCACGCCGCCGGCGGCGCCGATCACCGCCTTTTTGAGGGAGCGCGTCTTGGCGTCGAAGATGGGGAAGTCGACGCAGGCGTCCCAGGTGTCGACGCGGATGTCGGTGTTGGCTGTCACAGGTCCTCCTAGACCCAGTACGCCACGCGGGCGCGGTAGTTGCGCATCACGAACATCGCTGCCGTCCAGCCGACGGCTGTGCAACCGATCACGATCAGCCAGTGGTACAGCGCGACGTGCTGGCCGAGCAACGGTCCGCGCGCGATCTCCAGGTAGTGGTACATCGGGTTCAGCTCCACCAGCTTCAGCCGGCTCGACTCGTCGGCGCCGGTGCTGCTGAGCGACTGCGCCGACCAGATGATCGGCGTCATGAAGAAGACGAGCCGGACGGCGGTGGTCAGCAGCTGGCCGATGTCGCGGAACCGGGTCGACATGATGCCGAAGACGATCGTCGTCCAGACCGCGTTCAGCGCGTACAGCAGCAGCGCCGGGAAGACGAGCAGGACCGTCCAGCCCAGGGGCTGCGGGAACACCGCGAGCAGGATCAGATAGATCACGATGTTGTGGGCGAAGATGATGAGGCTGCGCCACACCACCCGGTACACGTGCACGCTGGTGGGCGCGGGGAGCTGTTTGATCAGTCCTTCATTGGTGGAGAAGACCACCGAGCCGTCGAGGATCGAGGTCTCGATGAAGCCCCAGAAGATGAAGCCGAGGGTCACGTACGGCAGGAAGACCTTGATGTCCTGGTGGAACAACTCGCCGTAGAGGATTCCCATCGCGACGGCGGTGACGCCGGTGGCGACCGTGATCCACAGCGGACCGAGCACCGAGCGCTTGTAGCGCTGCTTGATGTCGGTCCAGCCGAGGTGCAACCACAGCTCGGAGTTGCGGAACCCGTCGACGAGGTCCTTGAAGCCACGACCGAACGTCTTCGAGTCGGAGGCCTGGGGCGCGGGCGGGATTCCGCCGTCATTGACTACGGCTGACACAAGGCCACAGCATACAAGTGCCTCAGAGGTACTGACCTGTGCTGTGCCCGTCGTGTGGCACAGCTCCCGGAGGCAGCGCGCCCTGGCGCATCTGTTCGAGTTGGCTGCGGGCGGCCATCTGCTGAGCGAACAGCGCGGTCTGGATGCCGTGGAACAGGCCCTCCAGCCAGCCGACGAGCTGAGCCTGCGCGATCCGCAGCTCGGCGTCAGACGGGGTCACATCGTCCGAGAAGGGCAGGGCCAGCCGGTCGAGCTCGTCACGGAGCTCCGGCGCAAGCCCGTCGGCGAGCTCGGCGATCGACGTGCGGTGGATCTCCGCGAGCCGGTTGCGGCTGGCGTCGTCGAGAGGAGCCGCGCGCACCTCTTCGAGCAACTGCTTGATCATCGTCCCGATCCGCATCACCTTCGCGGGCTGTTCCACCATCGACGCGACGGTGCCGGGCTGGTCGTCGTCCGCGGAATCGCGGCTCTCCTCGTTCGACGGCAGTCCGCCGGGGAGGATGATGGACTGCTGCTGGGGAAAGCCCGAATCGGGCTGGTCGTCTGGGCCGCCCGGTGTCGGGGAGCCGAACATTGCGGGGTGCATGGCGTCCATTGTGCCTTTTCGGTGCCAGTATCGTTGTGCGCATGCCGTTCGACATCGCCTCGGTCAGGGGGCTCTTTCCCGCGTTGGGGGACGGCTGGATCTACCTCGATCCGCAGACCGGGATGCAGATCCCGGATTCGGTGGCATCCGCCGTCTCGACCGGATTCCGGTCGCTTCCGGTGGTCGCGGGCAGTCGTAGCCCCCAGGCTCGCGCAGCGGCGGAGACGATCGAGAACGCCCGGCGGGCGGTCGCGGATCTGCTCGGCGCCGATCCCGCCGGTGTGGTGCTGGGGTCGTCTCGAGCGGCGCTGATGTCGGCGCTGGCCGACGCGTTGCCCCTGTCCGCGTGGCTGAACCGGAACATCGTGCTCTCGCGGTCCGACGACGAGGCCGTTCTGACGCCGGCGCTGACCGGAGCGGCACGCCACGGGACTCAGGTCCGGTGGGCGGAGATCGACGTGGAGGACGGGACCCTGCCGACCTGGCAGTTCGCCGACATCATCGACGACCGCACCTCACTGGTGGCAGTCACTCTCGCCTCGTCGGTGAACGGCGCGATCACCGATATCGGTCCGATCGCCGGGCACGCCCGCGCCGCGCGGGCCCGGCTTCTGGTGGACGCGACCACCGCGGCGCCCTATGTGCCGCTGTCGATGGACGAGCTCGGCGCCGATGCGGTGCTGGTCAGCGCCGAGCGCTGGGGCGGCCCGCGGGTCGCCGCCCTCGTCTTCGCCGATCCGGAGCAGTTGGGCTCACTGGTCCGCGTGTCGATGAATCCGAAGGCCGCCGGCGCGGCACGCCTCGAACCCGAGCCGCTGCCGGGCGCCCTGCTCGCCGGGTTGATCGCGTCGATCGAGTATCTCGCCGGCCTCGATCAAGCAGCTGCGGGCACCCGCCGCGAACGCATCACCGCGTCGATGGACGCGACCTTCGAGTACGTGCACCGTCTGCTGTACTACCTGGTGAACTCCCTGTCGCATCTGTCGAACGTGCGGGTCATCGGGCCCGATGTGCACCGGGTCCCCGTGGTCAGCTTCGTCGTCGAGGGTGTTCCGGCCACTGAAGTCTGTGTTCGGCTCAGCGACAACGGGATCGCCGCACTGGCAGAGGTTCCCAGCCGCGCGCTGGGGGCGATCGGCGTCGACGAGATCGGCGGCGCCGTCACGGTGGGGCTCTCTCCGTACTCCACTCCGTACGAGGTAGACCAGCTGGTGAGGGTGCTCGGCTCGTTCGGCTGATCGCGCATACGGTGTTGATCCGTTCGGCGGACGTCGAGTTTGGCCACCGCGTACACGCCGGTAGGGTCGTGATCGGCCGACCGTGACTCGTCGTGGCGGTCGATCGAGAATCTCATGAGGGTGGAGGACACGACCTTGGCGGAACCGGAAGGTGGCGATTTCGCTGAGCGCGGCGCTGATGGGCCTGCGTTGACGCCGGAGCAGCAGAAGCTGTGGCAGCAGTTCGTGAGCGGCGGCTGGATGATGTACCGCGCGTTCTTCCGCGAGATCGACCGTGCGGCGCCGCTGACGTCGGCGGACTGGCGACTGCTCGAGGTTCTCGCGTCCGCGCCGCAACTGCGCATCAGCGATCTCGCCGATGCCACCCAGATCGGTCTCAGCACGGTGTCGCGCCAGGTCAGCCGCTTTCTGGAGCGCGGCTACGTGGTGCGCGCGGAGTCGGTGGAGGACGATGCCCGTCAGAAGTGGGTGCAGATCACCGACGAGGGTATGGAAGCGCTCAAGCCGATCCTCGACACGCGTGACCGGGCGGTGCGCCGACTCGTCGTCGACCAACTGACTCCCGAGGAGTTCGAGCAGCTCTGCACGCTCTTCGGCAACCTCGGCGCGCGCATCGCCGAGACCGAGGACTGACGCCGAAGGGCGATGCCGCCGCGGCCGTCAGGCGATGGTCAGAAGCACTTTGCCGACGGCGTCGCCGGATTCGAGGCGCGCGTGCGCCGCATCGACCTCCGCGAGCGGGAAGGTGGAGTCGATCACCGGCCGGATGTCGCCCGACTCGATGAGCGGCCAGGTGCGTGCCACGGTCTCGGTGACCACCGCGGCCTTCGAATCCGGTCCGCCGCTGGCGGGGCGGGGACGCAGGGTGGTGCCGCTGACCGACGCGCGCTTGGCCATCAGTTGCCCGATGTTCAGTTCGGCCTTGGCGCCGCCCTGCATGCCGATGATGACCAGGCGGCCGTTGGTGGCCAGCGCCTTGATGTTCGAGGCCAGGTACCTCGCGCCGATGATGTCGAGGATGACGTCGGCGCCGCCGTGCTCCTTCATGACTGCGGCGAAGTCCTCGCTCGTGTAGTCGATCAGGATCTCCGCGCCGAACTCTTGGCACCGCTCGAGCTTCTCGCGGTTGCGGGCCGTGACCGCCACCCGGGCACCCATCGCGTGCGCGACCTGCGTCGCATGGGTGCCGATGCCGCTCGAACCCCCATGGATCAGCAGCAGCTCCCCGGTGGACAGGCCCGCGGTGTCGAAGACGTTGGACGACACGGTGCAGGCGACCTCGGGGAGCGCGGCGGCCGAGACGAGGTCGACCCCGCGCGGCACCTGCATCATCTGCTCTGCCGGCACCGCGACCTTCTCCGCATATCCGCCGCCGGCGAGGAGGGCGCACACCTCGTCGCCCACCTGCCAGCCCGAGACCCCTTCCCCGACCGCCGAGATCCTGCCGGACACCTCGAGGCCCATGATCTCTGACGCCCCGGGCGGTGGCGGATAGTTGCCCGCGCGCTGGAGGAGGTCAGAGCGATTCACTCCCGCCGCGACCACGTCGATGACCACCTCGCCGACGGCCGGCGACGGGTCGGGGACATCCTGCAGGGACAGATTCTCGGCTTCGACGACGATGGCTTTCACGGTGTCGATGGTTCCACAGCGGAGTGTGGGCCCGAGGGGCCTTCGATCTTCCCGGTCAGGAACCGGCCAGCACGGTGACGTGGTTGGCGACGGCCAGGCCGCCCATGTTGTGGACCAGCGCGTGGTGCGCGTCGGGCAGCTGCATGTCCCCGGCGCGACCGGCCAGCTGGAGTGCGCCGATCACGTGCTGGGACACGCCGGTGGCGCCGACCGGATGTCCCTTCGCCTTGAGTCCGCCGGAGACGTTGACCGGCAACCGGCCGTCGCGGGCGGTCCACCCCTCCTCGATCGCGCGGCGTCCCTGACCCGGTTCGGTCAGGCCGACCATCTCGTAGACGATGAGCTCGGCGATGGTGAAACAGTCGTGCACCTCGGCGAGTGACATGTCGGTGAGGGACAGCTTCGCCATCTCCAGGGCGCGCTGGGTGGCCAGCCGGCCGGCGGC
Source organism: Gordonia sp. QH-12 (assembly GCF_001578675.1). Taxonomy (NCBI): domain Bacteria; kingdom Bacillati; phylum Actinomycetota; class Actinomycetes; order Mycobacteriales; family Gordoniaceae; genus Gordonia; species Gordonia sp. QH-12. The sequence continues at coordinate 35,644 of NZ_KQ969304.1, forward strand.
GAAGTCGGTGATGTCGCGGCGGTCGGCGTCGAGGTGGTCGTTGGCGTGGGCGAACCCCTCGACCCAGGCCAGTGCCGACGACGGGGTCCGTTGCAGGACGAGCGCGGCGGCGCCGTCGCTGACGAGCGAGCAGTCGGTGCGGCGCAGCTGCCCGGCCACCACCGGATTGCGCTCGGAGACGGTCGAACAGAACTCGACGCCGAGATCCTTGCGGACCTGTGCCCAGGGGTTGGCGCACCCGTTGGCATGATTCTTCGCCGCGATCCGGCCGAGCACGTCGCCGAGGTCGTCGATCTCATGGCGTCGGGCGTACTGATCTGCCACCTCGGCGAAGACGCCCACGAAGCCGCCGGGGAAATCGGTCCCGGCGCGCTGCGGGTCGGCGCCGAGCAGTGCACGCCCGACGGTGGCGTTGTCGACGTGCGTCATCTTCTCCACGCCGACCACGAGCACGGTGTCGGCCGTCCCGGACAGGATGGCCTTGACGCCCTGGTGGACGGCGGCCGTGCCCGAGGCGCAGGCGTTCTCGACCCGGGTCATGGGCTTGCCCCAGAGGCTGGGTGCGGCTCGCATCGGCAAGGAGGACGGGAAGGCGAAATCGGTGAGGCCGCTGTTGAACTGGGCGACGAAGACCTCGTCGACCTCGCCGGCGTCGACCTGCGCGTCGGACAAGGCCTCGGTGGTGACCGCAGACACCAGTGAGGACAGGTCGTCGTCGACGAGTTTGCCGAAGCGGGTGTGGCCCACCCCGGTGATGCCGATGCGTGTGCTGGTCATGCTCTCTCCTGTGCTGCGAGTTGGAAACGGCGGATCTTGCCCACCGAGGTGCGCGGCAACTCGTCGATGACGGTCCACCGGCGCGGCCGCGCCGCGGGTTGCAGGTTCTGTTCGGCCCACTGCCGCAACTGTTCCGGCGACGGCGGCACGTCCTTGTCGGCCGGCACGATCCAGGCGGCGGGAACGTGGTCCCGGATCGGGTCGTCGATCGCGAGGACCGCGGCCTCGAGGACGCCGGGCGCCTCGGCGAGTGCGGCCTCGATCTCGGTCAGCGAGACGTTCTCGCCAGACACCTTGACCACGTCGTCGATGCGTCCGACGAACGCCAATTGACCGTCGTCGCAACGCCGTACGAGGTCACCCGTGCTGAACCACACATGGTCGGCGTCGGGCGTCGGCACGTCGAGGTCGACGAAGGCGCGGGCGTCGGCGGTGGGATTGTCGAGGTAACCGGCGAACAGGTCGCGACCCCGCACCCCGGCCACGGTGAGGATGCCCGGCTCCCCGTCGGCGGCCGGTCGACCGGTGTTCGGATCGATCAGAGTGATTGCGCGACCGTTGATCTCTGGTCCTATCCGGTCATGGGTGGGACGATCGGGGTCGTTGGCGGTGACCACGGCGACGGTCTCGGTCATGCCGTAGATCTGCCGCGGGGCGGCACCGCACAGCCTCGCCATCTCCGACCAGTGGCCCAGGGCCAGGTTCTGGGCGAACCAGAGATGGTGCAGGCTCAGCCGTGGCGCGTCGTCGCGGCGTCGGGCGAGGATCATCCTGATCGGCGCGGCGAACAGGCTGGCATGGGTGGCCTGCAGTTCGTCGACCTCGTGCGGCCAGCGACTCGCGGTGAACCGTGCGGTGAGGGCCACCGACGCGCCGGTCGCGATCGCCGAGGCGAAGCAGTAGTACTGCGCGTTGGCGTGGAACAGCGGCAGGCACACGTACCAGCGATGATGCGGGCGGAGTTGTGCCAGGTCGGCCATGGTCCGTCCGACGTGGGCGTAGTTCGCCTGGGTGAGCACCACGCCCTTGGGCTCGGAGGTGGTGCCGGAGGTGAACATGACCGCGAGCCGGTCGTCCGGTGCCGCGCTCGCAGGTTCCTGCCACAGGTCGGAACCGACCAGCGGCGAACCGTCCCGGAGGTCGGCGGCGGTCTCGGCGAGGGCGATCGCCTGCTCGGCGCCGCCGGCGGCGACCGTCTCCTCGAACTCCTCGGCGCAGATCGTCACCGCGGGACGGATGCGGCGCAGCTGACGGGCGACGTCGCGCGGGGTCGAACCGGGATCGACCGGGACGAACCAGGCGCCGAGCCGAGCGGCGGCCAGCCAGATCGCGATGAACGCCGGACAGTTGCGCAGCATCACGTGGACGGGAGCGTCGGCATCGACGCCACGCTCGGCCAGGGTGGCCGCGACCCGGCCCACGACGTCGTCGAAGCGGTCGTAGGTACAGGAGGAGACGGTGCCGTCGAGATCCCGGAACACCAGGAACTCGCGCGCACCGTGGTCGCGGACCGCTCGGTTCCACAGGGCAGCAAAGGTCTCGGCCATGGCTGTGACGGTAGCCGCCTGTCCCGGGGTCGCCGTGTCCCAAGTTGGGACAGCCTCGGGCCGTGGACAGCGCGGACCACTCCCGAGACGCCTGGACGACGGGTCCCGGAAGGGCCGTCGCCCAGGGTATTTCGGGATGACGTGGCTGTTTGGCGCGTCGCAGAGGGGAGGAGGGTCAGGCGGTGATCCCGTACGTGCGGAGCTTGCGGTAGAGGCTGGAACGGGCCATCCCGAGGTGGGCCGCCGCCGCCACCCGGTTGCCGTCGAACTCGCGCAGGGCGGCCACGATCGCGTCGCGTTCGGCCTGCTCGAGCGGGGTCAGGTTGTGCGAGACCGTGGTCTGGCAGTACCCGGGGAGGTCCTGCTCCTGGATCTCGCCCACCGGGCGCTGGCGCAGTGCATGCTGCAGGGCCTCGGTCAGCTGGGTGACGTTGCGCGGCCACGAGTATCGCGACACTACACGCATCGCCGCCGGGCTCAGGCGAACACGACGCTCGGGGGCGATCTGCCGGAGGACCGAGGCCACGATCTGGGGCAGGTCGTCGGTGCGCAACCGCAGGGGTGGGACGGTGATCGCGACCTCGAAGTGCGACAGCAGCATCTGGAACGGCAGGTCCGAGTCGAGCGAGGAGTCCGACAGCGTCGCCACGCACCACGTCGGCTCCTCGTGCTCGGCCAGCGCCCTGAGGATGTTCGAGATCTGTTCGGCGCCTTCGGTACTCGCCTGGTCGATGTTGCGGATGATGAACAGGGTCGGCCCGGCCTGGCCGGCGAGCATGGTGCCCAGATCCACGTCGGTGTCACCCTCGTCGACGATCTGGCAGGCGTCGATGCTGACGCTGCGGGCGTCGGGGAAGGCGTCGTGGAAGATCTCGGCGACCAGGGTGAACTTGCCCGAGCCGCTCTCGCCGATGACCACGGCGGGTTGGTTCTCGGTCAGCACCTGACGCACCTGTTCGCAGGCTCTGACCCAGGCCGGGGTCGAGCCCACCGCGACGCTCTGGTGCTGCTGACGCGTCAGGTCCCCGACCACGCGCGACGACGAATGTCCTGCGATGGCGATCTGCGGCAGCACGTGCTCGTCGAAGTTGCCGGGGAGGCCGAAGCGCGGGGCGGAGGCGATCTCGGCGATCACCACCAGTCCGGCCACCTCCGAGCCCACCAGGATGCGGGTTCCCCGCAGGGTCACCAGCCGGTCGTCGGGCAGGGCGATGGTGTCGCTGGCCTTGTCCCGCCGGCCCATCATGAAGATCGCGTGGTCGCGCAACAGTTGCTGCTCGGCACTGGAGAACAGTGCCTGAGCTGCGGCGTTGGCCATGAACACCGAGTCTCCGAAGGCGAGCACCGCCTGGCGTCCGGCCTTGGCGTCGATCTGGATGTAGGTGTCGAAGATCGCCTGTTGGGACTGGCTGCGGTCCAGGAGCAGGTTGCGCGCGATGTCCTTGGCGGCCGCCTTGACCAGGGTGTGCATCAGCGGGCTCCAGCCCGTGCTCAGCGTGGAGATGTCCAGGACGCCCTCGATGCGGCGGGTCACCGGGTCGATGATCGGGGCGCCGGTGCAGGCGAAGGTCTGCAGGTTCTCGGCGAAGTGTTCGGGTCCGACGACGCTGATGGGCTGGCCCGCCTCGAAGACGGTGCCGACCCCGTTGGTGCCCATCGAGTCCTCCGAGTAGCGGAAGCCGGGGGCGAAGTTCACCCGGTCCAGGAGGCGTCCGACCGCGCCCGAGGTGTCGATCCGCTGGATCACGCGGGCGCGGCTGTCGGTCAGCGCGATCACCATCGGGGTGTCGCCGACATCGGTGCCCAGCTGGCGCAGGACCGGGCGGGCGCAGCGCATCAGCAGGGAGCCGCTGTCGATCTCGTCGCTGAAGTCGGTGCACGGCTGGGAGTGGTCGACGCCGGCAGCCTGGCTGCGCTCCCACGAGGCGGCCACGATGTCGGGTACGCCCGCTGAGCCTGATCTGCCCGATTCGAGGAAATCCGCCCTGGCCGCGGCGGTTCGCAGCATTCGATTCGTGGCGTTGGGCACGCTCGTCTCCTCACTTCCTCGGAAGATGACTAAACCATCATCCCTGTGGTGCGGGACACAACCCCGAAAGTGTCCGAACTTGGGACAGGTCGAGGGTGTGCGACACGCGTCACAATGGTCTGCGTCACTTCCCGAACCCGACGACGACGCCGGGTCCACACCAACCGAGTTCCATCGAGAACTCCCGGACCAAGGAGTGCGCCCCAGTGACCACACTCATCAACATCGACAACGGGGGAACCCTGACCGACATCTGTGTCTGGGACGGCCAGGGCTTCACCTTCACCAAGACCCTGACCACGCCACACGACCTGTCCGAGTGCCTGTTCAGCGGCATCGAGAAGGTGTCGGAATCCCTCTACGGGCAGGCCGACCTCGAGAAGATCCTGCACGCCACCGACCACATCCGGTACTCGACGACCCAGGGCACCAACGCCCTGGTCGAACGCCGCGGACCGATGATCGGCATCCTGACCACGCTGTCGAACCTCGACACGGTGATGCGCAAGTCCGACGCGGAGAACGACCTGTGGGACGGCCTGATCGCCGACCGCTACCTGACCGTCGACGTCGAGGACGAGAACCTCGAATTCGAGCTGGTCCAGTCGGTCAACCGGCTCACCACCCTGGGCGCGGCGCGCGTCGTCGTCACCGCGGCCAACCCCGAGGACGAGCGCCGCCTGCGCAACGTCCTGCTCCGCAAGTTCCCCCGCCAGCTGCTGGGGTCGATCCCGGTGATCTACAGCTGGGACCTCGCCGGCGACCGCGACGACGCCCGCCGCACCTGGTCGTGCGTCATCAACTCGTTCCTGCACCCGACCATGGAGCGTTTCCTCTACGGCGCCGAACGCCGGCTCAAGGACTTCAAGGTCGCCAACCCGCTGCTGGTCTACCGCAACGACGGCGCCTCCTCCCGCGTCGCCAAGTCCGTGGCACTCAAGACCTACTCGTCCGGTCCGCGCGGCGGCCTCGAGGGCACCGCTGCCCTGGCCCGGGTCTACGGACTCAACCGCGTCGTGATGATGGACATCGGCGGCACCACCACCGACGTCGGCGTGGTCGAGGGCGAGCAGGTCGCCACCCGCGAGCGCGGCTCGATCAAGGGCGTGCCGATCTCCTACCCGATGAGCGAGGTCCACTCCAAGGGCGTCGGCGGCTCGTCGGTGATCCAGGTGGTCGACGGCGAGATCCAGGTCGGCCCGCAGTCGGTCGGCGCGGCACCCGGTCCCGCCTGTTTCGGTTTCGGCGGCAAGCAGGCGACCATCACCGACGTCAACCTCCTGCTGGGCGTGCTCGACGCGGACACCTACCTGGACGGCACCTTCAAGCTCGACGCCGAGCGTTCCAAGGCGGTCATCACCGAGACCATCGCCGAGCCGCTCGGGGTCGGCCTCGAAGAAGCCCTCGTCCGGATGGAGCAGGCGTACTTCGAAGCCGTCGCCGGTTCCTTCTCCCACCTGGTCGACGCCGACACCACCCTCGCCGCCTTCGGCGGGGCCGGCCCGATGAGCGCCGCGGGCGCGGCGCGCGTCGCGGGCGTCAAGCGGGTGCTGATCCCGCGCACCGCCGCGGTGTTCTCCGCACTGGGCATCTCGTTCTCGAACGTGGGCAAGACCTACGAGGTCACGGTCCCCGTCGCCACCACCGAGGCAGCTGCGGCCACCCACGCCGAGCTGGTCGAGCGGGCCGAGCGCGACATGTTCCAGGAGGGGTACGCCCTCGCCGATTGCACGGTCTCCAGCGAACTGATCATCGAGGGGATCGACGGCAACATCGCCGAGCGGCGGCCCTACATCCCCGGCGACGCGGTCGACTACCCCGAGCAGCTCGCGACCCTGCGGTTCACCGTCACCGCCGAACTGTCCCAGCCGGAACTGACCGCCGACACCGAGGTCACCCCGACCCCGGCGCCGAGCATCGGGACCCGCCGGGTGCGCAGCGGCGCCGACCAGGTCGACGAGGTGCCGGTGCACGTGCTCGACGAGCTCTCGCCCGGCAACTCCGGCGAAGGGCCGGCCATCGTCGAGGGCCCGTTCTTCACCGCCCGCGTGCTGCCCGGCTGGCAGTTCCGCGTCACCTCCGCCGGAGACCTGCTCCTCACCGACGACACCCTCTGACATCCCCGCCCTGAAAGACACCGACATCTGAGAGGAGGACTCGAGATGCGAGTCCCCATGACCGAGTACCTCGTGATCGATCTGGACACCGAACGCTGGGTGTGCCGGGTCTGTGAACACGACATGGGCTCCGCCCACGACAACTACAAGCCGGGAACGCTTGTGTACGACCGTGATCCGCGTGAGATCCACCAGCCGATCATCGACCCGGAGCGCTACGAGTACACCTTCAGCCCCGACCCCACCTACTGCCGGATCCTGGAGTACTACTGCCCCGGATGCGGCACCCAGATCGAGGTCGAGTACCTGCCGCCGGGCCATCCGCCGACCGTCGACATGGTCATCGACGTCGCCGCGCTGCGCAAGCAGTGGGAGGAACGCGGCGTCGATCCCGAAGAGGTCTTCAACTACGGACCCGGCGAGGACGCCCAGAAGTACACCGCCGCACTGAAGGCCATCGGCCACATCCGCTGACCCACCACATAGGAGCTGCACCATGAAGCGCATATCCGTCGACATTGGCGGTACCTTCACCGATTGTTTCTTCGTCTGGGACGACATCTACGTCGACGCCAAGGCCCTGACGACCCACCACAACCTGGCACTCGGCTTCAACGAGGCCCTCGACCTGGCCTGCAAGCGGGCCGGCCTCGACCGCGACACCGTGCTCAGCGAGGTCGACTCCGTCCGCTACGCAACGACTCTCGGAACCAACGCACTGATCGAGCGCAAGGGACCGAAGGTGGCGGCCATCGTCACCCACGGCTTCGAGGACACCATCCCGCTGTCTCGAGGCCGCGGCTACGGCGAGGGCCTCGACCACACCATGCAGCAGAACCTGCCGGCCGCCGAGCGTCCCGACCCGATCGTGCCCCGTCAGCTGATCCGCTCGGTCAAGGAGCGCATCAACTCCGCCGGCAAGATCGTCGCGCCGCTCGACCCGGAGGACGTGCGCAAGACGGTGCGCGAGCTGGTCAACGAGGGTGCCGAGGCCATCGTCGTCTCGCTGGTCAACGCCACCGAGAATCCCGTGCACGAGTTGGCGATCCAGGAGATCATCCTCGACGAGTTCCCGCCCCACGAGCTCGGCGCCATCCCGGTTCTGCTGGGCCATCAGGTGTCCGGCCGCAAGGGCGAGTACGTGCGGTCCACGTCGACCATCATCGACGGCTTCCTGCACGAGATCATGTTCCACGCGCTGTCGCAGCTGTCGAACAACCTGCGCGACTCCGGGTACGACAAGCCGATGCTGGTCATCCACAACTCGGGCGGCATGGCGCAGATGAACTCCACCGACGCGCTGCAGACCATCCACTCCGGTCCGATCGCGGGTGTCGGTGCGGCCGAGCACCTTTCCGCCGAGACCGGGCTCGGCCACGTCATCTCCACCGACATGGGCGGCACCTCCTTCGACATCGGCCTGGTGCCGGAGGGCGGCGTCAAGCACTACGACTTCCTGCCGACCATCGATCGGTGGCTGGTCAGCGTGCCGATGGTCCACCTCGACACCCTCGGTGCCGGCGGCGGGTCGATCGCCAGCTACGACCGCATCCACAACTCGATCAGGATCGGGCCGGAGTCGGCGGGCTCGAACCCGGGGCCGGCGTGCTACGACCGGGGCGGCCTGCGGCCGACCGTCACCGACGCCGATCTGCTGCTCGGCTACCTCGACCCCGAGAACTACGCCAACGGGTACATCAAGCTCAACCCCAAGCGCTCGGTCCAGGCGATCGAGGACACCCTGTGCGATCCGCTGGACATGGACGTCATCGACATCGCCCGGGTGATCAAGGACAGCGTCGACGAGCAGATGGCGATCGGGATCGGGAAGGAGCTGCGCGTGCGCGGCTACCTCCCCGAGGACTTCACCATGCTCGCCTACGGCGGCAACGGCCCGCTGCACGCATGCGGCATCGCCCGCCACGCCGGCATCCGCCGGGTCCTGGCCCCGCCCTTCTCGTCGGTGTTCTCCGCCTGCGGCGCCGGCAACATGAAGCAGCTGCACTTCCACGAGCGTGGCGTCCACGTCACTTTCTACAACGCCACCACCCGCACGCTGTACGACAAGTACGACGAGTTCAACGCCGTGGTCGAGGAGCTGGAGGCCCGCGGCCGAGAAGACCTGGTGCGCCAGGGATTCGACGGCGATGAGGTGAAGTACCGCCTCGAGGTGGACATGCGTTACGGCAATCAGCTGCTCACCCAGGCGGTGGCGCTCGACGGCATCAGCCGCATCAACGGCGTCGGTGACGTGCTGGAGATCATCAAGACCTTCGGCGACGTCTACAGCCACCGCTTCGGCGCGTCCTCGGCGGCGCCGGAGGCCGGAATCCGGTGCAACACCATCCGGGTGGCGTCCTACGTCGACGGCGACGTGGTCAACTTCGACTCCCTCTACGCCGGCGGCGACCGCACCGAGCCGACCCCGGTGGCCCGGCGCAACGTCCACTTCATCGGACACGACAAGGCGCTCGACACCCCGGTCTACGACCAGGGCGCACTCACCCACGAGCACGTCATCCACGGCCCGGCGATCGTCACCACCGAGAACACCACGTTCCTCGTCGAACCGGAGTGGCGCCTCGAGCCCACCCGCCAGGGTGCCGTCTGGTTCCTGCAGGACTGAGCCACAAACCATTCCAAGCGAGAGAAGAGTTCATCATGACCGCAGTTCACGACCATGACAGCCGCGTCCTGACCCCGCAGGAGCAGGAGTGGGTCGACAAGTTCATGGACGAGACCACGCTGTTCCTCGGGCCCGACCCGGAGATCATGCGCAGCCATGCGATCGCGCCCCGTACCGACCACGAAGAGGTGGCCATCGCCGTCGGCGTCGACCGCCTCGAGGTCGAGCGCATCCGCAAGCGCATCGCCGGCGCCCTCGACGAGGGTTACGAGATGTGCGAGGCCCAGGGCGCCGCACCCGGCGCGAAGTGGGGCGACCTCACCACCGCGATCTACACCGCGAGCGGCGACGTCTCCTACCTGTCGTGCCACGGCGTGATCGCGTTCAGCGCGATCCTGCACCACCCGATTCGGTACATCATGAAGTACTGGAAGGACGAGCCCACGGTGGGCGTCCACGAGGGTGACGGCTTCATCCACAACGACGCGCGTTTCGGGAACGTGCACAACACCGATCAGTCGATGATCATGCCGATCATCCGCGACGGCGAGATCATCGCCTGGGTGGCCGCCACCATCCACGAGGGTGAGAACGGCGCCTGCGAGCCCGGCGGCATGCCGTCCGGTTCGGAGACCCCGTTCGACGACGGCCTGCGGATGAGCCCGTTCAAGATCGTCGAGCGCGGCGAGCTGCGCCGGGACCTGCTGACCTTCCTGCAGCACTCGGTGCGCGACCCCAAGCTGCAGCTGGCCGATCTGAAGGTCAAGATCACCGCGGTCCGCAAGATCATGGAGCGCATCGACAAGGTGATCGACGAGGTCGGTGTCGACACCTTCGTCGCGGCCCTGCGCGTCACGGTCGAGGACGTCGACGCCGAGGTGCGCCGGCGGATCAGCGAATTGCCCGACGGCACCTACCGCTTCGACCAGTTCATGGACTCGACGCTGAAGGAGAACATCCTCATCAAGTTCGCCTGCAAGATCACGATCAAGGGCGACAAGATGATCGTGGACCTGCGCGGGACCGGGCCGGAGATCCTCAACCGGGCCATCAACTCGCCGCTGTGTTCGGTGAAATCGATGTTCATGCAGGCGATCCTGGCGTTCTGGTGGCCGGACCTGCCGCGCTGCACCTCGGCGATGAGCTGCATCGAGATCATCTCCGACGAGGGGACCTGGGCCGACGCGTCGTACGACGCCCCGATGGGCCAGTCGCTGCAGGCGTCGTTCCGCGGGTTCTCGGCCTTCCAGGCGCTCTACAGCCGGATGAGCTTCTCGACGCCGAACAAGTACTCCAACGTGGTGGCCAACTGGTTCAACCAGATCAACACCTTCCTGTGGGGCGGCATCACCCAGCACGGCGACATGGTGGGCAACCTGTGTGCCGACCTGAACGGCATGCCCGGTGGCGCAAAGCCTTTCCGCGACGGTGAGGACGCGGTCTCGCCACTGTTCTGCGCGATGGCCGACACCGCCGAGCAGGAGGTCATGGAGGAAGAGGTCCCGTTCATGCAGCTGGTCTCCAAGCGACTGGTGCGTGACAACATGGGCTTCGGCAAGTTCACCGGCGGCATGGGCTACGAGATGATCGTCGCCGCCGAGGGCACCCCGCAGTGGGGCTTCATGACGGTCACCTCCGGCGCCAAGTTCTCCTCGATCTACGGCATGTACGGCGGATACGGTTGCGGCACATACCCGCTGTGCATGGTCAAGGGCACGAACGTCTACGAGCACATCCGCAAGGACCCGAAGAAGTTCGACCTGTCGATCGAGAAGGTCATGAACGAGCAGCCCTTCGAGGACGGTCGCTACTCGACCTACCACATGGGCCTGCAGTTCGACCTGGCCAAGGACGGCGAGCTGTACATGATCAGCCAGGGCGCCGGCGGCGGCTACGGCGATCCGCTGGAGCGTCTGCCCGAATCGGTGGTCCACGACGCCGAACTGGGCCGCATCACCCAGAAGGTGGCCGAGGACATCTTCGGCGTGGTCTACGACCCGGTGAACTTCCGCCTGGACGTCGAGGCGACGAACGCCAAGCGCGATGCCGCCCGCAAGGCGCGCCTGGAGCGCGGCAAGCCCTTCGACGAGTTCTGCAAGGAGTTCGTCCAGGACGAGCCGCCGGCCGACGTCCACTACTACGGCTCGTGGGGAGACGTCGAGGAGCTGACCGCCACGGTCTTCACCATCGACGGCCCCGAGCGCGTGGTCGCCCCGCTGGCCGAGCTGCCGCCGATCGTGATCCCGGACCGCCGTGAGGTCAAGATCGGACAGTTGGAGGCCCGGATCGCCGAGCTCGAGTCGAAGTACGGCGAGAACGTCCGACGACTGGCCTGATCCGGTCGGCCGGGTGCACCCGTGACCCCGCGCGGGTGCACCCGGCCTTCCGGTCGACACCGATTCTGGAGAAACCAATGTCATCGCTGAAGTCTCTGATCGCCTTGCCGGCCAGTGGGCGCACTCGTCCGGTCCTGATCGATCACACCGATTACGCCACCGCGGTCATCCGCCAGGGGCAGCCGATCCCGTGGGCCGACCTGGCCGCACTCACCGGGCACCAGGGCCAGGTCCATGCCCTACTCGATCCCGACGCCACCTGGCTCGACGTCGGCGCGGTCCAGGGCGCGCACCTGGCGGCCGATCCGGAACTGGTCGCCGCGATGGGCGCGCGCTCCCGCACGGGGTATGCGCTCCGTACCCTGCTGGCCGACGAGGACGGCGTCGCGGGTGTGCAACGCACCGCCAAGACGCTGGCCGACGCGGCCCGTCGTCCGCTGGTCCTCTCGCTCCCGTCGCCGGCGCGCTGGCTCGGTCGTGCGCACGGTGTCGCCGGTACCGGGCTGGACGAGATCGACCCGGATCGCGCCGACACGGCGTCGACCTACATCGCCGAATGGCTCGGCAAACTCTCGGAACTCCCGGTGGCACTGGTGATTCTCGACGCCCGGGCTCGCGTCGGCGATCCCATCGCCCAGCCCGAGTCGGTGTCGGACTACAGCGCGATCACCAACATCGCCTCGCACCTGGACTGGGTGGTCGCCCTGCGCACCGACGACCAGGTCGAGACGAGCGACGGCACCACGATCTCACTTCTGCCGGAGGGGTTCTGGTCCGACGACGACGAGATCCCCGCCGGTGACGCGCTGCTCACCGGCATCCCGGCCTCCGCACAGCCCGAGCGGGTGCTCGAGAAGCTGGCCCGACTCGCCTGAAGGGGGACACATGGACAAGACCGCACCCTCCGCCGACGCCGCGGTGTCGGCGGTATCGGACTCGATGATGGTGGCCTCCGGTGGCTTCGGTATCTGCGGCATCCCCGCGGTGTTGCTGGAGGCGTTGTCACGCACCGGCGTTCGCGACCTCACCGTGGTCTCGAACAACTGCGGGATCCCGGGCATCGGCAACTCGCTGCTGCTGGAGAACCGGCAGATCCGCAGGCTGATCGCCTCGTACGTGGGGGAGAACAAGGAGCTCGAACGCCAGTACCTCACCGGCGAGGTCGAGATCGAGCTGACGCCGCAGGGAACCCTTGCCGAACGGCTGCGTGCCGGCGGGGCGGGCATCGCCGCCTTCTACACCCAGACCGGCGTCGGGACCCAGGTGGCCGACGGCGGCCTGCCGCTGCGGCACGACGCCGACGGCGCGGTGGCGGTGGCGTCGGCCCCGAAACCACAGGCGGAGTTCGTCTGGGACGGAGCGCCGCGGACGTTCGTGCTCGAGGAGGCGCTGCGCCCGGACGTCGCGCTCGTGCGGGCCTGGAAGGGTGATCGCCACGGAAACCTGGTGTTCCGCAAGGCGTCGCGCAACTTCAACCCACTCTGTGCGATGGCGGCGAAGTACACCGTCGCCGAGGTCGAGAACATCCTCGATCCCGGTGATCTCGACCCGGACGAGATCCATCTCCCGGGCATCTACGTCGACGCCGTGCTGCCGTTGACCGTGGCCCAGGCGGCCGACAAGGGCATCGAGCGTCGCACGGTCCGCGAGCTGGAGGAGGTCTCCGCATGAGCTGGACCCGCGATCAGATGGCCGCGCGCGCCGCGGCCGAACTCTCCGACGGCGACTACGTGAACCTCGGCATCGGCCTGCCGACCCTGGTCCCGGGGCATGTGGCGCCCGGGGTGGAGATCGTCATGCAGTCCGAGAACGGCATCCTCGGCCTCGGCCCGTACCCGTTCGCCGGCGACGAGGACCCGGACCTGATCAACGCCGGCAAGGAGACGGTGACGGTGATCCCGGGCGCCAGCTTCTTCGACTCGGCGACGAGCTTCGGGATGATCCGCTCTGGCAAGGTCGACGTCGCGATCCTGGGCGGCATGCAGGTCAGCGAGCGCGGCGACCTGAGCAACTGGGTGGTGCCGGGCAAGCTGGTCAAGGGCATGGGCGGGGCCATGGACCTGGTCCACGGCGCGCGCCGGGTGATCGTCGTCATGGAGCACTGCGCCAAGGACGGCTCGCCCAAGATCCTCGTCGAGAACTCCCTGCCGCTCACCGGCGCCGGCGTCGTGGATCGCATCATCACCGACCTGGCGGTGATCGACGTGACCGACGACGGCCTGGAGCTGGTGGAACTGGCGCCCGGGGTCACCGCCGACGAAGCGGTGGCCGCCACCGGCGCGCCCGTGCGCGTCGCGGTCCCGGAGGCGGTGTAGGCCAGACGGTCCGGCCGGTCGGGCGGACACCCTGCCGGCCGGACCGCAGTCGTTCCCGCGTTCGATCCGCTCGCGCGGCGGGCCTGTGGGAAGGGAGCGGTGAAGCGCCCTGGGTTCCGTTCCG
>NZ_KQ969305.1:0-43561 GCF_001578675.1 Gordonia sp. QH-12
GCTCTGACTCCGAATAAGTTACGCACAGATGGACGTGAGGTCAAATCGGCGCAGGTGTGACCTGCGACAAGTACTTGGCGCAGTGGTGGTGGGAACGGCGCAGGGCGGCCCGGCTTTCGGCCGGACCGCCCTGTGGGGGTGTTTTGGTGGGGGAATCTCGATGCGCTCCCCCGCTTCGCTCCTCCGCTTACTCGATGAGCCTAGAAGGACATTCGATGGGCCTGGAAGGAGATTCGACGAGCCTCGGAGAAGTTCGATGAGTCTGGACGTATGACCGGCCCCGCGTCGCTACCGCTGCGCGACCGTCGTCGGGAGGATCGGCGACGGGAGCTGGGTGGAACCCATCAGGTACGCGTCGGCGCCGGCGGCGGCGGACCGTCCCTCGGCGATCGCCCAGACGATCAGCGACTGTCCGCGTCCGGCATCGCCCGCGACGAACACGCCGGGGAGTCCGACCGCACCGAAATCGCCTCCGCGGGCCACATTGCCTCGAGCGTCGTAGGTGGCTCCGAGCTTGTCGAGCAGATCGCCGCGCTCCGGGCCGACGAAGCCCATCGCGAGCAGCACCAGGTCCGCCTTCAATTCGAAGTCCGTGCCCTCCACCTTCTCGAAGCGGCCGCCGGTCATCTTGACCTCGTGGGCCTTGAGCGCGGTGACCTTGCCGTTCTCTCCGACGAACTCCTCGGTGTTCACGCTGTACACGCGCTCGCCGCCCTCTTCGTGAGCGGACGAGACCCGGTACATCAGCGGGTACGTCGGCCACGGAGTCGATTCGGCACGCTCGATCGGCGGCTTGGGCATGATCTCGAACTGGTGCACCTGCGCGGCACCCTGGCGCAGCGAGGTGCCGAGGCAGTCCGCGCCGGTGTCTCCGCCGCCGATGATCACGACGTGCTTGCCCTCCGCCGTGATCTGGCCGTCCACCACGTCACCGTGCTGGACGCGGTTGGCCTGCGGCAGGAACTCCATCGCCTGATGGATGCCGTCGAGCTCGCGTCCCGGAATCGGGAGGTCACGGCCGATGGTGGAACCGTTGGCCAGGACCACCGCATCGAAGTCGCCGCGGAGTTGCTCCACCGTGACGTCGACACCGACGTTGACTCCGGTACGGAAGACGGTGCCTTCGGCCTCCATCTGCGCGAGCCGGCGGTCGATGAACCGCTTCTCCATCTTGAACTCGGGAATCCCGTATCGGAGGAGACCGCCGATCCGGTCCGCGCGCTCGAAGACGGTCACATCGTGGCCGGCACGCGTGAGCTGCTGTGCGGCCGCCAGTCCGGCGGGTCCCGAACCGACCACGGCCACCTTCTTGCCCGTGCGCTGCGTGGGGATCACCGGAGTCACCGTCCCGTCGCCCCAGGCCTTCTCGATCAACTCCACCTCGACCTGCTTGATGGTCACGGCGGGCTGATTGATGCCCAGCACGCACGACGCCTCGCAGGGCGCCGGACACAGCCGCCCGGTGAACTCCGGGAAGTTGTTGGTGGCGTGGAGTCGGTCCATGCCTGCGTCCCACTGGTCGCGGTACACCAGACCGTTCCACTCGGGGATCAGGTTACCGAGCGGGCATCCGTTGTGGCAGAACGGAATTCCGCAGTCCATACAGCGGCTCGCCTGCGTCTGCAGGGTGCCCTTGTCGAACTCGGTGTACACCTCTTTCCAGTCGAGCAGCCGCAGTTCGACGGGCCGGCGGACCGGCGTCTCCCGCTCGGGGTGCTTGAGAAAACCTCTCGGATCAGCCACGTGCCGCCTCCATGATCGCTTCGTTCACATCTCGTCCGGAGCGCTCGGCGGCGTCGATGGCGACGAGCACCTTCTTGTAATCGCGGGGCATCACCTTCACGAAGTGCCCGCGGGCGACGTCCCAGTCGTCGAGGATCGCCGCGGCGACCGGCGAACCGGTCTCGTCGCGATGCTCGGTGAGCAGGCCCGACAGCACGGTCAGATCGTCGGCGTCGAGCTCTTCGAGCTCCACCAGTTCGGTGTTCAGATCGGCCTCGAACTCACCGTGCGGGTTGTAGACGTATGCGACGCCGCCGGACATGCCCGCCGCGAAGTTCCGTCCGGTACGTCCCAGAATCACGGCGGTACCGCCGGTCATGTACTCGCATCCGTGGTCGCCGACGCCTTCGACGACCGCCTGGACACCCGAATTGCGGACACAGAACCGCTCGCCGACCACACCGCGCAGGAAGATCTTGCCCGCCGTGCCGCCGAATGCGATCACGTTGCCGCCGATGATGTTGTCCTCGGCCACGAATTCGGCGGGCGCGGTGCGCGGCGGCCGAACGACGATCTTGCCGCCCGAGAGCCCCTTGCCGACGAAGTCGTTCGCGTCGCCCTCGATGCGCATGGTGATACCGCGCGGGACGAAGGCGCCGAAGCTGTTGCCCGCCGAACCGGTGAAGTCGATGGAGATCGTCCCCTCCGGCAGTCCCTGGGCACCGTAGGCCTTGGTGACCTCGTGGCCCAGCATGGTTCCGACCGTCCGGTTCACGTTGCTGATCGGGGACGCCAGCGTGACGCGGGTGCCGGACTCGATCGCGGCCCGGGCCTTCTCGATCAGCTCGTTGTCGAGGGCCTTGTCCAAGCCGTGGTCCTGCGTGCCGGAGCAGTACAGGTCCTGGTTCATGAACGGCGACTCGGGCATCGTCAGAATCGGCGTCAGGTCGAGCTTGCCGGCCTTGTGGTTCTTCCAGTGCTCGAGCGCCTTGCGCGTATCGAGCGCCTCGAACCGTCCGACGGCCTCCTGCAGGGTGCGGAAACCCAGGCGCGCGAGCAGTTCGCGCACCTCCTCGGCGACGTAGAGCATGAAGTTCTCGACGAACTCCGGCTTGCCGGAGAACCGCTCACGCAGCAGCGGGTTCTGCGTGGCGACGCCCACCGGGCAGGTGTCGAGGTGGCACACGCGCATCATGATGCAGCCCGAGACCACCAGCGGAGCGGTCGCGAAACCGAACTCCTCACCACCGAGCAGGGCGGCGATCATCACGTCGCGGCCCGTCTTCAGCTGACCGTCGACCTGCACCACGATGCGGTCGCGCAGACCGTTGAGCAGCAGTGTCTGCTGGGTCTCGGCCAAGCCGATCTCCCACGGGGCGCCGGCGTGCTTCAGCGAGGTCAGCGGGCTCGCACCGGTGCCGCCGTCGTGTCCGGAGATCAGGACGACGTCCGCGTGCGCCTTGGAGACGCCCGCGGCGACGGTGCCGACACCCAGTTCCGACACCAGCTTCACGTGGATCCGCGCCTGCGGATTCGCGTTCTTCAAGTCGTGGATCAGCTGAGCGAGATCCTCGATCGAGTAGATGTCGTGGTGCGGCGGCGGCGAGATGAGGCCGACGCCGGGCGTGCTGCCGCGCACCTCGGCGACCCACGGGTACACCTTGTGCGGAGGCAGCTGGCCGCCCTCGCCTGGCTTGGCGCCCTGCGCCATCTTGATCTGGATGTCGGTGCAGTTGCTCAGGTAGTGGCTGGTGACACCGAAGCGGCCGGAGGCGACCTGCTTGATCGCACTGCGGCGCCAGTCGCCGTTCTCGTCGTGGACGAAGCGGCGCGGGTCCTCGCCGCCCTCACCCGAGTTCGACCGGCCACCCAGACGGTTCATCGCGATCGCGAGCGTCTCGTGCGCCTCCGCCGAGATGGAGCCGTAGCTCATCGCGCCCGTCGAGAAACGCTTGACGATCTCGCTGGCCGGCTCCACCTTGTCGATCGGGATCGGGTCGCGGTCGCCGAAGTTGAAGTCGAACAGACCGCGCAGTGTGCCCAGCTTGGCGGCCTGGTCGTCGACCAGCTTGGTGTACTCCTTGAACACTGAGTACTGACCGGTGCGGGTGGAGTGCTGAAGCTTGAACACCGTGTCCGGGTTGAACAGGTGGTATTCGCCCTCGCGGCGCCACTGGTACTCGCCACCGACCTCGAGTTCGCGATGAGCGCGCTCGGCGGGACGCTTGGTGAACGCGAGGGCGTGACGCTGGGCCACCTCGTCGGCGATCTCGTCGAGCCCGATGCCGTCGAGCTGGCTGTTCAGACCCGTGAAGAACTCGTCGACGACCTCCTGCCCCAAGCCGATGACCTGGAACAGCTGAGCGCCGGTGTACGACGGCACCGTCGAGATGCCCATCTTGCTCATCACCTTCAGGACGCCCTTGCCCGCCGCCTTGATGTAGTTGGCGCGCGCGACGGCGAAGGTGGCCTCGTGGCTCATGTCCTCGGTCCCCGGGACGTCGAGGCTGCCCGACTCGAGCATGTCCTCGATGGTCTCGAAGGCCATGTAGGGGTTGATGCCGCTGGCGCCGAAGCCGACGAGCAGCGCCATGTGGTGCACCTCGCGGGCGTCGCCCGACTCGATGATGAGGCTGGCCCGGGTCCGGGTCCGCTCACGCACCATGTGGTGATGAACCGCCGCGGTCAGCAGCAGCGACGGGATCGGCGCGAGGGTCTCGTCCGACTCGCGGTCGGAGAGCACGATGATGCGGGCGCCGTCGGCGATGGCCGCCGACACCTTGCTGCGGACTCCGTCGAGTGCCCGACGCAGACCTTCGCCGCCCTCGGCGACCGGGTACAGACCGTGGATGTGCACGGAGGGGAAGCCGGTGGCCGGGTCGATCTCCACGAGCCGCGCCAGATCGTCGTTGTCGAGAATCGGCTGGCTCAGCACGATCTGCTTGGCCGAACCCGCGGCCGGGTTCAGCAGATCGCGCTCACCGCCGATGCGGCCGCCGAGGCTGGTGACCACCTCCTCGCGGATGGCGTCGAGCGGCGGGTTCGTGACCTGGGCGAACAGCTGCTGGAAGTAATCGAAGAGCATCCGCGGCCGGTTCGACAGGACGGCGACCGGGGTGTCGGTGCCCATCGAGCCCAGCGCCTCGCCGCCCGTCGCGGCCATCGGCGAGATGAGCAGCTTCAGATCCTCGGTGGTGTAGCCGAACATCTGCTGACGCAGCGTCACGCGATCGTGCGCCATGTGCTTGTGCGGCGGCGCGGGCAGGTCGGACAGTGCGACCTGGTTGGCGTCGAGCCACTCCCGGTACGGCTGCTCGCCGGCCAGCGAGTCCTTGATCTCCTCGTCGGCGACGATGCGGCCCTGCGCGGTGTCGACCAGGAACATCTTTCCGGGCTGGAGTCGCTGCTTGGCGACCACATCGGCGGGGTCGATGTCGAGGACGCCGACCTCCGACCCCAGAACCACGAGCCCGTCCTTGGTGACCCAGATGCGGGACGGACGCAGTCCGTTCCGGTCCAGGACGGCGCCGATGACAGTGCCGTCGGTGAAGCAGACCGACGCCGGTCCGTCCCATGCCTCCATCAGTGCCGAGTGGTACTCGTAGAACGCCCGATGCTCGGGCTTCATGTCCTCGCTGCGCTCCCAGGCCTCCGGGACCATCATCAGCACTGCGTGCGGCAGGGTGCGTCCGCCCAGGTGCAGCAGCTCGAGGACCTCGTCGAACCGTGCGGTGTCCGACGCGCCGGGAGTGCAGACCGGGAACACCTTGTCGAGGCTGTCGCCGAAGACGTCGGTCTTGATGAGCGACTCGCGGGCGCGCATCCAGTTCTCGTTACCGCTGACGGTGTTGATCTCGCCGTTGTGCGCGACTCGGCGGAACGGGTGGGCGAGAGGCCACGACGGGAAGGTGTTCGTCGAGAAGCGGCTGTGGACCATGCCGAGCGCGCTCTCCACACGCTCGTCCTGCAGGTCCAGGTAGAAGTCACGCAGCTGAGGAGTGGTCAGCATGCCCTTGTAGACGAACGTCTGCCCCGACAGGCTCGGGAAGTAGACGGTGTCGCGGCCGGGGCCGTCCTGGCCGGCGCCCTTCTCGCCGAGCTCGTACTGGACGCGCTTGCGGACCACGTAGGCCTTGCGCTCGAGTTCCATGATCTCCGCGCTGGACGGTGTGCGCCCGCTCGCCTCGCTCCCGGCGAGCGCGAGGAAGACCTGCCGGAAGGTCGGCATCGCATCGCGCGCCAGTGCGCCGAGCGAGCTCTCGTCCACCGGCACGTCGCGCCATCCGAGGAGAGTGAGCCCCTCCGCGGCGATGATCTCCTCGACGCCCTCGACCGCCTCGGCGGCGTCGCCGGCCGACTGGGGCAGGAAGGCGATGCCGGTGGCGTACGAGCCCTCGGCGGGGAGGTCGAAGTCCACCACCTCGCGCAGGAAGCGGTCGGGGACCTGAATCATGATGCCCGCGCCGTCGCCCGTGTTGGGCTCGGCACCGGCCGCACCGCGATGCTCGAGGTTCACCAGGGCGGTGATGGCCTTCTCGACGATGTCGCGGCTGCGGCGACCGTGCATGTCGACGACGAACGCGACGCCGCACGCGTCATGCTCGTTGATCGGATCGTAGAGCCCGACGGGCCCCGGCAAGTGCTTCATGAATCTGCCTACTCCGCACGCGACGCTGCGTACTGATACGTACTGGAGAGAGTCCCGGGTCAGAGGTCAGTGCGAACCAGCGCACCGCCCGGGGATTCAGCTTCATTGCTGGCCCGCTCAGGTCGCAGGGGGTGACCCCTCGACGCAAAGCGCAGTACTTCAAGTATTCCACTCGGGCCCGGCTGAGGCAAAAAGTGGATACAGTCCCACTGTGTACACCACGTCACACGCGGGTGAAAGTCGCGCGTCACTGCGTGCCCGCGCCTTCTCGAGGTCGACGTTCGCCTCGCGACCGCTGATGGCCGCGGCGGGGCGGAGTGTCCTGGCCAGTCCGCGGCTCCTGACGATGACCCGCCCGGGCGTCAACCGCGGCCTGTCGCTGCTGAGCCCGGTTCCGCGCGGCACCCGCATCACCCCGGTCCGCGAACTCACCGACTCCGGGCAGGTCCGCGGCGAGTGGGTTCACGGGCGCGGGCGAGCCGACGTCCCGGCACCGTCGACCGACGACACGATTCTCTATTACCTGCACGGAAGCGGATACGTGATCTGCTCGGCGCGCACCCATCGCGGGCTGGTCGCACGGCTCGCCGGGCGCGCGGGGATCGGCGCGTTCAGCCTCGACTACCGGTTGGGTCCGGAGCATCGTTGGCCCAGCGGCGGCGACGACACCGTCCGCGGATACCGCTGGCTGCTCGATCAGGGGTTCGACGCCGGGCAGATCATCGTGGCCGGCGACTCGGCCGGCGGCCACCTGGCGCTCGACCTCCTGGCCGCCAATCACTCCGACGGCGTGCCGCAACCGCGGGCGATGGCACTGTTCTCGCCGCTGTACGACCCCACTTTCCAGCTCGCACGAGATCTGGCCGACCGCGGCGTCCGAGACCCGATCATCGACGTCGGCGCGGCGGTGACCTTCCTCGGTCTCTACACCGCGGGCGCCGATCCCGACCATCCGCGGATGCGGATCAAGCTCTCCCCCGCGATGGACCTGCCACCGACCCTCATCCAGGTGGGCGCGCGAGAGATCATGGCCGACGACGCCCGCACCGTCCACCGCAGGCTGCTCGACGCCGGTGGACTGTCGGAGCTGCAGGAGTGGCCTGGTCAGGGGCACGTCTTCCAGATGTTCCCGTACTTCTCCCCCGAGTCGGAGCGGGCCGTGGGCGCGGCCGCTGAGTTCATCTCGCGGCAGCGCCGCCGATAGCGGACGCCACGCGGCGACCGATGTCCGTTTGTCGGGCACGTCTGCCGGACGGGCGATAGTGTCGAAGGCGGGGCCTCGGCAGGCGCCGAGCCCCGTACAGCCCGCACTCAACCTTCCTGGGAGGGTGATATGTCCGAGGAGACCACCAACTACACGACTACCGACTCCGGCGCTCCGGCCGGCAGCGATGAGCACTCGCTCACCGTCGGCCCCGGAGGGCCGATCGTTCTGCACGACCACTATCTGCTCGAGCAGATGGCCCAGTTCAATCGTGAACGCATCCCCGAGCGCCAGCCCCACGCCAAGGGAAGCGGCGCGTTCGGCACTTTCGAGACCACCGCCGACGTCTCGCCCTACACCTGCGCTTCGCTGTTCCAGCCGGGAGTGAAGACCGAGATGGTCGCGCGCTTCTCCACCGTCGCGGGCGAGCGGGGCAGCCCCGACACCTGGCGCGACCCCCGCGGATTCGCCCTGAAGTTCTACACCGACGAGGGTGTGTACGACATGGTCGGCAACAACACGCCGGTGTTCTTCATCAAGGACCCGATGAAGTTCCAGCACTTCATCCGGTCGCAGAAGCGGCGTGCCGACAACAATCTCCGCGACCACGACATGCAGTGGGATTTCTGGACGCTGTCGCCCGAGTCCTCACACCAGGTCACCTGGCTGATGGGCGATCGCGGCATCCCGCGCACCTGGCGGCACATGAACGGCTACAGCTCCCACACGTACCTGTGGGTCAACGCCGAGGGCGTCAAGCACTGGGTGAAGTACCACTTCATCACCGATCAGGGCATCGAGTTCCTGACCCAGGAGGAGGCCGACCGGCTCGCCGGGCAGGACAGCGACTACCACATGCGGGATCTGTACGAGTCGATCGATCGCGGCGATCATCCCACGTGGACGTTGAAGGTGCAGCTGATGCCGTTCGACGACGCCGCGGGCTACCGCTTCAATCCGTTCGATCTGACGAAGGTGTGGCCGCACGGCGACTATCCGCTGCACGAGGTCGGGAAGATGACCCTGCACACCAATCCGACGGACAATCACGCGCAGATCGAGCAGGCGGCCTTCGAGCCGAGCAACGTGGTCCCGGGAATCGGTTTCAGCCCCGACCGGATGCTCCTGGGCCGGGTCTTCTCGTACTCGGACGCACACCGCGCACGGCTGGGAGCCAACTACAAGCAGATCCCTGTCAACCGTCCGCGCAACGAGGTGCGCAGTTACTCGAAGGACGGGGCGATGCGGATCGATCCGGTCACCGACCCCGTGTACGCGCCCAACTCGAAGGGCGGTCCGGCCGCGGTGTACCCCGGACAGGCCGAACCGCAGTGGGCGGCCGACGGTGAGATCGTGCGCAGCGCCTACGTCGATCACCCGGAGGATGACGATGTGACGCAGCCCGGAACACTCGTCCGCGACGTGATGGACGACGCCGCGCGAAGCCGGTTGGTCGACAACGTGGTCGGTCACCTGCTCGACGGTGTCTCCGAGCCGGTCCTGTCCAGGGCTTTCGAGTACTGGCGGAACATCGACGCCGACACCGGTGCGGCGATCGAGGCGGGAGTGCGCGCGGCACAGTGATGCCGTCGCGGTAATCCTGGGCGTCGCCGGCCGAGTCATTCATCGAACAGAGAACTCGGCCGGCGGCGCATAGGATCGCCGCATGAAACGATTCCTGCTGTCGCTGGTGGCGCTCATCGCCACCGTGATCGGCGTCTTCTGGCCGCTGGTCGCGAACTCGGCGTCGTCGGGCGACGAGACCGTCGACACGGCCGTGATCACCGATTACCGCGCCGACTACGCCCTCGCGCGCGACGGCGAACTGGCCGTGGACGAGACGCTGACGGTCGATCTGCCGGAGGGCAAGCACGGGATCTTCCAATTCTGGGATGTCTCCGACGCGGACCCGGAGAACAAGGGCGTGCGTTACGAACCCCGCGACATCCGGATCACGATGGACGGGCAGGCGGTTCCGTTCGAGCTGGGTTCCGAGGAGGGCGGCAAGTTCGAGACGGCACGGATCGGCGACGCCGACACCCTCGTCTCACCCGGCGAGCACGTGTACCGGGTGTCGTACCGGATCGCAGACACCATCGCGGACGGCGACCCGGGCCGCTTCATCTGGCGCGTGGTGGGCAACGGCTGGCGGATGCGGATGGAGCGCTCCACCAGCACCGTCCACTTCCCCGAGGCGCCGACGTCGTTCGCGTGCAGCACCAACAACGGAACCGCGTGCCAGGTGTCGGAACCGGACCCGGCCACGCGAGTGGTCACCACCGGCCCGCTGGAACCGAACGTCGGCGTCGCGGTGAAGGCCGACCTGCCCTTCCCCGGTCCCGGCCGCGCACAGTTGCCGTGGTCGGTGTCGATGGACCCGATTCTGGGCACCTCGAAGGCCATGCCGATCGTCATCGTTCTGCTCTCGCTTCTGACGTTCGCCGGGGGCTTCTACTGGATGTGGCGCAGCCGGGAGCACGCGCCGCTGCTGCCGGTCATGTACGAGCCGCCGGCCGACCCGCAGAATCAGAGCCGCAAGCTCGGACCGGTCCAGACCTACTACGTCGCATACGAGGACATGCCCAAGAAGGCGCTGGTCTCCACCCTCTTCCACCTCGCCGAGCAGGGACACGTCCGGCTCGACCGGACGTCGAACAAGGACTGGACCGTCATCTCGCAGCTCACGCCGGAGCGGTTCGCCTCACTCGATCCCGCCGCCAACGCGGTGGTCGCGGCACTGGGCCTGTCGCACGAGGGCTCGACCTTCACCGCCGACGGATCCAAGAACGCCGGACTGCGGCTGTCCACGGCGACCAAGGAGATGGACGCCGCGACCGCCAACTGGGGCACCGGGAGCGGAGCGCTGCGGGTCAGCCGCTCGGAACTCGCTGGGCGCGTGGTCGTAGCGGCGGCGGTGGTCGTCGCAGCCGTGTTGATGATCTTCCAACTCCTCCCGGGCACGATCATGGCGCTGCCGTTCGCAGCGTTCGCGGTCGGCGGCGCCGGACTCTACGTGGCGGGGGTCGGCACCCGGCGTACGCGGCTGGGCCGTGAGGTGTGGTCGCGGGCCGGCGGTTTCGAGCGGCTCCTGTCGACTACGTCGAACCGGGAAAGACTCGACTTCTCCGCCCGCAAGGACCTCTTCACCAGCTACATTCCGTACGCGATGGCCTTCGACTGCGCCGACGCGTGGGCTGCCAAGTATCGCTATGCGACCGGGCAGGAACCGCCCGACCCGATCTGGTTCCCCGGCTTCTACATCGGCAGCTCGCATGCCCTGTTCGGCGGCGCCGGCTCCGGCATGGACAGCTTCGAATCGAGCCTCTCGTCGTCCCTGTCGGCGTACAGCTCGTCGCAGTCGTCCTCAGGCGGCGGCGGAGGATTCGGCGGCGGCTTCGGCGGCGGAGGCGGCGGTGGCGGAGGAGGCGGTTCGTGGTGAGCCCGTCGCGGCCGGCCGTCCCTCCATGCCATTCTCTGTGCACGTCCCTTAATAGAAAGAGGCACCAATCGTGATCTGGGCACTGATCGTCATCGTTGTCCTGCTCGTCCTGCTGGCCGTCTTCGTGATGGTCGGCTTCAACAAACTCCGCAAGGCGGACATCACCGCTCAGGAAGCGCTCGGCGGTATCGACGTCCAGCTCACTCGGCGCGCCGATCTGATCCCCAACCTGGTGAATACGGTGAAGGGGTACGCGGCCCACGAGTCGGGCGTGCTGGAGGCGGTGACCGAGGCCCGCGCTCACATGCAGCAGGCGGCGCAGGGGGCGTCAGTGGCCGACAAGGCCGCCGCTGAGGCGCAGATGAGCGGAGCCCTCGGGCGGCTGTTCGCTGTCGCTGAGAACTACCCGCAGCTGCAGGCAGCGCCCAATTTCATGGCGCTGCAGACCGAACTCGGAGAAACCGAGAACAAGCTCTCGTTCGCGCGCCAGTACTACAACGACGCCGTCTCGCGCCTGAACCAGGCGGTGCAGACCATCCCGTGGATGCTGTTCTCCGGCATGGCCGGGGTTCGCGTCCGCGAGTTCTACCAGGCCCCGGCGGGACAGGAGCAGCCGCCGCAGGTTCAGTTCTGAGCAGCAGCGCACTCGCGAGCCGCCGGGAGGGAAGGCCTCATCAGGGCTCCCACCGGCGGCTCGTGCTCGGATAGCGGACCCGCAGGTAGCTGTACAGATACCAACTGATCGCCATGGCGATGGCCGCGCCGGCGGCCCACCACAGCCAGCCGTTGAGCAGGCTCGAACGCACCGCGGCGACCAGCCAGGCGATCGTGAAGAAGACGGTCGCGATGGTCGCCAGGACTCGGACGGTGAGGACGATGAGCGCGGCCGCCGACCAGATCGCTCGGCGACCGGCTCCGGGTTCGGGGTCAATACCCATTCCGAAAGCGTAGGCGACGCAGGACAATGGGGCCATGAGGACGATACTGAACGTGTTGTGGCTGGTCCTGTGCGGACTGTGGATGGCGATCGGTTATGTACTGGCCGGCATCGTCTGCTGCATCCTCATCATCACGATCCCCTTCGGTATCGCGTCGTTCCGCATGGCGAACTACGCGCTGTGGCCCTTCGGACGCACCGTGGTCCGCAAGCCGACCGCGGGCCCCGCGTCGACGGTCGGCAACGTCATCTGGATCATCGTCGCGGGTATCTGGCTGGCGCTGGGCCACCTCACCACCGGCCTCGCCCTGTGCATCACCGTCATCGGCATCCCGCTGGGTGTCGCGAGCTTCAAGATGATCCCCATCTCCCTGGTACCGCTCGGCGCCGAGATCGTCTCGACCAACGATCCGCGCGCGGCGTACTGAACCGACCGGTGACGGGGCGGTGCAGGCGGCCGGCGGTGTCCGGTCCCGCGGGTCGCTGTTCGGCCGGGCATCATTGATCCGTGGCGATGGCGTGGATCGGCGGCGCACTGGTGCTCGCCGGTGCGACGGCCCTGGTGACGGGAGCTCTGCCCGCCGCGGACGCCGCCGCGACATTCGACCGAGCGTGGCCGGTGCTGCTGTTCGTCGTAGCGATCACGGTGGTCGCGCAACTGGCCGCGGAAGCCGGGGTGTTCGAAGTGGTCGCGGCGCGGCTCGGTGTTCTGGCCCGCGGCCGGGTCTTCGGCCTGTGGCTGCTGACGGTCCTCTTGGCCGTGGTCTGCACGGCCTTCCTGTCGCTCGACACCACCGCGGTCCTGCTGACACCGGTCGTACTCGCATTGGCGCGCGTCGCGGGCGTCGCGCCCGCACCGTTCGCGCTGACCACGGTGTGGCTCGCAAACACCGCTTCGCTGTTGCTTCCCGTCTCCAACCTGACGAATCTGCTGGCACTGGACCGTCTGAACGTTCACGGCGCCGCGGGCTTCGTCTCCCTGCTCGGGCTGCCGGCCGTGTGCGCAACGGCCGCGACGGTCGGGGTCCTGTGGCTGCTGCATCGACGCGAGCTCCGCGGCCGATTCCGTGCGTCGCCGGTCCCGTACGTCGGCGACCAGACACTGTTTCGGATCTGTTCGTCGATACTCCTGCTTCTCATCCCGCTGCTGGTGGTGATGCCCGCACCGTGGGTGCCTGCCTGCCTCGCCGCGCTCGCCCTCACGGCGACGTTCGCCCTCCGCCGACCCGAGGCGCTGCAGTTCGGCCTGATTCCGTGGTGGCTTCTGTTGTTCGCCGGCGGCCTGTTCCTGGTGGCGGGCGCGGTCGAGGCCTCGGGCCTGCTCGACCCCCTCGGTCGGCTCTCCGAACACGGCACGGCGAGTGTCTGGGCGTTCGCGGGGGCGGGCGCAGTCGGCGCGAACCTGGTGAACAATCTGCCGGGCTTCCTGCTCCTCGAACCGGCGACCACCTCGCCGATCACCCTGGCGGCACTGCTGATCGGAGTCAACGCGGGACCTCTGGTGACGCCGTGGGCCTCGCTGGCGACGCTGCTCTGGCATCAGCGGCTGGTCGACGAAGGAGTCGAGTTCGGCTGGCGCAGATACGTCTTCGTCGGTGCTGTCGCCGCTCCGGCCATCGTCGCGGCGGCCACGCTGACGCTGTCGGCGACATCCTGACTGGGCGGCCGGCGGAACGGCGCCTGCGCGGCGTGACGACTCGGCCCGGACCGGCTCAGTGCGGTGACTGCTCGAACGCGCGAACCGCCGAGCCGACGCTCGGATACACGCTGTCGGGTGCCAGATCGGCGAGCAACTGCGCGGTCTCGAGTGCGCCCCGCAATTCCGGGGTCACACCGGCGAGGATGAACCTCGCATGCACCGAATGCACGTAGTCGATGAGATCGCGCAGTGCCTTCGCCGCCGAATAGTCGACGTCCGAGATCGCCGAACAGTCCAGCACCAGCCATCGCACCGGGTCGGGCGCAGCTTTGATCAGCGCGGTCACGTCGTCGGTGAACCGTCCGACGTTGGCATAGAAGAGGTCCGCGTCGTAACGGAAGACGATGAGTCCCGGCAGGGTCTGATGCCCGGGTCGGGCGCTCTCGTACTCGCGCTGCCCGTTCCGGCCGACCCCGACGACGAACCGCTCCGGGCGGTACTGACGGTGAATGATCTGCAGCACCGACATCACCATCGCGGCGACGATGCCGGTCAACACGCCGAAGACCACCACCATCACGGTCGTCAGCACCGCGATGGCGAACTCCACGCGCCGGATCCGCCAGATGTGCGCGAACCCCGCCCAGTCGATCAGATCGAGTCCGACCATGAACACGATCGCTGCCAGCACCGCCTCCGGGAGATCACCGAGCGGACCGGACGCGGCAACCACCACCACGAGCGTCACAACGGCGGTCGTGATGTTCGCGACCTGAGTGCGGCCGCGCTGACGGTCGAGGATCGCGGTCTTGGTGGGACTGCCGTTCACCACGAACGAGCCGGTGAGAGACGCGGAGACGTTCGCCGCCGACAGCCCGAGGATGTCGCGGTTGACGTCGATCCGATCTCCGTGGCGCTGAGCGAAGCTGCGTGCCGTCGCCGCACTCTGCGCCAAGATCACCAAGACGCACCCGAAAGAGACCGTGAGAACGGTGGGAAGGCGCCCGAGCACCTCGCTCATCGGTGGAAAGTCGATCGACGGCGGACCGGCGTCGACGGGCCCGACCGTCGGCACCCAGCGATCGAGGCCGAATACCGCCACGGCGACGATCGACCCGATCACGATCAGAATCGGCGTCGGCAGGCTGGGCCGCAGCCGTCGGACGCCGAGCAGGCCGGCCAGCGTCACCGCGGCGAACAGCATCGACTGCCAGTGCACTCGGTCGACGTCCCCGATCACGTGCGCCCACTTCTCGAGAGTGTGGCCGGCGTCGCGCTTCGGTTCGCCGAGCATACCGGGGATCTGCTCGGTCACCACGAGCACGCCGACGCCGGCCAGGAAGCCGACGAGCACGGAGGTCGACAGGAAATCGCCCAGGAAGCCCAGGCGCAGAACTCGGGCGACCAGCAGCATCACGCCGGTCACCAGTGCGATGAGGCCGGCCCAGGCGAGCCACTGCTCCGTGTCGGGCCGCAACCCGACCACTCCGAGACCCGCGATGCCCGAGGCGAGCAGCGCCGCGGTGGCCGAATCCGCTCCGACCACCAGCAGCCGAGACGCACCGATCAGCGCGAAGACCACCGCCGGCACGATCAGCGAGTACAAGCCGGCGCCGATCGGGACATGGGCGATGGAACTGTAGCCCATCGCCTCCGGGATCGCGACGGCTGCGAGCGACGCCCCGGCGAGGACGTCGGCCCGCAGCCAGGAGCGCTGATAGCCGCTCAGCGCGGGCGGGCGAAGACGCGTCAGCCGGTCAATGGCCACGACGAATCCACTCGTCGAGGTCACCTGCCTCGGCACCGACGGTGGTCTCGTCGCCGTGCCCGGTGCACACGCGCGTCTGCGGGTCGAGCACCAGGATTCGGTCGCGGATGGATGCGATGATGTCGTCGAAACTGGAGAACGAACGCCCGGTGGCGCCCGGTCCGCCCTGGAACAGGGTGTCGCCGCTGAAGAGCACGTTCGCCGACGGCGCCCACACCACGCACGAGCCGGGGGAATGGCCCGGCGTGTTGATCACCTCGAGTTCGTGGCCGCCGACCACGATCCGCTGTCCGTCCGAGAGTTCGTCGTGGGCCACTCCCGGGTGAGTCCGGTCCCACAGCATCTCGTCGGCCGGATGCAGCAGGATCGGTGCGCCGGTCGCCTCGGCGAGTTCCGGGGCGACTCCGATGTGGTCGTTGTGCGCGTGGGTCAGGACGATCGCCACCACGTCGCGGTCGCCGACGGCTTTCAGGATCGGCGCCGCGTCGTGCGCGGCATCGATGATGACGGCCTGGTCGTCGTCGCCGACCACCCAGACGTTGTTGTCGACGTCCCAGGTGCCGCCGTCGAGCGAGAACGTTCCGGAAGTGACGACTCGGTCGATCCGCAGACCGGCGGGGACCGATCCTTCGGGTCCGGTGGACTCGGTGCTCACAGCTCCACCACCGAACGCAGGACGCGGCCCTCCTCCATGGCCTTGAAGGCGTCGTCCACACCGTCGATGCCGATGCGCTCGGTGACGAACTTGTCGAGCGGAAGACGGCCCTGCAGGAACAGGTCGATGAGCATCGGGAAGTCGCGTTCGGGCAGGCAGTCGCCGTACCAGGACGATTTGAGCGCCCCGCCGTGACTGAAGAAATCGACCAGCGGCATCTCGAGGCGCATCTGCGGCGTCGGCACACCGACCAGCACCACGACACCGGCGAGATCGCGGGCGTAGAACGCCGTCCGGTAGGTCTCGGGGCGGCCGACGGCGTCGATCACCACGTCGGCGCCGAATCCCCCGGTCAGTTCCTTGACGGCCTCGGCGACGTCGTCGATCGCCGACGCGTCGATGGTGTGGGTGGCGCCCAGTTCTCTGGCCCAGTCGAGCTTGCTCGGGTCGCGGTCGACGGCGATGATCGTCGTGGCACCGGCCAGGCGCGACCCGGCGATCGCCGCGTCGCCGACTCCACCGCAGCCGATCACCGCTACCGAATCGCCGCGACCGACCTCCCCGGTGTTCATCGCGGCGCCGAGCCCGGCCATCACCCCGCAGCCCAGGAGGCAGGCGACGGCTGGATCCGCGGCTTCGTCGACCTTGGTGCACTGTCCCTCGTGGACGAGCGTCTTCTCGGCGAAGGCGCCGATGCCCAGCGCCGGAGTCAGTTCGGTGCCGTCGGCGAGGGTCATCGGCTTACTGGCGTTGAAGGTGTCGAAGCAGTACCAGGGCCGACCGCGCTTGCAGGCGCGGCACTCGCCGCACACGGCACGCCAGTTCAGAATCACGTAGTCGCCGGCCGCGACGTGGGTCACCGCGTCGCCGACCGTCTCGACGATGCCCGCCGCCTCGTGTCCGAGCAGGAACGGGTACTCGTCGTTGATGCCGCCGGTGGCGTAGGCGAGGTCGGTATGGCAGACGCCGCACGTCTTGATCTTGACCACCACGTCATTGGGTCCGGGATCCGGGATCGTGATGTCGACCAGTTCGGTAGGCGCGTTCTTGCTGCGGGAGACGACTCCCTTGACGACGATGGGCACGTGTTCTCCTAGTCGGACGGCCGCACTTCGACGCGTTCAGCCGAGAGCGGCGATGAGTTCTGCCTTCTTCATCGTCGAGTATCCCTTGATTCCGGCCGCTTTGGCCTCGGCACGCAGATCCGCCACCGTCTTCGACGCGGTTCCCGACTTCGGCGCGGGCTTGGCGGAAGCAGCCGGCTTGGTGGCACCGGACTTGGCGGCGGTCTTCGCGGCGCTCGGCTTGGCAGCACCGGACTTGGCGGTGGCGGACTTGGCGGTGGCGGCCTTCGCGGCGGCCGGCTTGGCGGTGGCCGGCTTGGCGGTGGCGCCGGTGGTCTTGGCGCCGGGTTCGGCGGTCTTGGGGGTGGCGGGCTTCGCAGTCGCGGGCTTCGCAGTCGCCGGCTTCGCGGCGGACTTGGGCTCAGCAGCCTTCGGCTCGGCGGGCTTGGGCTGCGCCGGCTTCACGGCGGTCGGTGCCTTGGACGCGGGCGCGGGCATCTCAGGCTTCTTCGGCAGCATCGGAGAACGGGCGAGCATCGTGTCGCGGAGCGCGACAACTTCGGCGGAGAGGCGCTTGACCTCTTTCTCCAGTCGCTTGATCAAGCTCTTCTTGCCACTCATCACTGGTGTACCTCCATATGTCTGTGGCTCCAGCCGGAGTGCCCGACCGGGCCAATTGTGACCCTACTGTGAGCAAACCCCGCGATGCGACTCGCAGGTAGCATGCGTCGCCGCAGATCCGAACAGCGGGGTCAGCGTGCGGAATGAACGTGAACCACACGCAGGTCGGCGTCGAGCACCACCAGATCCGCGCGGCGGCCCGATGCCAGGGCGCCGATGTCCGCGCGCCCCAGAACGCGGGCGGGGTTGGCCGAGGTCATGGCCACCGCCCCGAGCAGGATCTCGTCGGAGACGCGGTCTCGCACGCCCGGGGCGTCGGAGCGCAGGCCCGCGACCGTCCGCGCGAACAATCCGGCCATGGTGGCGGTGCTTCCCGCGATCGCGCCGGTCCGCGCGACCCGCGCGACGCCGTCGGCGACGGAGACGTCCAGAGCACCCAGTCGATACGCGCCGTCCGGCATGCCGGCGGCCGCCATCGCATCGGTGACGAGCGCGACGCGGTCGAAGCCGACGGCACGCTGCACGTCGCGCACCAGGGCCGGATGCAGATGCACCCCATCGGCCACCAGCTCGACCACCACGCGGGGATCCTCCATGAGGGCCAGCGGCGGTCCTGGTTCGCGGTGGCCGAGCGGCGCCATCGCGTTGAACAGATGCGTTGCGACCCGAGCTCCCCGCGCAATCGCCTCTCGGACCTGGTCGTAGGTGGCGTCGGTGTGCCCCACGGCCACCGTGACACCCGCACTCACGAAGCGGTCGATCGCCTCCATCGCGCCGGGAAGCTCGGGAGCCAGCGTCACCATCACGACGGCGCCGTCGGCCAGTTCGAGGAGTTCGTCGATCTCGCCCGGCGACGGCGGGCGCAGCACGTCCGGGTCGTGCGCCCCGCACCGCGCACCGCTGATCCAGGGTCCCTCGAGATGGATGCCCGCGCTGATCCCCTCGCCTACCAGAACGCTCAGACGCGCGACGATGTCGCGGAGCTCGGCGCGACCAGCGCTCACCGTGCTCGTCACCGTCGTCGTGGTTCCGTGCTCCCGGTGGAATCGGGCGGCGGCCCGCACGTCGTCGCCGATCCCGTCCGTGTACGACGATCCCCCGCCGCCGTGGACGTGCATGTCGACGAAACCCGGCACGATCACTCCGTCGGCGAAGGTCGCACTCGCCGCGGCCGGCGGCGGACCCGCGCCGACACCGGTGATGAAGCCCTGCGCGATCTCCACCCAGCCCGGCCGGTGGACCACGCCGTCGGCGACGAGCGTGCCCGCGGCGATGATCATCGTCTCGTTCAAGGGACTCCCTTCCGCGAATCGACTCGACGCCAGTGGCTCGGAGTGTATCGCCGGCGACGCCGCGGATCGGCGCCAAACTGCAGGAAGAGACGACTGGTGAGTTCAGTCTCAAATTCCTTGACCGGGTCGTCCGACCGGCGGAACAGTGGAGTGCAAGCTCTACTCAGGCAGCTCTCCCCAGGAGGTTCTCATGAGCTCCTCATCATGGTTCGTCGCGCTCCGGCACCCGTCGCCCGCCGATCTCGAACTGTGGCTCGAAGCCCAGGCGGCGGACGGCCGCGTGCTGACCGACTACTCGCTGCTCAGTCCGCTGCGAATGCGGTTCACCGAGTCCGCTCCGGCCCGGGTCCGGTACGCGGTGGAGCGGCGCGCCGTCCCCGCACCCGTCGACTACTTCCGGTTCCGCGAAGCGCAGGGCTGGGAGCACGTGGGTCAGGCCGCCGACTTCCACATCTGGAAGCGCCCGTACACCGGCGAGCGCCCGGCCGGGTTCATCGGCGAGGATCTCGGCCGCCGGGCCTCCGCGCTCGCGATCGGGCTCGGAGTGATCGGAGTCCTGGCCCTCGCCGTGGCCCTGGCTCTCGGCGCCGTCGCGGGTCTGGCGGCCTTCGAGTGGACGAACTCGGTGGAGTTCTGGGCTCCGGCCGTCGCAGCAGCCGTGGTGGGAGTGCTCGCCGTGACCGCCGGCGTCGTGCTCGCGGTCTCGGGCCGCAAGGCGTCCGCGCGCACCGCGCCGGGCGAGACCGCCACGCGCGAACGCGCCGAGATCGGCGGCTGAGCGCGCCCGATCTGTCGGTGTCCGCTGTTACCGTAGGGCCATCCGCTCAGGAGGTCACGATGGACAGTTCATCCGGCGTCTTCTCCGAGGCCGCGTTCGACGCGGCGATCGATCGAGTCTGGGTCAGATTCCGGTGTGAGTTGGCCGACCAACTCGACCGGATGAGTCACGACCACCCCGTCACCGTGTTCGCACTCTGGACCGAGTTGTTCGGCCCGCAGCCCACCGTCGTATTCACCCACACGCTGAACTCCCGCCTGCGGTTGACCGTCGCGCATCGCGATCTGTATCCGTACGGGCCAGAGGACCGGCAGCGGGTGGCCATGCTGACCGACCGGGGCTGGCGCTCGCTGCGCGACCAGACGTGCATCGTCGAGTTCGCCCGGCGCGGAGTCGACGCCGCGGCGATGGCCGCACAGTACGCCCTGCGGGAGGTGTGGGGCGTGCCCGATCCGAGCTATCTGGTGGCGGACCAGGACGACGTGCTGCGGACGTTCATCACGTCGGACGCCGCCGCGCGCGAACCCAAGATGCGCTGAACCCGATGGGTCACGGGCAGCCGTCGTCCGCCGACAGCCTGCCGAGATAGCGGTCGCGTTCCGCACCCGAGAGCGGGTCGGTGGCAGTGCACACCCAGCGGCGCGCGGATTCGCGGTCGGTGGTCTGCAAGTATACGACGCCGGTGCCGTCGCCGGCGACCGGATACCCGGGACCCGAACCGGCATCGGTCGGCAGCACCCAGTTCGACACCGTCCGCGACCCGCCGAGCACAGGAGAGACCGCCGCCCCCTGAGTGAGCGAGCCGTCGGCGCCCAGGGCGAAGTCCACCACCTCCCGCGTCCCCGTGCTGATCATCAGCCGGCCTCCCGATCGGCCGATGGACTCGGCGTGCAGGTCGCTGACCCTGCTGACCACCGTCGGCGGGCCGTCGTCGATGCGCCACACCGCCAGATCACCGGCCGCCAGAACCACGTACCTGCCGTCGCGGGCGAACGTCGCGTCGGCCACCTCCTCGCCCATCGGCAGCACCAGCGGTCGGGAATCGGCCCGGTCGAGCCGGTACACGTAGCCGTTGCCGTCGTCGGCGGTGACGGCTAACCGAGAACCGTCGACCGCATAGCTCACACTGCGGATGAGATCCCCCGGCCCGCCGAGCGGATCGCCCACCGGTCGCGGCGCCGCCGGATCGGTGAGATCCCAACGTTGCACGCGCCGGTCGTCGATCCCGGCGGCGAGTTCCCGCGTGCCGGGAGCGAAGGCGAGCGCATTGGTGTATCGGGTCCCGACTCGGAGTTCGCCCACCCGGCGCGGGCGATCGGGATCGCCGAGATCCCACAGTTCCACCAGGCCGCCGTTGTTGTTGGCCGTCGCGGCGAGCATCCCGTCGGTGGTCACCGCGACGCTGGGCCGGTTGTTGGCCCGGCGGTCGATGTCGACACCGCCCCGCTGGTGCCACTGCCCGTCGTCCCGGGTCCAGACGTTCAGCCGGGCGTCGGAACCGACCGTCACCAGCCGGCGGCCCGACGCGTCCATGCCCACGCCGCTGATCAGTGCGCCGCGGTCCGGGAGCAGGCCCGGCGGCAGGGTCCAGAGGTCCACCTCGCCGTCCGACCGCCCGACGGCGAGTTCCTGACCGTCGGGGCTGAACACGGTGCTGACCATGCGCACCGCTCCGGGTGCGGCCGATCGCTGCAGCTCCCAGAGCGGCAACGGATCGGAGATCGACGTGGTGTTCCAGACATGCACGATCCCGTCGGTCCCGGCGCGGGCCAGCAGCGGGCGCACCGGGTTGGCGGCGATGGACCACGAGCCGCCGGTGACGCCGGCCAGCGACGTGGTGTCCGGCCGGGGCGCCGCCGGGTCGGTGACGTTCCACAACTGCACGTTGGCGCTGTCGCCGGTGACGGCAAGCACCGAGTCACCGCGGGTGAAGGCCAGCGCGTGGGTGATGCTGGGGAATCCGCGCAACGGTTCGCCCGCGGGCCGCGGGGTGTCGGTGTCGGCGGCCGTCCAGAGCCGTACCGTCTGGTCTTCCCCGCCGGTCGCCAGCACCGTGCCCGCGGAGTTGAACGCGAGCGAGCGGACCGCGCGGGTGTGGCCGCGCAGCACCGCGGTCTGCGTCGGCGGACGGTCGCCGTCGACGCGGTACACGGTGACCGTTCCGTCGTCGGACGAGGCCGCCAGGTGAGCGCCGCTGGGACTGAAGCGCGTGAGATACGCCGCGCCGCTGCCGGGCCTCAATGTCGCGATCTCCCGAGGAGACCCGGGATCGGCGACGTTCCACAGCCGGACCGTGCCGTCGCCGCTCGCCGCGGCGAGCAGCCGGCCGGAGCGATCGAAATCCACCGAGGTGACGAACGACCCGAAGCCGCCCAACCGGGCCACCTCGCGGAAGGGCTTCACCGCACCGTCGGTGCGCTGCCACACGCGGACCGTGCGGTCGTTGCTCGCCGACGCGAGCAGCCGTCCGTCGCGGGAGAACATGACGTCGTAGACCGCGCCGGTGTGCCCGTCGAGCGAGCGTGCGAGCGGTGAGGTGTATGCCGCGAGCAAGCCACTGCTGACCTCGGTGTCGTCGGCGTAGTGCTGATCCGCCACCGCCAGCATCCGCGCGGCCAGCGACGGATCCGAACTCACCAGTCCTTCGATGCTGGACATGACGGCCGCGTGTTCGGCGCTGTTGCGCTGCCGTGCGAGATCGCTCGCCTGCCGCGTGGCGATGATCGCGGTGATCGCGGACGCCAGGCCGAGGACCACCACCAACGTGATCGAAGCGAACCGGAGGCGCTTGCGGACGGTCCGTTGCCTGCCTGCGGCGTCGAGGAACTCCGCGGCACCGGCCGGCAGCAGGACCTGACGGTGAGCGCCCAGTTCGGCGCGGTTGGCCTGCGAGGTCGCCAGCCGGGCTCCGCTGTAGAGGTGGTCCGCTGCGCGGCCGCTCTCGTTCCACGCGTCGGTGTCCGCCGCCAACTGCTGCATCCACTGGATCAGATCCGCGTCTTCCGCGATCCAGTCGGCCATCCGCGGCCATGCGGACATGACCGCCTCGTGGATGAAGGTGACCGATTCCGAACTCACCGTCAGCAATCGGGCGTCGGAGAAGGCGTCGATGATCCGCGTGGCCGATTCCGGGAAGCGCTCCCGCAGATCACTCGGGGCGACGGCGTTGCGCATCGGCGTCCGGCGAGGACCGAACTGGACCAGCGCCAGCAGCAGTGCCCTGGCCTCCTCGTGGTCGGCCGGGTCGAGTGCGGCCCAGGTGCGTTCCGCGGTCTCAGCGAGCGCCGAGGTGATCCCGCCCGCGGCGCGGTACGACCCGACCGTCAGCCGGTTCCCGGTCCGTTTCGCCCACATCACCTGGAGAGCGTGGGCGAGCAGCGGGAGCCGTCCCGCGCGATCGCCCTCGGTGGAGGCCTGGTGCAGATCGTCGATCATCAGATCCGCCAGACCTTCGTCGATCCGGCCGCCGGCCATCCGCACCGGCTCGATGATGACCTGACGGAGCTGGTCGTCGGACATCTCGGACAGGATCATCGAACGGTCCTGCCACGCTCGGGCGAGCATCGGGTACTCGACGCAGGCGCGGAAGAAGTCGGCGCGGATACCCAGGACCACCACGCTCCCGGCGTCCGAGAGTTCCTGCACCCGATCGAGCACGGCGCGTCGCCGCGTCTCGTCGTCGAGCGCGAAGACCTCTTCGAACTGGTCGATCACCACCAGCGCCGCACCGGCGGCCACCTCGTCTCCGACGAGTCCGGACGGCCCCACGCGCAGCGCGATCGCGGTGTTCCACGGTTCACCGGCGCGGGCGAGCCCGGCACCGAGCAGTGACGACTTGCCCGCCCCCGACACTCCGGTCACCACGACGACCCGATTGCCCGCCGAGTCCCGTGCCTCGGAAAGCAGCCCCGAGAGGGCGGCGATCGTGTCGTCGCGTCCGAAGTACCTGTCGCGGTCGCGGGCACCCATCGAGGCGAGTCCGGGAAAGGGCGTGTCCAGCCTGGCGCCCGACGCGGGGTCGTGGTGGCGTTCCCAGAGCCGTCTCCATTCGGGCATGGACACGAGGTCGTCGGCACCGGCGTCGAGCGCCCGCCGGTTGAGCCACATGATCAGCGGCAGGACGGTGTCGAAGTCCCGCGGGACGTGTCTGCCGTTGCGCCAGTCGCTGATCCGCTGCGGCGTGGCCTCGGCGCGACCGAATCTGGCCATTCCCTCCGATGCCGCACGCAGCGTCGGCTTACCGGCTTGGCGGAAGAGTCTCGCGAGCGCCGGACCGAACTCGCTCTCCGGCGGCGTCGAGGTCACGACTGTGAGGTTATCCGAGCACCGGATTCCGGGGAATTTCTCCGGTCCGGATAACTCATCCACACCTGTGACCAGTGACGATGCGGACATCGGCGAGAGATTCGTTGAATCGGCACATCGCGGATTCCTACTGTGATATGGACTCGCCGCCGGGCGGGTCTCTCTCTTCTACCGTCGGGGTAATCAACACATGACCAAGCGTCTGATCACAGCGTTCACGCTGCTCGTCGCGTTCTTCGCGACCGCCGCACTGATTCCGGCCACCGCAACGGCGGCCACCCACCACACCCGTGAGGGTGTCACCGTGGAGCTGACCACCGGCCAGCTCTCGGCCAAGCGGATTCCGCCGCTGGACGGTTCTCCCACCTCGGCCGAGGCCCTGCTCTCGTCCGACGTGCACGCCGCGCTGACCGGCATCAAGGACAAGAAGGTCAGCGCCACGCTGGAGGTCGGCTACCAGATCGGGTATCCGGTCTCGATCGCACCCGGTGGCGTCAAGATCACCGCGCACACCCCGGATCTCAAGCTCACCGGCGGCGTCGACGCGAAGGTGAACCCGAACGTCACCGTCTCCGGTACCGGTGGCGGCGGCTCGGTCGGCGACGTGGGTGTCAGCCTGGGCGCGGAGTCGACGATCATCCCGGCCACCGACCTCGAGTTCGAGGTGGCCGCGGGCAAGATCACCACTGTCTCGCTCGCGAAGATCGCGCTCACCAAGCCGACGGCCGACATCGTGCTGTCCGGCGTCGAGCTTCACGCGACCAACGCGCTCGGCCCGATCTCGGTGCGTCCGTTCACGAAGATCTCCGTCACCACCGAAACCGGCGTCTACGTCTACTACGCGTACGGCAAGACCAGCCGGATCTGACCCGCTCTCCCGCGACGGGGCCGGTGCATCGCGCGCCGGCCCCGTCGTCGTGGCGGCTGCGCCGTAATAAGCATGTAATGCAGTGGTCAACCACACGAAACGAGCATCCGGTTTCATGCCGCACCCGCTGCGCCGATAGAGTGACCAACGGAAATTGGCCCGAGAGGACCGGAATTTGCGGTGTGCGCCGAGCCCGCCTCGTCCAGCGCACCAGTTGGGAGTACTACACATGACCGCATGGGACAGCGATCTCCAGGGTTGCTACGACATGGTTATCAACCGCAACCCCGGTGAGCCCGAGTTCCACCAGGCCGTTCAGGAAGTCTTCGAGTCGCTGAGCCCCGTCATGGTCAAGCACCCCGAGTACCAGGACGTCCTGGCCCGGATGTGCGAGCCCGAGCGTCAGATCATCTTCCGCGTGCCGTGGATCGACGACGCCGGCCAGGTCCAGATCAACCGCGGCTTCCGCGTCGAGTTCAACTCGGCCCTCGGCCCGTACAAGGGCGGCCTGCGGTTCCACCCGTCGGTGAACCTGTCGATCGTCAAGTTCCTCGGCTTCGAACAGATCTTCAAGAACGCTCTGACCGGCCTGCCGATCGGAGGCGGCAAGGGCGGCTCGGACTTCGACCCCAAGGGCCGCTCCGACCTCGAGGTCATGCGCTTCTGCCAGTCGTTCATGACCGAGCTGTATCGCCACATCGGCGAGTACACCGACGTTCCCGCCGGCGACATCGGCGTCGGCGGCCGCGAGATCGGCTTCCTGTTCGGCCAGTACAAGCGCATCACCAACCGCTACGAGTCCGGCGTCCTGACGGGCAAGGGACTGTCGTGGGGCGGTTCGCAGGTCCGCCCGGAGGCCACCGGTTACGGCGCTGTCTTCTTCGTCGACGAGATGCTGAAGGCCAAGGGCGACAGCTTCGAGGGCAAGAAGGTCCTCGTCTCCGGTTCCGGAAACGTCGCCACTTACGCGATCGAGAAGATCCACCAGCTCGGCGGCACGGTCATCGCCTGCTCGGACTCCTCCGGCTACGTCGTCGATGAGAACGGCATCGACCTGGAGATCCTCAAGGAGGTCAAGCAGGTCCGCCGGGCCCGCCTGAGCGAGTACGTCGAACTGCGCGGCGGCGGTGCCCGCCTGGTCACCGAGGGCAACCTCTGGCAGGTGCCCGCCGACATCGCGCTGCCGTGTGCGACGCAGAACGAGCTGGATGAGAAGGACGCCGAGGCACTGGTCCGCAACGGATGCAAGGTGGTCGCCGAGGGCGCCAACATGCCCACCACACCGGAGGCCACCAAGGTCCTGCTCGCTGCGGGCGTCGGCTTCGCGCCGGGCAAGGCCGCCAACGCCGGCGGTGTGGCGACCTCCGCGCTGGAGATGCAGCAGAACGCCTCGCGCGACTCCTGGACGTTCGAGTACGCCGAGGAGCGTCTGAGCTCCATCATGCGCACCCTGCACCACACCTGCCTGCAGACCGCCGACGAGTACAACGACCCGGGCAATTACATCCTGGGCGCCAACGTCGCCGGTTTCGTTCAGGTCGCCGACGCGATGAACGCGCTCGGCGTCATCTGACCGACGCAGTCATATGAGAAAGGCCCGCCGTCGGCGGGCCTTTCTCATTGTCCGGGAGTGGTCAGGCGGTCTCGGTGGCCACCCGATCGACGGCCTTGGTGAAGACCTTGTTGAACGCTGCCAGGTCGGGAGTCGACTGCGGGGAGGCGTCGCTGGCCTGCACGCTGACCAGGTAGCCGTTGACCATCGCGTAACCGACGATCATCGACGTCTTGGTGGTGGTTCCCTTGAAGTCGATCGTGGAACTCTGCTGCACGACGATCGCGTCGTCCGCCTTCGTCTTCGGCGCCGGAATCACCTTCGAGACGGCCGTGCCCTTCGCGCCCGCGGCCTGGCCCTCGGTGATCTCGACCTTGATCTTGCCGCAGTCGCCGGTCACGGCCTTGCGGAAGTCCTCCACGGAGTGGTCGACCACGGAGACGGTCTCAGCGAGCACGGAGGTGCCCTTCATCGCGATGACGAAGCCGGTCTTGGCGAGGTCGATCTTGTCTGGAAACGCACTCAGCTGCATGCAGTTCGCCGGCGTCACCTTGGCACTCTTCGTCGAGCTGAGGACGGAATCGGCGACCTTCTGGATCTGGTCTCGCGGAACCGGGGTCACCTGGTACCCGGCCGGAAACTCGGCCTTGCCGATCACCAGCGTCGGCGCCTTGCCCGCATCGGCGGACGGTGCGGCGGCCGACGATGCGGCACCCGGCACCGGTGCGCCGTCCTCGGTCGAGCTGCAGCCGGTCACGAGCAGCAATGCCGCGCTCGCGGCAGCGGCGGCGCCGGCAATCCTCTTCATTGTCATCACGTCGGTCTTCATCCCTATCTGGTGATACTGAGTAGACGGGACAATCCTGACCGATGCGGAATCCGGGCGCGGCACCGGCATCCCGTCGAGGCGGCGGTCAGCGCGCGGCCTTGGCGATCGCCCTGGCGAAGACGTCCTCGAAAACTGCACGATTCAGATCGGCGGTCTGGTCGACGGCGCTCATCTGTACGGTGACCGCGTAACCGTTGACGAGGGCGTTTCCTACCAGCAGACTCGTCTCACCGGATTTGGAACCGTTCACCGTCCTACTCCGGCTCTCCACCGCCAGGACCTGGTCGGCGGCCCCGCGCGGTACGTCGATCACGGTGTGCGTGACGGTGATCTCCGAACCTTTGACCGGGCCGGCCTTCACGTGCACCCGGACGACGCCGCAGTCGCCGGTGACCTGCTTGCGCGCAGCCTCGAGGTCGACGCCGCCGTCGATCTCGGCGACGGGCTGCACCGACTCGCTGATCGCATCGTCGCCATCGGTCGCCGCCATCACGCCGACCCTCTTCGGGTCGATCGTGGTGACCATCGCTCCGGATGCCGCGCACTGCGCGGGTGCGATGTCGACGTGTGCGGTGGAATCGGAGAGTTGCTCCGTCATCTGCGCGAGGGCGTCCTTGCTGAGCCGGGCGGTGTGGAAACCGGCGGGCAGTTCGGCCTGTGTCAGCGGCAGCTCGGCGGCCTCGCGCTCGGCAGCGGTGGACGAGCCGTCGGTGCTGCATCCCACCGAGGCGAGCACTGCGCCACCCGCCAGCATCGCCACCGACATCCGGATCGCCCTGCCCGCCATGTGTCCCCTTCGACTGTGGTTTCAGTACTGAATGTACTTGCCGGACATCCGGGCCGTCCCCGGCCGTCTCCGCTCGGGCGTCCGGTTCACCGGCTCGCCGATCGGTCTCCGAACCACTCCCGGATCGGTTCACCTCCCACCAGGTGCCGCTCCACCACATCGGCGACTCGCGCCGCTGTGAGTCCGGCGTACCAGACGTCGTCCGGGTAGACCGCGACCACCGGCGCCTGCGAGCAGGGGAACAGGCACCCGGTGAGCGTGATGAGGACGTCGTCGTCGCCGAGCCGCCGGGCGTCGAGTTCGGCGGAGAGTTCCGACTGCGTCTCGGCGCCCCCTCGCGCCGAGCATCGGGGACCGCGGCAGACCAGCACGTGTCGCGCGAACCCGGGAACCGCGTCCCAGGCCTTCGTCGCGAGCGGGGCGGTGGTATCGCGGGCCGGGGCCCCGCCGTCGGCGGCAGCCCGCTCGATCAGATTCGCGTAATCCGTTGTCTGGCAAAGCGATCCGCCGATTCTGATATCCGGCGCGGAGCCCGCCGGGCGGTTCCGCAGCCA
Organism: Gordonia sp. QH-12; assembly: GCF_001578675.1. Taxonomy (NCBI): domain Bacteria; kingdom Bacillati; phylum Actinomycetota; class Actinomycetes; order Mycobacteriales; family Gordoniaceae; genus Gordonia; species Gordonia sp. QH-12. The sequence goes on from NZ_KQ969305.1 coordinate 28,663, forward strand.
GTGCCCGATCACGCGGCGGAACCAAGCGTCCATCTTTCGGTCGGCGAGCGTCTGACCGCTCAGCACCACCACCGAGTCGGCGCCCTCGCGGGCCGCCTCGTCGAGCACCTCGGTGACGGTGTCGGACTCACCGCCCAGGACGGCGGAGCGGAAGACCGTGCCCGGATGGCGTTCGGCGAGCTCTCCCAGCGCACGGGCGAGTTCGCCGTGCACATCCGCGCCGCGATCCGTCGGCGCCGTCACGATCACCCAGTCGGCGTCGATCATCACTTCTCCCCTCCTGTGGCCGAAACCACGCCGCACATGACGATCAGTGGCCCGCCGGTGACCGGATGGCGAAGCACCTGCGCGTCGAGGCCGTAGACGTCCGCCAGCAACTCGGGCGTCAGCACCTCGGAGGCGCTGCCCTGCGCACGGACGCGGCCCTCGTCGAGCACGACGAGGTGGTCGCAGTACATCGCGGCGAGTTGCAGATCGTGCAGGGCAGCGAGGACGGTGAGGCCGAGATCCCGGGCCAGCTGCAGCAGGTGAAGCCCGGCCGCCACATCGAGATGGTTGGTCGGCTCGTCGAGGACGAGGACCTTCGGGCGCTGCGCCAGCGCCCGCGCCATCTGGACCTTCTGCCGTTCGCCGCCGGACAGGGTCTGCCAGGTGCGGTGCCGCAGATGCTCGATGCCGAGCGTTCCGATGGCCTGATGCGCCTCGTGCGCGGCGTCTCCGAGCGGCCTGGCCCATCCGCCGGCGTGCGGGATGGTGCCGAGCTCCACAATCTGTTCCACCGACAGTTCCAGGACGGTCGCCGAGTGCTGTTCCAGCTCGGCGACGGTGCGCGCGAACTCGCGGCGGCCCAACTCCCGGACGTCGGTGCCGCCCAGCAGCACCTGTCCGGCGTCGGGCCGCTGCCAACGCATCACCATCGACAGCAGGGTCGACTTTCCGGACCCGTTCGGGCCGATCACGCCGGTGAATCGGCCGGCGGGCGCCCGGGCCGTGACGTCGTCGAGGATTCTCCGCTCGCCGCGGGCGAAGCTCACCGCCCGCATCTCGATGCCGGGCATCCCGGTCTCGGTACCGGTCATTCGGTGCCTCGCTGTCGCCGGAGCAGGTAGATGAAGGCGGGCACGCCGATCACCGAGGTGACGAGCCCGAGCGGCAGTTCCCGCGACGGCATCACGCCGCGGGCGATGATGTCGGCCCAGACCACCACCAATGCCCCGAGCACCACCGCCACCGGCAGGACCCGATAGTGCAGCGGGCCCACGAGAAAGCGAACCATGTGCGGCACCACGAGCCCCACGAACCCGATGATCCCCGACAGCGCCACCAGGACGGCGGTGCACAGCGACACCAGCGCGTAGAGCACCCAGCGAGTGCGGGCCACGTGAGTGCCCAGGCTCGCGGCGGCGCGTTCACCGAAGGCGAAGGCGTCCAGCGTTCGGGCGTGGGCCAGCACGGCGACGATCGTGCACACGGTGACGATCGCGGTCAGCGCGAGGGTGTTCCAGCGGATGCCGGCCACCGACCCCATCGACCAGAACATGACGCGGTCGGCGGTGCCGTGCGGGCCGAAGTAGATCAACGCCGAACTCAGCGCCGCGGCGAGTTGCCCGACGGCGACGCCGGCCAGGATCAGTCTGCCCGGAAGCAGCGCGCCCCCGCGCGTGACCGCGATCGCGAACACCAGCAGCAGCGCACCCATCGCCCCCAGAAACGCTGCGACGGAGACCACTGAGCCACCGGCCATGCTGCCCATGCCGACTCCCGTGCTCAACACCACCACGGCGCCGAGAGACGCACCGCCAGACATCCCGAGGATGTACGGGTCGGCCAGCTGGTTGCCCGTCAACGACTGCAGGACGGTGCCGCAGACCGCCAGGCCCGCACCGATGAGTGCCGCTCCGACCACCCGCGGCAGCCGCAGCTGAACGACGATGTTCTCGTCGAGCACATCGGACGTGCCGATGCCCACGCTGCTGCCGAGCGCTCGCACCACTGTGCCCAGCGGCAGATCGGCCGATCCGACCACGATTCCGAGCGCCATGCTGATCAGCAGCAGGATCGTCAGTCCGGCCAGCCAACCCGCCAGGGCCGGTGTACCGCGGAGCCGTTCGCGCACGCGCCGACTACTTCGCGAGCGCGTCCGACAGCTTGGCGGCGCCGTCGATCAGCCGCGGACCGGGGGTGCTCTCAGCGAACGGGATCACCACGAACGATCCCTTCGCGACGGCCTTCAGGTCCTTGAGCGCCGGGTCGGACTCCAGATACTTCCGCTTGGCGGCGGCCGGATCCCAGTCGGCGTCCACCAGGACGATCACGTCCGGATCGGCTTTGAGCACCGCCTCCCAGCCGGTCTCGGCCCAGTTGCCGGAGAGATCTCCGAAGACGTTCTTCGCGCCGACGGCGTCGATGACCAATTGCGGCCCGCCGTCGCCGGCACCGACGAAGGGCTTGTCAGTCGAGGAATCCCACCACAGAACCGTCTTGCCCCGTCCGGCCGACTTCGCGGTGAGGTCGGCGAGCTTCGCGCGCATGTCGGCGTTCACCCGGTCGGCATCGGCCGTCCGTCCGAAGAGCACGCCGTAGTCGCTGGTCTCACCGGCCACCGCGTCCCAGGACGAGGCCGGACGCTTCAACTTGTCCTCGCAGCCGAAGGGCGACACGTAGGTCGCCACACCGAGGTCGTCGAACGACTGCCGGCTTCCCAGCGCCTTGTCGTCGAAGGCGCTGCTGTACGACGCGGCGATCAGGTCGGGGTGCTTCTCGAGGACCGCTTCGCGGGTGGGGTACTTCTCCGACAGCACCGGGATCTCGCCGTAGGCTGCGGCCCATTGCGGGGCGATGGCGCTGTCGAGGTAGGCGGTGCCGACCAGCTGCCCGCCGGCGCCGACGGCCAGGGCCGACTCGGTGGCCCCCTGGTTGACGGTGATGGCCGCGTCGGCCGGCTTCTTCAGGGTGACGGTGCGGCCGCAGTTCTGCAGGCTGATCGCCGAGCCGTCGGCGCCGGATGCGGGATCGTCGCCGGAACAGGCAGAGACGGTGAGGACGGTGCCGGCGACGGCCAGGATCACCGCGTTCTTCAGGGTGCGCAATGCGACCCCCTTTCCAGATACTCGTGGAACTTCGGGGTACGCCGCGGCCGGTCTCCTGGCTACACAGGACTGCCGGCGGTCACACCTTCCCAGATGACGAGCACCCAGTGGCTGGAGTCCTGCACTCCCGGCGACTTCCGGACCTGTTCACAGTGGCGAGTACCGCGCCGGCTTCTCACCGGACTTCCCGAGCACCGTGACGTATCGCCCGAGTGTATCCGGGCACGGCCGGGACACTCGGGCGACCTCGAATCAGGCGGGGTCTTTGAAGTACACGAGCTGGTGCGTGGTCGCGAGGAGCACCTCGCCCGACCAGAGCTGTCCGTACTGGTCGAAATGACCGTGCCCGAACCGGGCGGCGCGCGCCGTCGCGAGGACGTGTCCGGTTCCATGCGCCTCGAGTTCCTGCGCGGTGGCGTGGAAATACGTGGTCAGGGTGATGGTGCCCGCCGGCATGTAGGTTCCGTGCCGGAGAAAGACACGAGGGTAGAACACGTCGGTCATCGCGGTGAGCGCCGGGAAGTCGAGCGGCCGCTCGGGCCGGTCGCGCAGCCACAGCGTCGACGTCGAGTCGGCGTCGTTCCTCCCGTCCATGCCGCCCGCGACGAACCGCTTGTCGTAGTTCTTGGCCCAGGCGATGAAGTCCACGTACTCGCTGACCTCGACCTCCTCGGCGGGCGGTGCGGCCGGAGGCGTCGGCTCGGTGTCGGACCAGGTGTCACGGGCGACGCCGAAGACCGCGGTGCCGGTGGCCGCCACCTGTCCGGATTGGCTGATCGTCACCACCCAGTGCTGATTGGTGCGGTTGGTCCGGACGGGCCGCAGGTCGAGATCCCACTGTCCTTCGGCGATCGGTGCCGCGTAATTGATGGTCAGCGCGAGCGGATCGCCGAGGACGTCGGGCCGCTGCTGGATGCCGTTGACGACGGTCGCGGCCGTGATGCCGCCGAACGGGCCGACCATGTTGTTGTACGCGGGATGCGTCTGCGCGCGGACCACATGGTCCGACGCCGTGGGCGTGAGGGCGATGGCCTCATCGAAAACGTGAGTCATGCGTCGACGGTAACAGAACGATCGTTCTACTCACGCGTACCCTGAGTGCATGGCAACACTCCCCGTCCGCGACCGACTGCTCCTGTCGGCGACTCAGCTGCTCCGGAGCAAGGGAGCCGACGGATTCGGAATGTCGGAGCTCATGGAGCACAGCGGCGTGGCGCGGCGCTCGATGTACCAGCACTTCCCCCGCGGCAAGGCGCAACTGCTGGAGCAGGCCACCGACGAGGCGGGCAGGCACGCCTCGTCGCGCCTCGCGGCCGCACTGTACGGCCGGACCGCTGTGGAGGGTCTGATCGTCATCGTGGACGAGTGGAAGCAGACCCTGGTGCGCCACGACTACCGCCTCGGCTGCCCCCTGGTTGCCGCCTCCACCTCCGCCGCGGAGTACCCGGGTGCGGCCGAGCGCGCCGCCACGGCTTTCCAAACGCTGGCGGGCCAGATCGCCGCATCCTTCGAGGCCGACGGACTGGCCGCGGACGCCGCCCGACGGGCTGGCGACATGCTGGTGGCAGCCCTCGAAGGCGCCATCATCACCTCTCGCGCCACCCGTTCCACCGCACCGCTCGACGCCTTGTCGTCACACATCCGCGAGACGTGGGGCTGAGCCCTCCGATATTCGGTCGACAGACCTCCGCCAACCCTGTACAAAAGTACATGTACATTCGTACAGAATTGCGATGGAGTCATGGCCAAGCACGACCCGGAGGCACGGCGGGCGGCGATTCTCGCCGCGGCGGCGGATCTGGTGATCGAACTCGGACCGGCCGCGCTGACGCACCGCCGCGTCGCCGAGCGTGCGGGTGTGCCGTTGGGATCGACGACCCAGTACTTCACCTCCATCGACGACCTGCGCACCCAGGCCCTGGAGCGGCTCGCCGCGGAGGTCGACGAAGACCTGGCCGCCGTGCGGAGCAGCCTGGTCGCGGCCGGCGGGTCAGCGGAAGCGCTGGTGGATCAGATTCACGACTACCTCGCCGACAGCCGCGCCGTCGCGGCCGACGTCTCGCTGATATCGGCGGGCCTGTTCGATCCCGAGTTGCGCGCGCTGTCGCTCCGCTGGCAGACCAATCTCGTCGAGATCTTGAGCGATTACGTCGGACCCGACAACGCGCTCGCCCTCGCGATCGTCTCCGACGGTGTCGTGATGCACGCGGCATTGCACAACACCGTCGTCTCCAAAGACTTCCTGCACACTCTCGTCGCGCCGTTCATGGCGCAGAAAAGACAACCGTGATGACTGCCTCACCCACCACGGGGAGCACCGGCTACTCCACCGTCCGCGCCTGGCTCGCGACCGCTGTGTTGAGTGCGAGCCTGCTCGTGATCGTGATGGATATGACGATCCTGAACATCGCTCTTCCCGCGATGTCGGCCGACTTGGAGCCCACCGCCTCCCAGCTGCTGTGGATCGTCGACGTCTACTCGCTGGTGCTCGCCGGGCTGCTCGTCCCGGCCGCATCGCTGGCCGACCGCTGGGGACGCAAGCGGATGCTGTTGGCCGGGTACGCCGTCTTCGGCGCCGCATCGCTGCTCGTCCTGGTCGCCGAGTCGGCGACCGCGGTGATCGCCATCCGCGCCCTCCTCGGCACCGGCGGCGCGTTCATCATGCCGACCACACTGTCGACGATCCGCGTCCTGTTCACCGACGCGCGCCGGCGGGCGCGCGCACTCGCGGTGTGGTCGTCGGTCGCCGGTCTCGGTGCGGCGATCGGCCCGCTGGTCGGCGGTTTCCTGGTGGAGCACTTCTCCTGGCAGTCGGCTTTCCTGGTCAACGCTCCGCTGATGGCGCTGGCCGTGGTCGCCGGGGTCTTCCTGCTCCCCGAGTCGCGGTCGGCCGACCCGGGAGTCTGGGACTGGCTGGGCATCGCCCTCTCGTTCTCCGGCATGGTGCTCCTGATGTGGTCGGTGAAGCACTTCGGTGCCGAATCGAGTCTGCTGGTCCCCGAGGGCTGGGCCGCGTTCGCCGCAGGAGTGCTGCTGCTGACCGTCTTCGTCCGCCGCAGTCTGCGCCAGGACCGGCCGATGCTCGACGTCGGACTGTTCCGCAGCCGCGTCTTCACCGGCGGTATCGCCGGCGCCCTCGGCTCGATGTTCGCGATGGCCGCGGCCCTGCTGCTGCTCGCCCAGTGGCTGCAGTCGGTAGAGGGCAGTTCACCGATCCGTGCCGGCCTGCAGCTGGTCCCGCTCGCTGTCGCCTCGGCCGCCGCGTCGCTCGCCGCACCGCGTCTGGCCGAACGCATCGGTCCGCGAATCGTCATTGCCGGCGGCATCGCGGTGGCCGGCATCGGCATGATCGCCGTGTACCTGATCCCCGGAGAGCTGCACTACGCGTCGGCCGTCGTGTCGTTGATCCTGGTGGGTGTCGGCATCGGATCGCTGGCGATCGGCTCGGCGCTGATCATGTCGGGCAGCCCCGAGAACCGCGCGGGCAACGCCGCCGCGATGGAGGAGACCTCCTACGAACTCGGCAGCGTCATCGGTGTCGCGCTCCTCGGCAGCGTCGCCGCGGTGCTCTATCGCAGCCGGCTCGACGAGTCCGGCGCGCTGGACGACCTCGATCCCCGATTGCACGACGCGGCCCGCGAGTCGATCGGGTCCGCGGCGGGCGTCGCCGATCAGCTGCACATGCCGAACCTGGCACAGCAAGCCGGTACCGCGTTCACCGATTCGCTGCAGATCACCAGCCTCACCGGCGGTCTCATCATGCTGGCGGTCGCCGCGGCGGTGTACGCCCTGGTCCCTGCGGGTACGCGTATCGACGCCGAGGTGGTCGAGGGATGAGCCGGACCCGGGGTCGTCTCCCCGTGACGATCTGAAAACGCGTGCCGGCCTCCGGTCGCGGAAGGTCGTCGCGACCGGAGCCCGATGGTAGATTCGCCGCGTGTCGACGGCGAGGTCTCTCCCCGAACCGGTCCGCGGACGGCTCAGTGACGGACGCGAGATACTGCTGTTCGACGACGGCGAGGCCTCCGTCCTGCGCCCCGACCGCCGCGACCTGCCGACGGATCGCGGTGCGACGACCGTCCGCCGAGACCCCGTCACGGACGACTGGGTGATCGTGGCGCCCGCGCGCCAGGACCGTACCCATCTGCCGCCGCGGCGGCAGTGCCCGCTGTGCCCCGACCCGGAGGGTCTCCGAAGCGAGATCCCAGCGTCGGACTACGGGGTGGCGGTGTTCGAGAATCGCTTCCCGTCGCTCGCCGCACCACCGGAGCCTGCCGGTGCCGGAGCGTCGCCGCCGGCGAGCGACGATCCGCTGCGGACCGAGATTCCGGGCACCGGCCGCTGCGAGGTGGTCTGCTTCACCAGCGACCACGACGGTTCGTTCGGCGCACTCCCCGAACGCCGCGCCCGCCTGGTCCTCGACGCTCTGGCGCACCGGACCGCCGAGCTCATGGCGTTGGACGGCGTGCGCGAGGTCCATTGTTTCGAGAATCGCGGCGAGGAGATCGGCGTGACCCTCGGTCACCCGCACGGCCAGATCTACGCCTACCCGTTCCGTACCCGCCGCACCGAATCGATGCTGCGGTCGGCCGGTCGGTACCGGCGCGAGCACTCCGCAGACCTCTTCGAAGCGATCCTCGCCCGCGAACTCGAAGACGGCGAGCGAATTCTCCTGTCGACCGCGCACACCACTGCGTTCGTACCGTTCGCGGCGCGCTGGCCGGTGGAGGTGCACGTCTACCCGAACCGGCACGTCCGCGGTCTCGGCGAACTCACCGACCGGGAGGCCGACGACCTCGCGCGGACCCAGCTCGCGGTCCTTCGAGCCTGCGACGCCCTGTACGACGCCCCGCTGCCCTACGTCGCGTCGTGGCATCAGTATCCGGCCGACGCGGCCGAGGGCTACCTGCACGCCGAGATCTTCTCGATCCGCCGCAGCGCCCACAGACTCAAATACCTGGCCGGGTCCGAGTCGGCGCGCGATGCCTTCATCACGGACAAGACCCCCGAGGACATCGCCGAGCAATTGCGTGCGGCGCTCGGCCGACAGGCGGACCATGGCAGACATGCCTGAGGGATCGGCCGGCAGCACCTCGTCTCCCGGACCGCGGTCGCGGGAGCCGGAGGTGCGCGCATATGCGCCGGGCCGCGTCAATCTGATCGGTGAGCACACGGACTACAACGACGGGCTGGCGCTGTCGATCGCGCTGCAGCTCGGGACCACGGTGAGCTTCCGGCCGGACCCGGCCGCCGAATCGGTCGTCGTCTCCTCCGACCTCGCGCCCGGCCGGGCCGGCGTGCCCATCGACACCGCTCCCGACGATGACGCGGCGCACGGCACCCGGGTGACCGGCTGGGCGTCGTATGTGGCGGGCTGTGTCTGGGCGCTGCGCGAACACGGTGTCCGGGTGCCCGGCGGGCGCATGGAGATCCGCTCCGATGTGCCGGTCGGAGCGGGACTGTCGTCGTCTGCTGCTCTGGAGTGCGCGGTGCTCCACGCGCTGGCCGCCGCGGCCGGGGCCACCGTCGACCGGCGCACCCTCGCGCTGATCGCCCAGCGCGCCGAGAACCGATACGTGGGCGCCCCCACCGGTCTGCTCGACCAGTTGAGCAGTCTGTTCGGCGCCGACGGCACCGCTCTGCTCCTCGACTTCCGCTCACTGCAGGTGACGCCGGTGCCGGTGGCTCTGGGCGGCGCGGTGCTCCTCGTCATCGATTCGCGGTCCCCGCACCGGAACGCCGACGGCGAGTACCGGAGGCGACGAGCGGCGTGCGAGGACGCCGCCCGCCGCCTGTCGGCGCCCAGCTTGCGCTATGTCCGAGACGACGGCTGGCGAGCACTCCGCGACGACGAACTGCGGCGCCGCGCCAGGCACGTTCTCACCGAGAACCGACGGGTCCGGGACGCAGCACAGGCGTTGCGCGACGGAGACTGCACGCGTTTCGGAGAACTGATGAATCAGTCGCACCACTCGATGCGCACCGACTTCGAGATCACCACACCCCGCATCGACCGCATCGCGGAGACCGCCCGCGACCTCGGCGCCTTCGGGGCCCGGATGACCGGCGGAGGATTCGGCGGCAGCGTCGTCGCCCTGGCACCGGCCGAGGCCGCGATGCGGATCGAGAGCACGTTGCCGGGTCTCGTCGCCGATGCCGGCGATCCGCGTCCGACGGTGATCCGTGTCCGTCCGGGCGCGGGAGCCGGTCCGGTGATGGCACAGTGACACTCATGAGCACCGAACAGGCGGCGATCGCGCGCCGCGCCTACGAGACTCTTGAACCCTTCCACGTCCTCGCCTACTTCAATCCGGGCCTCGGCGACGCCCAGACCGACCTCGGGCTCGACGGCCACGCCTTCTACCGGCGCCCCGATGGGCGATGCCACGGGAGCGGTCGTAGCCGCCGCTTTCTACAACTTCTCACCCGCGCTCGTCGAATCCGCATGGGACCGCGCTCGGGCCGTCGGCCTCGAGAAGGTCGCCGAACGGCGGTACGCGATGCTCGACGAGCAGTACCGCGCCATCCGGGTGCCGCGTGCGAGCGGATCACGCCGCTGCTGCCCGAGTACGAGAAGGCGGTCGGAGGACTGCCCGTCTCCGGTCGGCCCCTGGGCGCGGCATGGGCGTCCACCCCGATTCCCGACGCGCCGCACCTCGCCCTCTGGCGTCACTTGTCGGTACTCCGGGAATGGCGCGGCGACAACCACATCGCCGAGCTGATCGGCCACGGTCTGGACGGGATCGACGCCGGCGTCTTCCACGAGGCCGCATTGCCCGACCCGACCGTCCGTCGACGGGTGATGGGGCATCGGTTCTTCCTACTCACCCGCGGGTGGTCGGAGGACGACTGGGACGCCTCCGTCGACCGACTGGCGCGGCGCGGTCTCGTCGAGATCGGCGACGACGGACACCGCCTCACTTCGGCGGGCTTCGACCTGTATCAGGACATCGAAGCACGCACCGACCTACTGACCGGCGCGAGTCTGGGCACCGACGTCGCCGACCTCATCGAGCGCACTCGCCCCTTCGTCAAGCCGGTGCTCGACGCCGGCGTGCTCCCCGGTACGTCGAAGAAGTCCTGACGAGCGCCTCCCAGGCCCTCCCCAGGCTGGTTGAGCGAGCGTCCTCCCCAGGCTCGTTGAGCGAGCATCCCTCCCAGGCTTGTTGAGCGAGCGAAGCGAGTCGAAACCCCAGACCCCGCCCAGCGCACCCCCGCAGGCTTGTTGAGCGAGCGTCCTCCTCAGGCTCGTTGAGCGAGCGAAGCGAGTCGAAACCCCAGACCCCGCCCAGCGCACCCCGCAGGCTCGTTGAGCGAGCATCCCTCCCCAGGCTCGTTGAGCGAGCGAAGCGAGTCGAAACCCCCTCTACCCCTTCAGATTCGCCGCCAGCCAGTCGACGGTCTGCATGCCGAACAGGTCAGTGCCCCAGCCGTACATGTCGGTGATGAACTTGACCATGCTGCAGTCCGTCGGCTGGTAGTCGACGCGAGCGCCTCGGCTGCGCCACGCTCGGACCAGCTTGCGCGAATCGGCAGCCGGTACCAGCGACATCGGCGAGTCGTCGGCCACGCACGACGCGACGAGTGTGCGCACGCCCTTCGCTGCCGTCCCCTGCCCCATCACGTTGTCCCGGTAGGCGCGCTGGAACGCGGGGATCGTCGCAGGCGACTCATTCCCCTTGAACAGCGTGTTCAGCGGTACCAGCGGCAATGTGAAGTACGCGGGCGTCTGGCACTGGGTCCGGTAGTAATCGGCCACGGCGCGTCCCGCATCCGTGAGGTGGTCGTCGATCCGCATGTCCGGGTAGTGCGGCTCCAGGCCCAGAAGGGTCGCCATCGCGAAACCCGAACCGACGGAGCCGTCGGCGGTCGCGATGAAGTTCCGGTAGTTCGGAACCATTCCCTCGAGCACCGCGGCCTTGATGTTCAGTTCCGGCGCGTACTGATCCTTCATCTCCAACGCGTGACCGGTGCCGACACCGCCGCCGGCGATGCCGAACATGCCGATCGGCGACGATGCGGACAGACCGGCATCGCGGACCGCGAGCGCGGCGCGCACCGCGTCGAGACTGGTGCGGGCGTTGTACTTTCCGGCGAACACGCCGTGCGGACGCGGGTCGCCGTTGTTACCGACGTCCGACATCACGACGGCGTACCCTTTGCCGAACAACTGTGCCAGCGGCCCGAGGGCCGACCACGAGGCGCCGTCGATCGGATCGCCACCGGTCCACATCACCGACGGATGGCAGTTGGCGCCCACGCTGTCGTTGGCCATCTGGTAGCTGACGATCGGCCGCGTGGCGTTCTTGCGGCCGTCGCGCGGGATCATGATCAGCCCGGTGCTGATGTCGGGCTCACCGTCGAGCGCCGTGGTGACGTACATGATCTTGTACGCATCCACGTCGCCCGGGCGGAAGCCGGCGAACTGGACGGCCACGGGCTCGGCCTTCAGCAGCGTCCCGGCCTTCTCCGATCCCGTGAGTCGCGGCTCCTTGTAGAACGGGTCGGTGGACTGCAGCGGCTTGAGGATCTCGTCGGGCGTACCCATCCTGCCGTGCTGGAAGGTCCCGAGTACGAAACCGTTGAAGACCTCGCCGAGTTGGGGAGTGCGGTTCGGCGGTCCGGCCGCGGCCGGCGCGGCCGTGAGGGAGGCACCGACGGTCAGGGCGCTCAGCAGTGCGACCGCCGCGACGATCCAACGCTGCGCTTTCATCGGACCTCCACCTTCAGCGTGTCGAGCGCCGACTGCATCATCGGCAGGAGATTGAAGATGGGGCGGTGCTGCTCCATCTGCGGATCGGCCGGCATCACCAGTTCTCGGCGCAGGTCCGGCCAGCGGTTCTCCACCTGGAATCGGTACTTCGGCAGCAGTTCGTGGGTGATGTAATCCCATCGCTCGTCGAAGACCGACCAGTTCCACGACGGCAGCGGCACGGTCGCGGTGACGGTCCGCCCGTCGGGCGTGGTCCCCGTCAGCTTCAGCGGCTTGTACGAGCGCAGCGGAAGGACTCCGGCCACCGACGGCGACCCGGCGAGGGTGCTTGCGTAGGTCATCGCCTCACCGACGTCCCCGCGGTAGGCGCGGACCGTGTCCCACTGCTCGTTGATGATCTCGCCCTGCTCACGCCTCAGCAGGCGCGCATTGCCCGCCGCGATCCCGTCGGGCGTCTTGCTCGCGACATCCTCCCACGCCTTCATGACGTCGGCGGGGAAGAGTCCCGCTCGGTACATCTCTCGCAGTGCCGACAGTCCGCCGGTCACGTATGCGCGGTGCATCGGCATCAGGTCGCTGAAGATGTTCTTCTGCATCACGAGGATCGAGCCCTGCACGTACTGGAGGTCGGCCGGCGTGAGGGTGGCGCCGACGCGGGCCAGCGCGCGCAGACCCTTGGGGAGCTTGTCGATCATCGTCGGTCCGAACGCCCTGTTGGTCTCGGTGACGATGGCGTTCGCCACCGGTGCCAACCGCGTGAACTCGTAGACGTCGGTGGCCAGCTCGAAGTCGAGGAGCCCGCCGCCGAAATCGGCACCGACGAGCCCGCCCATCCCGGCCCACTGGAGTTCGCGGTGCTTGAGCTGCAGGTTCTTGTAGAACTGGTACGACTTCGTGAGGTTTCCGCGGTTCGCAGTCACTCCCGCGCGCGGGTTCCACGACTTGAGGTCGATTCCCGCCGCCACTGTGGTGTCGGCCAGCCAGTACTGAAGCAACAGGGCCTGGTACGACGTAGGCGCGACCCCTCGTTCACGCGCCTCGTCGAGCAGGTTCTTGAGGACCTTCGGGTCGGTGGGGAGTGCCGGGTTGACCCCGCCGGGACCGTGATCCGCATGGCGATTGACCAACGGCAGATCCAGGTACCGATCCAACTCTCCGGCGGCCGACGCGGGCGGCGCAAGGACGGCCGATCCGGCCAGGGCCACCACCAGAGCCGCTGCCGTCAGAACGACGGCCCTCCAGCCGATCGTGCGAATTGAACGCATCGGTCACCTCCTGCGACTCGAGGCCGCACCGATCACGCGAGCCTGTCCGGCTCGCTGGTCCGGGATAGTGAATCACCGCGTTGTCACAACGACAAATGGCACGATCCGTCTCGACCTGCAGGTCAGAGCGCGATGAATCTGATAACGGTGCAGGTCCAAACCGTGTGCAGCGGCCCCGAACGACGGATTCGGGCGGGTCGCGGGAGCCGGTCGTCACACCACAAATCGCTCGATCGGGTGACACGCCGCCCGCCGGAGCCGCCCATCGCCGCGGTGCGATAGTGGAGTGTATGGCACTGCGTCCCGACCAACTCCTCCCCCTCGCCGGTTACACGGTCGTGACTCTCGAACAGGCCGTCGCCGCGCCGCTCGCGTCCCGCCATCTGGCCGATCTCGGCGCCCGCGTCATCAAAGTGGAACGGACCGACGGCGGCGATTTCGCCCGCGCCTACGACGACGCCGTGCACGGCACCGGCGCGCACTTCGTGTGGCTGAACCGCGGGAAGGAATCCATCGCCGTCGACCTGAAGTCGGACGAGGGGCGCAAGGTGGTCCGTGCGCTGATCCGCGACGCGGACGTCTTTCTGCAGAACCTGGCGCCGGGCGCAGCGGCGCGGCTCGGCCTGGGGGCCGATGAGTTGCGCGAGGGTCACCCCGAGTTGGTCACGGTCGATCTGTCGGGCTACGGCCGAGGCGGTCCGTTCGAGCAGCGCAAGGCGTACGACATGCTCATTCAGGCCGAGAGCGGCCTCATCTCCATCACGGGTACACCGGAGCATGCCGCCAAGACCGGGATTCCGACCGCCGACATCGCCTCCGGTATGTACTGCGCACAGGCGGTTCTCGCGGCGCTCCTGCGTCGCTGCCGCACCGGAGTCGGAGCGGCGGTCGAGGTCTCGATGCTCGAATCGACCGTCGAATGGATGGGACATTCGCTCTACACGCAGATGTACACGGGCGTGCAGCCGCCGCGGATGGGCGTGAGTCATGTGTCGATCGCGCCGTACGACTCGTACCCCACCAGCGACGGACAGATCTTGATCGGCGTTCAGAGTGAAGGAGGCTGGAAGGCGCTCACCACAGTGTTGGGCGTCCCCGAGCTGACGACCGACCCGCGATTCTCCACCAATATGAAGCGAGTCGAGAACCGGGCGGCGTGCGACGCCGCAGTGGCGCAACGGACCAGGCTGTGGACCACTGCGGAGCTCGACGCGAAGCTTTCCGCCGCGGGTGTTCCGGCAGCCCAGATCAACGAGCTCGAACAGGTCGCCGAGCATCCGCAGCTCTCCGCACGGGATCGCTGGCGCACTGTCGGTACCGAGTTCGCGCAGGTCAAGGCACTACTTCCGCCGGTCACATTCGATGACGTCGAGGCGGCGATGGGCGACGTTCCGGCACTCGGCCGCCATACAGCCGCGCTGCTCGCGGAACTCGGCTACGACGAGCAGGACGTGCAGCGGATGTCGGCCGCCGGTGTTGTTCGCGTCGGCGACTGAGAATCGAACGTAGGTCGATCGCGTCAATGTTGTTTGTCATAGGTGGGTGATAGCTTTCAGGTAGGTCAAGAAAACATGGTGTGACCAGCTGAAACACTCGGGGGAGGTGGCAGCGATGACCGATCCGATCACCGATCCGATCGCGACTGTCGTCGCCACCGGTGCGCTGCCGGAGCAGCCCGCCGAACTACTCGCCCTGATCGATGCCGCGGCGGTCAAACTCGCCGAGACCTCCCTGTCACCGGAGACCGAACCGGAACTGCTGGCCCACACACAGACCGCCGAACGCATCCGGCGCCGCTGGGACGGCATCTCCGCTGCGCTGCTGGTGGAGGT